>CBERPN010000092.1:0-14416 GCA_965524675.1 uncultured bacterium
CGAGGATTGTCGGACCATGGTTCGGTGTCGATCAGCTTTCGCAGCCGCTGATCAGCGTCGGCCTCGACGTCGCCGACCAGGGCGAGCAGCGCTGCCTCGATATCGGAAAAGTACTGGTAGAAGGTGGCTGGGCTGGTTCCGGCCTCTCGCGCAATATCTACTACTCGAAGACCGCGAAAACCGCCGACCTCGAGCAGGCCTTTGGTGACGGATAGCAGTCGCAGCCGAGTGGCTTGGCCGCGCGATCCTGGCACTCGTCCGCCGGAACCCCTGGTGGAAGGCTGATCTCGCACAGCCTCACCATAGTGGGTCTACTTCGAGTCGATTAGGTAGGGATCCAAGCCTGGGTTTCTTGATCGAAGACCATCCATGCTTGCCTACGAGGATCGAACACTACATAGGCGCCGCGATCTTGGTCCCAGACCATCTCGTCTTGAGTCGGGGCGCTCTGGCTGGGTTCGGTGGGCTCTTTGACAGACTCGGGGGTGACGGCAGGTTCTGGCTCGCCAGCACCTGGTCCTACCGGCCAAGCGCCGGCGGCGTTTGCACCCACAGCCTGAGAAGAACTGGTCGGTGCAGGACCGGTCGGCCACGGGGCACTCACGATTCCTGCCGCTGTCGCTGGCCAGGTTGAAGCAGTGGACTCGACGCCTACGGCAGCGTCCGCCGAAGCAGAAACCGGAACCGGCCCCGCTTCGGTGATTTCTGTCGGGACCGAATCGATATCAGCGACAGGCTCGACCGTTTCAACAACTTGGTCAGCTGCTGGCGCAGTGTCGACAGCGTGCACCGAGGTAATCCAGCCTGACGCTTCTGCCGAGTCGTCCTTTTGTTGGCTGGCCGGATCGGTATCTAGGACTGGCCCTGAACTCTGTGCCGGAGTGGCCGACGGCCACTCTTCGGCGGCGGCTGCCACCATCTCGGGGGCATTGTTTGAGAGATCTGGCGCAGTCGGTGGAGCGAGCGAGGATTCAGGCGCCTCGAGCGATGACTCTGGCGGTGCAAGCGACGATTCAGGAGCCGGAAGCGAAGACGCCGGAAGCGCGAGCGATGACTCAGGAGGTGCAAGCGATGACTCAGCTTCGTCGAGCGACGGCGCGGCATCATCCACGGGATCGGGCTCGCTGAGTGTAAGACCCAGCCGCTCTCCAATGGCGATCATGCCAGAGTCGTCATCGGGGTCACCCTCGTATTGACGCTTCTTCTTTTGCTGGTGCACACCGAACCCAGCAATCAACAATGCGAACAACGCGATCCCGACCAGAATCTTTACCGACGGCAGACTGCTCGGCTCGGGCCCTCCCAAAATGGTGACACCCGGCTCGGTGATAACTAACAGCTGGCCACTCCCACCAACGATCGGATCGATTTCAAAGATCATCGTGCCGTCGGACGTGATGCGATCGGCGTTGTGCTCGACCTGACGCCCCGGAAGCTTTACTCCAAAGGAAAAGGTTCCTGCCCCAACGTCTTTACGAAACTGGCCTTGAGTATCGAGGTTGATGGGAACCGGAGGTTTGAACTTTGCATCGAACTTCCAGCCACCCTCAGCACCGCTCGGCTGCACCGTCACCTCGGGGAAATAGCCGAATGCGCTAAACCTGCCAGCTTCGACCAGCTGCCTCACCCCAGCCGATAGCTCATCGGGGTTAGCGAAGGCCATTTCGAGATGAGCACCACACTGTGAACCAGTCTCGAGGGGTACAACCGTCGACCCGGCGGGGGCCGCTGCCTCGATCTCCGCCAACGCAGAACAGGGGCTCAATATGTCTCCACCTGTTTGGAGGGTCTCTGAGGAAGTGTCTTTGTCGATCAGGTAGTCGAGTGAGAAGGTTCCCGAGCCGTCGTCGTTGACGACCAGAGTGGTGTCGAGCGAGTAGCAACTCGTGGCCACGATGCTCAAAATCACAATCAGCAGGAGTCTGCGAAACATGGGTTCCTTCCAAGGGGCAAAGTCTGACTTCGCCATTTCTCCTTTTCGGCAACTCCATGCGGGTATTTACCAAACTGAGGGGGTTTGTCTGACTACCTCTTTGAAGCTGCGGCTATAGCCGCTCGATAATCGTCACGTTTGCCTGGCCACCGCCCTCGCACATGGTCTGCAGGCCATAGCGACCACCTGTTCGCTCGAGTTCGTTCAACAGGGTGGTCATCAGCCGGGCACCGGTACAGCCAATCGGGTGACCAAGCGCTATTGCTCCGCCATTCACGTTGACCTTTTCGTGGGGAACATGATGTTCGGCCATCCATGCCATCGGCACACAGGCGAACGCCTCGTTGCACTCGAACAAGTCGATATCGTCGATGGTCATACCCGACTTTTCTAGGGCATAGGTTGTGGCGGCTATTGGCCCCGTGAGCATGAAGATTGGGTCGTCGGCTCGCACGCTCATGTGATGGATGCGAGCACGCGGGCTTAGCCCATGCTGTTCGACTGCGGCCTCTGAGGCTATGAGTAATGCTGCCGCTCCGTCGGAAAGCTGGCTGGCCAACGCCGCGGTAATGCGGCCTCCCTCTTGAAGCGGAGTCAGTTGTGCCATCTTTTCAAGCGATCCGCCCCGACGCGGCCCTTCATCGACAGCTACGTCACCAAGTGGTGCTATTTCGCGCTCGAAGCGGCCTTCATCGATCGCCGTGATCGCCCGATTGTGGCTCTCGAACGCAAAGGCTTCCATCTCATCGCGGCCGATGTTCCATTTCTCGGCGATCAGCTCGGCACCACGGAACTGCGATATCTCCTGAGTGCCATAGCGCTCGACCCAGCCGGTCGAGCCATGGAACGGGTTCTCGCCCAGCTCGAGCGGGCCGGCGAGAGCCATGGCCGACCCGATCGGGATCTGGCTCATGTTCTGCACGCCGCCAGCGACAACGAAGTCTTGCACCCCCGCCATTACACCCATCGCAGCGAAGCTCACCGCCTGCTGGCCAGAACCGCACTGCCGATCGATGGTTACGCCCGGCACCGCCTCGGGCATTCCGGCGGCCAGCCAAGCTGAGCGAGCGATGTCTCCCGCTTGGGTGCCAACGGTGTCACAGCATCCGTAAATAACGTCCTCCACAAGCTCGGGATCGATACCGGTTCGCTCGATTAGCTGCGCTATTGGGTGCGCACCTAGATCGGCCGAATGAACTCCAGAAAGGCCTCCGCCACGACGGCCAACCGGCGTGCGAACAGCATCGATAATAAAGGCCTCGGCCATGTTTGGTTCCTTAAGTCGGCTGATTGGATCTGCTCAGTCTGGCCTGAATCCAACACTTTGAGCCAAATGACGCAGCCCGCTCAGGGCCCAACGGCCCCGTCGCCGCAGGCGACAGCAGTGGAAAGCAACAACAGCCCGGCAACAAAACTTCACGTACCCGCTGCCCGCTCAGGGCCCAACGGCCCCGTCGCCGCAGGCGACAGCAGTGGAAAGCAACAACAGCCCGGCAACAAAACTTCACGTACCCGCTGCCCGCTTATGGTGGCTTGCGGTAAACGCAGGTACCTTTTCGCAGGTCATGTCCGCCCTGCACTCTGCTTTCCGATTTCTCACGGCGCTGCTCGCCGTCACAGTACTAACGTCGGCGTGCTCTGGAAGTTCGCCACCCGAGTCTGGCGGCGCCGACACCGACGCGACCGAATCCGACAACGCCTCAAACGCTGCGGAAACGGCATCGGGCGATCAGAGCGACGACGCGAGCTCGACGACAACCCAACCGGCTGGCACAGTCAGCCTTCCTCAGGACTCGCCTATCAGCAGCGCGCCGGGAGTCGAAACCGACAAGATTCGTATCGGGGTGATGATACGAGACGTTAACCAACTGCTGGGATCGGGTTTCGTTGAGGACCTAACGGTCACCCAGCAGGTCGATCGCTGGCGCGCAGAAGCTGCACGAATCAACGACTCCGGCGGCATCAATGGTCGAACGGTAGAGATCGTCGTGGCAACCTGGGACCCGCTCGTACCGGAGAGCGTGTTGGCGGCATGCGACCGGGTTGTCGACCGCGATGCATTCGTCGTGCTGAACGTGTCGGGGCTTGAGACGATCGCCACCAACTGCCTAATCGACCCCCACGCCCGCCCCGTCATCGTCGGGGAAAACCCCACGCTCGCCAACTTCGATGACGCTGGTGATCTGTTGTTCAGCCTCGAACCGCCACGCGAGATACTGGTGCGAGCAGCGCTTAATCGCTTCGAACAAAAAGGCTGGCTGGTAGGTCGGGTAGCGGTAGTGCACAACGACCTACCGGGCGACCTTGCCGCCGCGCAAACCGCGATCGAACAGTTAGAAAACTTGGGATACGACGTCGTCTCACAAGAAATCCCAGTCAGTCAGGGAGTGGAGGCGGCACGCGAATCGCTTCGCTCCAAGATCGATGAGTTGGTTGCTGGTCAGACCGAGACGATGTTGTTCCTGTCCAACTCGACCATTGCTGGGCCCTTTGGGGAGGCGATGGAGTCTGCAGGTGCAACTTGGACCAACCTGATCGTCGACGCCGATAACATCGCCGATCCCTTTGCAGCGGCCAGGTTGGGCCGGCAATGGATTGGAGCCCACGCGGTTGGAGTGTTTGGTGGTGCCACTATGCCCGAAACCTCCGTCGATGCAGCGTGTCGTGAGGGGTGGGATCGTTTCCTAAACGGCGAGTATGGCGATAGGCCGCGCGGCGATTGGTCATTCAGCGCTGGGCTCGAAGCTAGAAGTACCAGGGGAGCCGCGGCCGATTCGATCGACCCGCCCGGCGACATCGGCTACACCGAGTGCCTCTTGATGCACGTCGTATTCGATGCCCTGGAGCGGGTGCCGCTCAACTTCACGGTTGTTGATTTTGTTGAGGCTCTCGAGACCGGTGGCCGGATCCCGATGCCACTCGGGGTTAAGGGCTCATTCAGCGAAAGCGAGCATTGGCTCGCCGACCGGTCTGGGCTGTTGCAGTTTCTAGGGTCGGATTCTGGATTCTGTCCGACCACCGGCCGGAACTGTTTCGTGCCACAGGGTGGCGATCGACGAAGCTTCAGGCCGCTTCCAAAACGTCCTACCGGGTAACTGATCTACGAGCGTTTGTGTCGGTCGATACAGATCGGCGGTGCTGAGCGGAACAGATCTTCGGCGTCGATCGTCGTAGCTTTTTGTTATGACCAATTCACGCACCTCGGCCCGCTCAACCATCAACAACCCGTTGCTTTCGCTAGCAGCGTTCGCCATCGGGCTCGCTCTCACAGTCACCGGAGCGAAGCAGCAATCACTCGATTCTCAACCGACCAAAGCGACCGCTGGATTTGCCCTCGCCGCCTAACGCCGGACACTCCCAGTTCCGATCAAGGCCGCGGTTCGCGAGCCAACCCGAGCACACGCTCACCAAGGATGTTTCGTTGGACTTGATTGCTGCCGCCGTAAATGGTGTGGGCGCGGCTGTACAGGAACGTTCGAGTCATGTTGTCGATCGGGAAGTCGTCGCCAGTCGCTTCCTCGCCAGCCACCATCGCGCTGGCCCCGCGGGCCGCCATCAACAACTCGCCAAACATCCTGTGCCAGCTCGCCCAGTACAGCTTGCCGATCGACATCTCGGGCCCCGGTACACCGCCAGATGCCTCGACGCTGAGCATCCGCAGGTTGTTGTAGCGCATTATCTCAAGCGTGCTGTAGGCGCCTGCTAACTCCTGGCGAAAGATCGGGTCATCGCTAATGCCGGTTCGTTTGGCGTAAGCGAGCAAGCCGTCGAACTCTTGACGAAAGGTCATTTGCTGTCCCAGGGTCGAGGCGCCCCGTTCAAAGCCGAGGGTTCCCATCGCTACCCTCCAGCCGTCGCCGACCTCGCCAACAACGTTCGCCTCAGCGGTTACGGCACCCGAGAAGAACACCTCGTTGAATTCGACCCCACCGGTTATCTGAACGATCGGTCGAATCTCGATGCCGGGCTGATCCATTTCAGCCAACAGATAGCTGAGCCCTGAATGCCGACTTGATCCGGGCTCGGTCCTGGCAATGAGAAAGCAGTGGTCGGCGTATTGGGCCAACGACGTCCAGACCTTTTGGCCATCGATAACCCATTGTCCACCATCGAGATGGGCCTTCGTCGCAACGTTGGCTAGGTCGGAACCAGCGTCGGGTTCGGAGTAACCCTGACACCACCACTCTTCGCCCCTCAAAATGGGAGGTACGAAGCGCTGTTGTTGTTCGTCGCTACCGTAGGCGAGCACCGTTGGGCCAAGCAGGGTCGCACCCATATTTGGCATTCGGCCCGGTGCTCGGGCTTCGACATAGGTCGAAAAGAAGCTGACTTGCTCGAACAGGGTTACTTCGCGACCTCCCAACTTTGACGGATACCCCAACCCCAGCCAACCTCCCGAAGCGAGTTCTTGCTCCCATGCCATCAGCAACTCGATCGGGATATCTTCTTGACCGACACCGCCGCGACCGCGAAGGTCGGCAAACTCTCCCACGAGGTGCTCTTCAAGCCAGGTCCTGACTTCATCGCGAAATGCTAGTTCCTCGGTTGAAAGCCGGAAATCCATATCTGGCGACGTTACCGCCTTCGTCTCAACGGGCGGTACCTTCTTCAGGTGCTCCCGGAGACGATTCACGAGACGGCAGAAAGATTCGACGACCGAATCGCCTACATAAGTGCCGATGGTTGGCCATTCAGCTACCGAATGCTCGACCAATTCTCAGATGAGACCGCTGGCGGGTTAGCTCGTCGAGGCGTGGTTGAAGGTTCGGTGGTAGCGATGCTGTTGCCCTCTGGAATCGAGTACTTGGTCGCCTATGCAGCACTCGCAAAACTTGGGGCGGTTTGCGCTGGAATCAACCCGAGGTTCGAGGCTGGCGAGCGGCGTTCCGTGGTAGCTGCGGCCGAAGCCGACCTGGTCATTAGCACCAGCGAGTTGTCGGATGGCCTCGCCAGCGACACGCCGGTTGCGCTCATCGAACCAGCTAGTGATGGCGAGGCTGTTGTGAACGAGCTACGGATTAGCGATTACGTCCCGACGGTTCTGACCCCAAACCCCGACCGACCGGTGGCGATCTGTTTCACCTCGGGGTCAACCGGTGAACCCAAAGGCGCATTGTTTACCAATCGCCAGCTCGAAGCGGTGCGCCAACTCGATACTGGAGGTGCCTGGGGCGCAGCTGGACACACGATCGCCCCAACCGAGTTCGCTCACGTTGGGTTCATGACCAAGTGGCCTTGGCTAATCGCCGGAGGCGGAACAACCCACCTGCAGCACAAATGGCGGGCCGCGCGAGTGCTCGAACTAATCCATCAGCATCGCATGACCGCAGTATCGGGCGTCGCGGCACAAATCGCCTTACTGCTGCGCCAGCCGGAGTTCGACAGCTACGACTTCTCGGCGGTCACCACTATCGTTGCCGGAGCAGCGGCCTCTCCCCCGGCGTTGGTAACCGAGGCCCGCGAACGCTTCGGAGCCAACTATCTGATCCGCTACTCATCGACAGAGAGTGGGGGTGTCGGGCTTAGCACTACGCCCGGCGCGGCCGACGAAGAGGCACTGTATTCGATTGGTCGTCCGCGGGCCGGAGTGCAGGCCGAGATCCGCGACTCCGACCTGCAGCCGGTAGCTACCGGCGACGTCGGCGAACTGTGGTTGCGGTCGCCCGCCGTCATGGCCGAGTACTGGCGTAACCCGAGGGCCACCGAGGAGGCGCTGCGCGATGGCTGGCTTCGCACAGGCGACCTCGCCCGAGTCGACGAGAGCGGACTGTACCGGCTTTCGGGCCGCGTCTCCGAGATGTTCATACGCGGCGGCTATAACGTGTACCCGCTCGAGGTCGAGGCGGTGCTGGGTCTGCATCCACAGGTTCGCGACGTCGTGGTCGTTCCAAGAGCCGATCCGGTAATGGGCGAAGTTGGCGTTGCCGTAGTCATCCCCAACGACCCCGACCGGCCGATTTCGCTCGCCGATCTCCGGATTCACGGCGGCACCACCCTTGCGGCGTACAAACTCCCCGAGGCGCTAGAAGTGGCGACCAGCTTCCCCATGAACGCAAGCCAAAAAGTCGACCGCCGCGCCTTGCAACGCCTACTAGCCGAACAACCCCGAAATTACTGACCCAGTAACCGACTAGCGGTCATTACAACAGTAAATTCGCAGTGTTTGAGTGGTGAGCAAATCCAAACAGTGACAACGCAAGTAATCCGAGCCCTCCGCTGAGGGTTGCCGCGAGCGTCATTCCCCCCGATTGAAAGGCAATTGTCCCAACTAGCACCGCGATGCTTCGCGCCGCAGCGGCGGCCGCGAATCCAAGCCCAATCCCAACGCCCGGCTCACCAGGCGATGCAGCAGCGAGAAGCGGCTTGGTTGACACCAAGGCGAACTCGTGACCAGCCAACAAGAAGCTCAGCGCTCCAACGCCGATCGCTAGATGGGTAGAACCGAATGCCAGTAACATCGCTGCGGCGACAAGAATAGCCGTGCCACCCAGCGCTGAGCGTGTGCTTCCGATTCGATCAGCAAATCGAATCGTCGCTGCCACCGCCAGTAGTTCGATCACGCCGAACAGGAAAGCCACCTGTCCGATCGACGCCACAGCAAAGCTGAACTCGTCGCTTAACCAGACGCCAAAGACGACAACAACCAGCTGTGCGGCTCCGGACAAGAACCCAAAGGCGGCAAAGGTCGCCCAGGAAGACCGAGCGATTGCTACCCAAGATGTTCCATGAGCGACAGAGCTTGGAACGACATTTTTCGCGACGATAAGTTCGCCACCGCGACGAAGCCGTAACAGCACCGCAACGGCGAGAATTCCTGTTGCACAGTAGGCCAGTCGCCAGGACACGCCAGCGAGAGTCGTTGCGATCGGAACGCCGATCAGCAACCCCAACGACCAAGCGAGGTCGAGTCTTGCCAAGAAACGAGTTCTCGAATTGGTTGGCGCAACGCTCGAAATCCACGCTGTCGCCGAGGCCTCGTACCCTATCGACACGACGGCAAGCCCGACGAGCGCCGGCCCGAAGATCCAAATTGTCGGTGCCGTTGCCAAAGCTATCGCTGCTAGGAAGAACCCTCCGAGCGACGCGACCAGAACTTGCAATGGGCTCGAACGCTCAACTAACCAACCGGCGAGCGGTGCGGCCAACCCAGCGAGACGCGCTACTGCCAAAAAGGACCCGATCGTGACGATCGATACGCCCAGATCGATGGCGATCACGGCCAACAGCGAAGGAAGCATCCGAGTAGCACTTGTTGCTGGCAGCCTTCCCGCCATTAGCAACCATGTGGCGCTGCTCAAGCCTGCCGTAGCTTTGCTAACCAGGTCTTGTCACGTGCACTCCTTAGGAATCGTCTCGAACCCTAACAGACACCGCCAATTTACTGTTGCAGTAGCCGCCTAGCGGTCATTACAACAGTAAATTCGTAGTGTTTGAGTGGGCTCGGTTATCTTGCTTGGCTACTAGCTAGAGGTACTCGAATGTCCGAACCTGTGCTACTCGTCGAATACAGCAACGGGGTGGCCACCGTCACCTTGAACCGGCCTGACTCACTCAACGCGCTGTCATCACAACTCCGTCAGCAACTGGTAATCACATTTCGTGACCTACAGGCTGACCCAGGGGTTCGGGTAATCATCCTCACCGGCGCAGGAAGAGCTTTCTGCGCCGGAGTCGATCTGAAGGAGATCGGCTCCTCGGAGCAACAAAGTCTCGCTAATAGCAACAAAGACGGCGATGTAATCAGCGCTATCGCTGGGTTCGAGGGCCCAGTTATCGGAGCGATCAACGGATTAGCAATTACCGGCGGGTTTGAACTCACATTGGCTTGCGATCTCATAATTGCGTCAACCGACGCTCGATTCGCCGACACTCACGCTCGGGTTGGTCTGCTTCCCGAATGGGGCCTGAGCCAAAGGCTGTCACGGGTAATCGGGGTGTACCGGGCGAAAGAACTCTCGCTAACCGGCAACTACCTTTCCTCAGCTCAGGCCGAGCAATGGGGACTGGTCAACCGGGTCGTAGAACCGGCAGCGCTACTTCCCACATGCAATGGCTTAGCCAATGACATGCTCTCGTGTGTTCCGGATGCTCTAACCAGCTACAAGCAGATTATCGACCAAGGATTCGCGGCGGCGCTAGGAGAAGGGCTGATGATCGAACACCAGCTCGCCCGCCCCGCAAATCGTTCCGTAACTGCAAAAGGGATCGAGCAACGACGACAAGAGATACTCGCTAGAGGGCGCGACCAAGTCGGCGAATAACCAGTCAGAAAACGGCAGCCGAGTCGCTCACTAAAGCGGGGGCGGAGCCAAAGCAACTCCGAAATTACTGACCCAGTAACCGCCTATCGGTCATTACAACAGTAATTTCGTGAATCGAGTAGGTTTTGGCGATGGCGGGTTCCACGGCACGACAGTCGCGTCTCAGATTCGTTGGCTTTGCGATAGCTGCGCTCCTGATCGCGAGCTTGACTCCAGCGATAATCTCAGCGAAGGCGGGCCCACATCGTCGCGCCGTTTCTGATCGCGACCTCGTCATTCGTGCAATTGGTAACTCTGGCGAAGAGATTCTCGATCTTGAAGTCGACGGTCGTATCGTCAAGTCGTTTCGGCTGCGCAAGACCGACCATTTATGGTCGAACCCGCGGTGGCGTAAGCATCGCTACACGCACCCGACTCCGGTCGACCCCTCGAAGGTTCGGCTCTACTACCGAAACGATGCCAAGGCCACAAACGGCGGCGAGCGAGACGTTCGGGTCGACTGGGTCAGATTCGGCGACGAACGAATCCAGACCGAATCAGGCCGCGTACGGTCGGCCGGGGCATGGGTGGATGGCGAGTGTTCTAGCCATGGGGTAAGCCGCCAGGATTCATTGGTGTGCAATGGGTACTTCTCGTTCGGCCGTCAGCCCCCACCGGCTCCGAACACACCACCACGGGTCGACGCCGGAGATGATCAACTGGTTCAAGCAGCAGCCGACGGATTGGCGACCGTGAAACTGGCGGGCCGAGCCCGCGACCGCGATGGTCGAGTGGTTCGCCGTGAATGGCTCGAAGGCCAACAGCTGATTGCCAAGGGTGCCAAGCCAACGGTGCGACTCGCGGCCGGGTCGCATCAGCTAACCCTGCGGGCCAGCGACGACGATGGAGCTGCCGCCGACGACACCGTCCTCATCGTCGTGCAACCATTCTCGGCTCCGACGCCACCGTCGCTCATCGAGGTTTTCGCTGCCGGGTCCCAAGGCGGCGAGATCCTAAACATCGAGGTTGCTGGGAGAAGTGTCGCTGCCTTCGAACTACCGAGAACGAGCGACTTCTGGGACGACCAACCAGCTTGGACCCGGCTGTCATACACGCATCCGAGCACGGTCGTTCCCGGTCAGGTACGACTCACGTTCAACAACGACGACTACGTTGCAGGCAGCATCGACCGCAACGTGAAGGTCGACCGGCTGGTGATCGACGGAGTCAGCAACCCCACACGGCACCCCTCGGTGCTGTCGTCTGGGTGGTTGGTGAATAACAACTGCGAGGTAGCTGGCCGCTTCGAAACCGACCTACTGCATTGCCGAGGGTTCTTTCAGTTCTCTGGAGGCACGAGCTCCCCGGTGGCTGGCGCACCCTCTCTCGATGTCGTCGAAGTCGTTACGAATCTCGACACCCCTTGGGACCTCGGCTTCCTGCCCGATGGTTCGATGTTTTTCACCGAGCGACCAGGACGGCTCGGGCTGCGTCGCCCGAACGGAATGGTCAACGCTGTCGATGCCTCATTGGGCGACATCGTCGAAGAAGGAAACACTGGGCTGCTGAGCATCGCCATCGATCCTCGGTTCGAAAGCAATCGACGTTTCTACACTTGCCAAAGCCAACAGGCCAAGCGGTTCCGGATCATCGTGCAGGCATGGAAACTGTCCACCGATAGTCGCACCGCGACCCGTACCGACACGCTGCTACGAAGTCGCCAGGACCCAGGCCACGGCGGCTGCCGGATTCGCGTCGACGGACAAGGCTTCCTTTGGGTCGGCACCGGCGACGGCTATGACGGCTCGGCACCTCAAGATCTGACTCGACTAGCGGGCAAGACGCTTCGGATCGATAGGTTCACCGGACACGGGGCTCCTGGCAATCCGTTCGCCAACTCGACGAACGTCAATACCCGTCGCATCTATTCGTGGGGGCATCGCAATGTTCAAGGCCTAGCAATCCGGCCAGATTCGGAACAAGTGTGGTCGGTTGAACATGGCTCCGACGTCGACGACGAAATCAACCTACTGGTCGCAGGCGGCAACTACGGCTGGGACCCGGTGCCGATACCAGGGTTCGAGCCGGAAAGGCCAGGATATGACCAAGAGCACAACCCGATGACCGACCTCGACAAGTTTCCCGATGCCGAGGTCGCGAAGTGGTCCTCGGGCAGGCCGACCGTTGCTCCGAGTGGCGCTGTTTTTCTTGAGGGCGAGCAATGGGGAAGCTACGAGGGAGCACTCGCCGTACTCACTCTTAAGGACAGTCGCCTGCGGCTGTTCTTCTTCGATGCGGCGAGCAACTACCAAACGCAGGTAATTCCACACGAGCTCGAAGGTGTTTATGGTCGACTTCGCAGCCCTGTGCTGGGCCCGGACGGCAACCTGTACATCACCACCTCAAACTCGGGGTTGGGCGACGCCCGAAATGATTCGATCTTGCGAGTAGTCCCACGCCTCTGAGCTGGAATCTTTTGTGGATGGAGCACCGTGACGCTCCATCCACAAAATTTCGGGGTGATGGGGGGTTAGTCGTAGGTTGCTTCTATGAACCAAGCTCCGCCTTCGAGCACCAATAGCCGGGCGACACCATCGGCGGTTACCACTTGCAGTCGGGCGCAGCGACGACGGGTGCGGTCGTCCCACCAACGTTCGTCGATGGGCCATGGCCCGGCCCAGAACTCGATGGGTCGTGGTGCTTTGCCTGGTACGACGAGACGATTTGGTGGCTGAGAGATAAGGCCACGGCCGCTTACCGAAACAGCATTGCCGTCGGCGCCAACCACTCCCACAGGCAGCGACGAGCAGTGCAGCATCGCTGGCGAGGGCGCGGGAAGACGCCCGGGCCAGGGCGGCAAAGCTTGCAAGGTAGAAGGCGGCAAAGCTTGCAGGGTAGAGGGCGATCGTTGCTCTACCCGGGCGCTTAAATCGGTGGCTGCTACCGGAACCAAGCGGATCTGTTGGGCGGGGCTGCGACCACCTGCAACCTCGGGCACACGCACCGCCTCGGCGCCTAACATCGCCTGCACCCTGGTGAGCGCCCGCATAGCCCGCTCGTCGGTTTCGGTAGCACCTCCCCAAAACCCCAACTGGCGACCCTTGGCAGCCACGACCTCTTCGGGAATGAGCGCAAGGCGAATCAACCCTCCGGTGGGGCGAGAAGCTTCGCTGCCGTTTAGCCAACCATCGAGCTGCCATCTAGCCCGATCGACGATGGCCGCGGCACTGAGCGCACCTTCGTGTCGCCATAACCTCACCTGAGTTTCGCCGTGTTCGGTTTCGGCTTCGATGGCGATGTTGGTACACGCCGCTCCTCGTTGTTCGAGGACCTCATGAAGCTGCTCGGCGAGCGAGCGGGCTACGAACGCCACCTGGTCGACCCTTTCGGCCGGCGGGTCGATTTCGGCCGCGAAGGTAAGATCTTCGGTTGGGAGCCGGGTATCGGGTGGCCGTTCGTCGAGCCCCGACGCCAGCCGGTGTGCCAACAAGCCGTCGCTGGCAAAGCGGGCCAACACGTCGCTGCTCGGAAGCTTTGCAAAGTCGCCCAAGGTCTTTAGCCCCAACCTAAACAGCACATCGCAAAGCTCTGGACGTTCGAGGGTGCTTATGGCCAACGGTGCCAGAAACTCCGGTGACCCACTCGGGGCGACCACCAATGAACCACTGGTTATGGCACGGCGGTGCCTGGCTGCCAGCTCGGCGGCGAAGGGCCCGTCGGCAATACCCACCCGACAAACCGTGCGCCCATCAACAGCTTCGCTAACCTTTTGGTACAACAGGTCGGCAAGGGTTTCGTCGCCGCCGAAGTAACGCGACGGACCCAAGGTGGCAAACGCGCAGCGGCCAGGGCGGGTGAGTTCGACCCTAGGCGTGAACTCTTCAACAGCAGCGAGTACCGGCTCAAAAGCCCGAGCCTCGCGTGCGAGGTCGCGTTCGACCACGGTGAGTTGCGGGCACCGCCCCTGCGCTTCTCGTTTACGAAGACCACGCATAACCCCAAGATCGCGAGCCGCCACCGAACTAGCCACCACCCGATTGGCCACCATTACCGCAACCGCTGAATTGGGATCGTGTCCCGATGCCACCACCGGCCAGTCGAGACACCACACCGCTAAGGTTCGAACCGGTTTTGAGCGGGTCATGTAGATGTACGAGCAAACGGCACTAGCTCAGCAATAACGTCTTTAGCAATAACGTCTTTAGCAATAACGTCTTTAGCAATAACGTCTTTAGCAATAACG
>CBERPN010000093.1:0-14411 GCA_965524675.1 uncultured bacterium
AGCACGATGCGGTCGTCGTCGCGCAGCTCGCGCAGCGTTTCGTCGTCGCAGGTGTAATTGCCCTCGAAATGGTTGATGGGAATGTCAAGTACTTGGCCGTGTGAGGCCGCCGAGGTGAGGGCCGAGTTGGTGGACTCCACGCGCACCTTTGTTGGCTTGCACAAGAACTTCAAACCGGCGTTTTTTTGGAGCGCGCCAGGAAGCAATCCGGCTTCGGTTAGAACCTGAAATCCGTTGCAGATACCAATCACGGGGCCGCCTCGCTCGGCGAAGTCGCGCAGCGGTTTCATTATGGGCGAGAACTGAGCGATTGCACCCGGTCGGAGGTAATCGCCATGAGCAAATCCACCGGGTACCACCAAGGCATCGACCGCAGGAAGCGAGCTGTCGCCATGCCATATCAGCTCGGCTTCGCCGCCTTGGTTTCGAACGGCTTCCACCACGTCGAATTCGCAGTTGGTTCCAGGAAAAACCAGCACGCCTACCCTGCTCATGTTTTTTCCAGGCTCATGTTTGTTCCAGCGTGACTACCGCATCTTCGATCACCGGATTGGTGAGGAACTTCTGACAGAGCTCGTCGACTTGTGACCGCGCTGCCGCTTCATTGTCGGCGTCGATCTCAAAGCGCATGCTCTTGCCCACCCTCACTCCCGAGACCCCTTCGTAACCGAGGGTCGGCAGGGCTTTCTCGATGGTCTGACCCTGAGGGTCGGAGATGCCGGGGCGTAGCTGTACTTCAACAAGAACTGCGAAGGTCATGAGCTGCACACTAGTGCCACAACCGCAAACCTCTACGCCCTCAGACTCCTCGAAATTACTGGCGTAATGACCGCCTACCGGTGATTTCGTCAGTAATTTCGGTGGCGAACCCGCGCCGGATGCTTGAATTCCGGGTGCGCCTCTCGTGTGAGCAAGAGACGCACCCGGGTTCACCCTGACTCGGCGCCGGTTGGTTCCACATGGTTCCGAGGGGTGATCGTTGTCAGCTACCTAGTTAGCGACTCCTGCAAGAAGAGTGGCGTGAGCTGACGCGGGGATGATTTGAGAAGAAGGAGCGGAATCTAGGTGCACGATACCCCATGCCACGGCGGCGACGGCCATCGCTTTGGTATCACGCAGTTGAAGATCGTGACCGAGCTGAGATTGCAAACGCTGGGTCTGGCGCCGCGACAAACCCATCGAATCTGCCAACTCTGAAATTGACATCGTGGCCGCGCCTCGGAGCAGGATCTCGTCGCGCAGCGAAAGTTCGCGGGGCGGCGAGGCGGTGGCCCTTTGAATTTCGTCTGCCAACTGCGCCGGGAAAACCGAGCAACCACGGCTGGCTGCTTCGACTAGCGCGTGGATTGCATCGCTTGGAGCTTCGCGGGCGACTACACCTGCAGCGCCGTGACGCCATGCAAAGCGAACTGCCTCGGCATCGGGCTTGGCTCGCAGTAGAACCAGTGGGATGTCGAGTCGGGGTGGTGGACTTAGTGGGCCCCAAAAGACCACGTCCACCACTTCCGACCCGGCGGGTGGGTCGTTCAGAACAACAGCGTCGTGGCCAACAGCAATGAGTGCGGTGACCAGGCCGAGCGCAAACAGCTCCGCGTCGGGATCCCAGATCCCCACTCGGGTCGAAGCCCCCTCGGTCGCTGTCCGAATGTTGTTCACTAACTGCTATGTGTCCGGTATTGCCGATGTGTCGCGTAGAAATCTCAAAAAGATTTCTGCTCCAGTTTTCGGGTATGTCTCGAAGGCGTCATGAAAATGTCATGTTTGTACGCGACGCGCGGCCTTTTCCGGACACATAGGTGTCGTGGGGCTCTAATTCCAGAGCTTCACCAACGATATCTGAAAGAGAAAAGGGACAACTATGAGAGCACTCGCTTTCCTGGCGGCGATTATTGTCGCCGCACTCATCGCTGCAACCCCGGCCATCGCTGGCCCCGGTTATGCACGAGGTGAAGCTAAGCCCATTACACCCGAGCAGGTAGAACAACGGGGCCCGGAGGCCAAGCAACCGGTTACCAAGGCCGAAAAGGCCGACTACAACGGTCGCGAGATCGACCTGAGCGAGTCTTGGGAGGGGGCACGAGCCTGCGCGGTGGGCGACGGCGGCACCCAATGTTTCGATAGCGAGATGGCGATGAACATTGAGATCGGCAAGCAAGACAAGGCCAAGGGCACCGCCAATTCTCGTAATTACACCTGTTCTTCGTCGTTGAGGTTGTACAAGAACACCAGCTACTCGGGCTCAACGCTCTGGATCACATCTCGTGGCTTTTGGCTCAACCTTTCGAACTACGGCTACAACCAGTCGGTGTCGTCGTACAAGGTTGGGGCCTGCTCTTCGATCTTCGCCGATTACAACAATGGCGGCGGAGCATGGTACCCAACTGCATATACCAAGAAGTGGAAAATCTCTTGGACGATGCTGAGCGGCTGGAATGACGACGTGTCATCGGTCTACCAATACTGAGGAGCAATCGAACCCAAGAATGAGCGAACGTAGCGGGCGACAGGAGCTTGGGCTTGGCTGATCGCCAGGCCTTCGATCACCTGTACGCGCGCACGTTCAGCCAGGTTTACGCCTACGTCAAACGCCGCTGCGACAACTCGGCCGACGCCGAGGATGTGGTTAGTCACACCTTCGTCGTGGCCTGGCGCAAACTCGACGAGGTTCTGGCCGCCGAGGCCGAACTCGCCTGGCTTTACCGGGTGGCTCGCGGTCACCTGGGGAATGTACATCGCTCGAAAAAACGCCGATTGCGCCTGGTTAGCCGGGCGCAATCGGCGGTTGTCGCCCAAGAAGAGGTTTCGGCCGAACAGCACGCGGTGGCTGGCACCGAGGTGGATCGAGTCCATCGGGCGCTGAGAATGCTGAGCGAACACGATGCCGAAATCATTCGCTTGGCCGCTTTTGAAGAGTTGAGCAATGCCGAAATTGAGGCTGTTCTGGGCCTGATTGCGGGCACCGGACGCTCGCAGTTGTACCGCGCTCGCGAGCGACTTAAGGCACAACTGCGCGACGGTGGCCCGTATCCGGACACAAAGACTAGGCACGGCCGAAAGGATCGGTCGGCGAAGTTTGATCCCCCCAATTCTCCCCGAGGGGAGAAGCCATGAGCGATATCGACCCCTTTGAGATTCTACAAGGTAGCAATCCCTACCCGCTCGATGTCGTTGCTGGCGCGGACTCCGCCGTGGGTCAGCGAGTTCGTGTCAGAGTCGATGAGTTAGTAGATGAACGAAGTGGCCAGTCGGGCCAGCGAAAGGTCAGTTATTTGGTAGCGGCGCTGGTGGCGACGGCGTTGCTCGTCGCTGCGGGTTGGGCCATTCGGCGAGCGACGGTGTCTGACCCAGTCACGACTCTGTGTTTCGTCGACCTCGACGAAACCAGCTACCAGAGCCAGAATCAGGTTCAAGTTACCGGCAGCACCACCAACGGGTGCGAGGTTCTTTGGGAATCAGGCGAGCTCACAAACTTGGCTATCGCTGAGTTAGGAGCAGTGCCTCCCTTGCTCGGCTGTGTGGCCGAGGACGGCTTGCTCTGGGTGTTTCCGACCGATGACATTGGTTTTTGTCGCGAGCTGGGCCTATCACGACAAGAACTCGACTTAGGTGAGTCGCCCGTGGCTGAGGTTCAAGCTCTTCTCGTCGCTGCCCATCCCCCCGGATCTTGCAGCGACGCTCAAGCGGTTCGACAATCAGCAGAGCAGTTCTTGGCCGAACTGGAAGGTCTCGAAGAATGGTCGGTGGCAGTTGCGCCAGGCGATGGCGATGGTCTGTGTGCAAGCTTCAGCGTGGATGCGACAATAATGCAGGTGGTTATCGTGCCTGTCCCGCCCGAGGAGTAAGCCGCTCTCGTCTCGTCCCCTTATTGCAAACACATGAACATAAGGATATGTTTATGTTCTGATGTTAAATCCGTGCTGGGTAACTCTCTGTGAACGATTTGCTTGTTGCCCTTAAGGCGGTTGCCGAACCGACACGCCTGCGCATTCTCGCCGCGGTACAGCACACCGAACTCACCGTTTCTGAGCTATGCGATGTGCTCGGACAATCTCAGCCACGGGTTAGTCGGCATCTGAAACTGCTTTGCGAAGCCCAACTGCTAGATCGCCACAGCCAAGGGACTAAGGCGTTCTATCGGCCAGTGTCGAGCGGGGTCGGCCGCCAACTGACCGCCGCATTGGGGCCACTTATCGACCAAGGCGATCCAGTCCTGCGACGCGACCTGTCGCGACTCGACCGGATCCGCTCGGACCGCAACCGCCAAGCACAGAGCTACTTCGACGAAATCGCTGGGCATTGGGACGGCGTGCGTCAATTTCACGTCAGCGACGCTGAGGCCGAACGGAAGATCCTCGCGGCGGCGGGCGATCTCGCCACTGGTTCGTTGCTAGATATTGGCACCGGCACCGGCCGAATCCTCGAATTGTTTGGCAGCCGAATCGAGACAGGGATTGGTATCGACCTCAACGGCCGCATGCTCGATATGGCACGCAGCAACCTCGACCAAGCAGGGCTTAGTCATTGCTCGGTACGACATGGCAACGTTTATGACCTCGAGTTCCCCCCCGGCAGTTTCGACATGGCGGTGCTTCATCATGTGCTGCACTTTCTCGATGACCCGCAGGCCGCAACCTTCCAGGCCGCAAAGACTCTTCGACCCGGTGGGCGCCTAATCATCGTCGACTTTGCTACGCACGATGTCGAACTTCTTCGAACCGACTATGCCCACTACAGACTCGGCTTTGACGACGCCGAGGTGACGCAGTGGTACAGCGACGCAGGGCTAGTCAATACCGCGGTCACACATCTCACCCCATCGCAGGCTTCCGGCGACAAGACGCTCACCGTCACTATCTGGGTGGCCAGTCAGCACGCCGGCGCAGCGGCGCAACTTCATCTCGAGGCAGCCTCATGAATCCAGTCGAGTTCTCTAACGACGTCCCAGACGCTGGCCGGCTAGCGGTTACCGACCGGCTCGGCCGACGACCGTGGCCCGCCACGCTGATCCGGCCCGGTATCGAGGTGTCATTTGAGTTCTTTCCGCCCAATACCCCGGCTGGCGATAAGAGCCTTTTCGAATGTGTAGAGAAACTCGCACCCTTCGGGCCGTCCTTTGTAAGCGTTACCTACGGCGCGGGCGGATCCACCCAAGAACGAACTCTGGCAACGCTCGAGCGTCTCACAACCACCACCGATCTCGCCGTTGCCGGTCACCTAACTTGCGTTGGAGCCACCAAAAACCTGGTTCATGGTGTCATCGATAGCTATCTGAAAATGGGCGTTCGTCGAATCGTCGCGTTGCGAGGCGATGCGCCCGAAGGATCGTCCGACGGCACCGTAGACGGCGGATTCCAGACGGCCGCCGATCTGGTTGCCGCAATTAGAGCCCGCGATGACGACATCGATATTTCGGTTGCCGCCTATCCAGAAGTTCACCCAAAGGCGACTTCCCCTTCAGCCGATCTCGACAACCTCAAACGGAAACTGGATGCTGGTGCCGACCGGGCTCTCACCCAGTTCTTCTTCGATACCGACGCATTTCTAAGGTTCCGAGATAGCGCCACAAAAGCCGGAATTACTAAGCCGATCGTGCCTGGGATCATGCCGGTTCCCAGCTTCGAGCGCGTCGCCAGTTTCGCCGCGAAGTGCGGCACGATTATTCCCGAGTGGATGCCACAGCTATTCGACGGCCTCGAAGACATGCCCGACGTTCATCAATTGGTGTCGGCAACCCTTGCGGCCGAACAGTGTCGTCGTTTGGCTGAAAACGGCGTAAACGAGTTTCACTTCTACACGATGAACAAGCCACAACTAAGCGCTGCTACCTGCCAAATCCTGGGTGTTCGGCCACAGGGTTTGATCGACGATCAACCAAACTCTGCCGATTCAGTGCGTGCCTGTTAGCAGCCGGCTAGAAGACCGCTATCTGCTGATGCCAGCTCGTTTGAGCAGCTCTGGCGGTACGCCAAGCTCTTTCCAAGCACCAAGGCTTAGGCCCTTCGAGTCGGAATAGGCCTTCGCGACGCGAGCGAATTCATTCTCGAGTGCGCTGATGTCGACGGTTTCGGACAGCTTCGCCAATTCTGATTCAAGGTCGCGACGTTCTTGGACAAGATTAAGACGCACGAGCGCGGTTGCTTCGCCCATCTCTACGCCGATTGAAGTCAGTCGTTTCGAAACTGATTCGGGAGTGCGTTTGCGGCCCCGTTTTGGCTTATTCGCTTCCAAAGCTTCGAGGTAGCGTCCAACAATCGTCCCGTATCGTCTTGTTTGACCGCGCGGTGCAGCACCATCTTCTTGTGTTTCATTGCCATAATCCATGCGGGTATTTCAGCAAAGATTTGGCCCGAAGTAAACTCCGAGTTAATCCCTAATTCTACGTTGTCTACGCATGCTCAAGTATTCATGTCGTCGAGGCAGCGTTCCGAACACAATCTTTGGTGATCGAGGCAACTAGGTTCGGGCGGGTGAGCGAACCATTGCACCGCGCCCTCGGCCTTACCGATAGCGAGGCCGACGAGATCAAGACCATCCTCGGCCGTGACCCAAACCCGCTAGAGCTGTCGATGTTTTCGGTGATGTGGAGCGAGCATTGCAGCTACAAGTCTTCACGCATTCATCTGAAGCGGCTACCGACTGAAGCCCCCTGGGTTTTGGTCGGTCCTGGCGAGAACGCCGGGGTGATAGATGTCGGCGACGGGATCGCTGTTGCCATCCGCATCGAAAGCCACAATCACCCCTCGGCAATCGAGCCATACCAGGGCGCAGCAACGGGCGCTGGCGGAATTCTGCGCGACATATTCACAATGGGTGCTCGCCCCATCGCTTTGATGGACCCGCTTCGGTTTGGCCCGCTCGACGATCCCCGAAGCCGCTGGATTGCTGAAGGTGTGGTCAGCGGAATCTCGGGTTACGGAAACTCCGTTGGTGTTCCTACAGTTGGCGGCGAAACCGTCTTCGACGCCACCTACACGGGCAACCCGCTAGTGAACGTGTTGTGTGTAGGCATTTTGCCGACTGAGAGGCTGGTCCTCGGGCAGGCCAGCGGCGTTGGAAACTTGGCCGTGTTGCTCGGGTCGCGAACCGGTCGCGATGGAATCGGCGGCGTGAGCGTGCTGGCCTCGGCCGGGTTTAGCGACGACGAAGCCGACGCCGAGAAACGACCCAACGTGCAGGTTGGCGACCCTTTTGAGGAGAAGCGCCTCATCGAGGCTTGCCTCGCCTTGCTCGACGAAGGTCTTGCGGTTGGCATTCAAGATCTCGGCGGCGCTGGCCTCGCTTGTGCTACGAGCGAAACCGCGTCGCGTGGCGGAGTCGGAATGGACGTCGACATCTCGGCGGTGCCACTGCGTGAAGAAGGAATGGAACCCTTCGAAACAATGACCAGCGAATCCCAGGAGCGGATGTTGGCAATTGTTGAGCCTGCGAATCTCGACCGAGTGATGGAGATCTGCGCAAAGTGGGAAGTGTTGTCCTCGGTGATTGGAGCCGTTACCGATAACGCTGGTGCCCTGAGGATTCTCAGCGGGCCAGGCGACGATGCTGAGGTGCTGGCAAACGTTCCAGCCTCGGCGCTGCACGATGAGGCACCCCTGTACGACCGGCCGATGGCTGCCCCCGACGATCTGGTTAACCGCCGCGAAAACTCAGCCAACATCGTGGCCGAGCCAACCGATATTGCGAGCGATCTGAAGTCGATGTTAATGGATCCTGCCTGGGTCTACGAGCAGTACGACCACCAACTATTTCTCAACACCGTCGCTGGCCCAGGTGCCGATGCCACAGTCCTGCATCTGAAAGACCCGGTAACCGGGGTGAGCACTGGCCGAGGCCTAGCGCTTACAACCGATGGCAACCATCGTTGGTGTGCTGTTGACCCGCGCGCTGGAACAGCACAAACCGTTGCCGAATCGATTCTTAATCTCGCCTGCGTAGGCGCCCGACCGCTTGCGCTCGTCAACTGTTTGAACTTTGGTAACCCTGAACATCCTGAGGTTATGTGGCAACTGTCCGAGGCCATCGATGGCATGACCGAGGCGTGTCTGGCGTTCGCCCTGCCGGTGGTTGGCGGCAACGTGAGCCTTTACAACGAGTCGAAGGGAACCGACATCGATCCCACGCCAGTTGTCGGCGTGCTGGCAATGGTCGACGAACTCGACGCGCCTCCGCCGGGTAAGAAGTGGAACGAAGGCGACCGCATTGCGTTGTTGGGCAACCCAGATGCCACCGAACTATCGGGCTCTAGGTGGGCCTTCGATAATGGTCATCGCGAGGGATCACTGGCGCCACTAGACAGCGCGGCACATCTCGCCTTGGCGGGCTTGGTTCGCGATCTTGTAAACGACACCGGCCTGCTCAGCGGCGTACACGACGTCTCCACCGGTGGGCTCGGTGTCTGTTTGGCCGAGATGGCTATTGCGTCGGGCGTGGGTTGCACCGTCGCTAGAATTCGCCATCATGCCCAACTCTTTAGCGAGGCTCCGTCGCGGGTAGTCGTTGCGGTGTCGGCTGAAGACCTAGTGATTGTCGAGCAACGAGCAAGCGCAGCAGGGGTACCGGTCACCCGTCTCGGACTCGCCCACAACGATCTCTTCACCGTAAAGGGCCTGCTCGAGATCGCACTCGACGAAATAACTGCCGCAGCCCGAGACCTGCTGCCCGAAGCGCTAGGTACCGGAACAGCCCAAGGCTGACCCGCCGCGACCTAGCTCTCGGAACCTTCCCGGATTCCCCGAACTCGGGCGGAATGTGGCCGCTATAGCGACCATATTTGTCCCTGGTTCGGATTAGTGGGTTGGTCGGTTAGCTGGTGAGCCAGGTGGCTTTTTGATCGACTGTTGCGAACGAGGCCTCTATCGAGTTGTTGGCGAGCTGGGTTAGCTGGTCGCGCGATAGGTTGAGCGCCGCGGCGGTGGCCAGGTAGTTGTCGCCGACGTAGCCGCCGAAGTAGGCAGGGTCGTCGGAGTTGATGGTGACCATTAGGCCTTGGTCGAGCAGGCGCCCAATGTTGTGATCGGCGAGGTCGCCGACGACGCAGAGTTCGAGGTTCGACAGCGGACACATGGTAAGCGGTATTTGCTCCTCGGCTAGGCGGGCGAGCAGTGCTGGGTCATCCTCGGAACGTACGCCGTGGTCGATTCGTTCAACGCCCAAGGCGTCGAGGGCTCCCCAAATGTAGGCGGGTGGGCCTTCTTCACCCGCGTGCGCAACTCGATGAAGCCCGGCCTCAGCGGCGAGATCGAAGGCCTCCACGAAGCCTTCGGGTGGATTCCCGACCTCAGCGCTGTCGAGCCCGACCCCGATAATTGAATCGAGGTGATCTGCGGCCTCGTGGAAGGTTTCGACGGCAGCCGCGCCTGGAAGATGGCGTAGAAAGCACATGATCAACCCCGACGAAATCCCGAGTTCGGCTTCAGCGCTTTCGATCGCCGATGTGAAGCCTGGCATAAAGACGTCGAAGCCGATTCCTCGTTCGGTGTGGGTTTGTGGATCGAAGAAGATCTCGGTCCGGCGAACACCGTCGGCGTGCGCCCGCTGCAGGTAGGCGGCCATTAGGTCATGGAAGTCCTGCTCGGTCCGAAGAACGCTGGCCCCCTGATAATAAATGTCTAGAAACGATTGAAGATCGCTGAAGGAATATGCGGCACGTACCGCCTCCACGTCCGAGTACGGCAGCGAAATGCCGTTGCGTTCGGCCAACTCAAAGAGCAACTCTGGTTCGAGTGACCCTTCGATGTGCAGGTGCAGTTCGGCCTTGGGAAGCGCTCGGACCCAAACATCAAAATCTTCGGTAGTCGTTGGAGTCTCGCGCATGTTATTTGGTCCAAGTCTCGTGGGTCCGGTAGTCACTGAAAATTGTACGGGTCTAAGGACCGTAGGTGGTGAGCGGCCAAGCCTTCGTTGATATCTGTGTATCGGACTACGCCTAGCGGTTGGACCTCATTGCGACTTCTGCCAGTTCATACTCGAGGTTGTAGTGATTGCGAAGATGGTCGCGCAAGAATGGAAGAGACAGCTGTACGACACCGTGTCCGGGGCTTTCGATCAGCGAAGCATCCAGCAGTCGTTTTCGATACATCGAGAGGTACGACGGCTCGCGATCGATTCGGTCCCCAATGCGTGACATCTTTGACGGGCCATCATCTTGAGCCATCGCGATCAGGAATGCTCGATCCATGTTCGATAACGCAACGAGGGCGGGGTCGTGAACCATTCGGCCGATATCTGAACGCAACACCTGCGCTGCGGAGCGTGCTGCTTCGGCTTCAATGGTCTTGGCATCCGGATCGTGTTGCCACATCTCCTGACCAATCAGTTGTACCGCGTATGGATATCCTTGGACGGCCTCGACTGCAGCGGTCAATGCGTCGGCGTTTATGTTTCTGCCTGCTGCCTGGATTGGTTGGCGCAGGGCTTCACGCACTTCCGCGTCGGTGAGTCTGGATAGATCCGAGCGATAAGCACGCCGGATGAACGTTGTACCCTCGGCGCTGAGCAGGTCAGCGATGTTCTCCGGTATTCCGGCTCCAACGAAGGCGAATGGGTAATCATCGCGGACCAAGTGTTGAACTGCGGAGGCAAGCTCTTCGAGTTCTGACCGGCTGCGTGGGCCAATTTCATCAACTGTCAGGAGAACTCCTGCACCACCGCTGTCCACGATCATGTCGGTGATGTACACCAGCGCGAACCGGATATCGCTTGGAATCTCCTCGGTTCGGCTTGGCTCCCAGTTCAAACTAAACCCGAGGCCGCCAATGCCGGTCATTCGAGATCGCCTCTCCATATTGATGTCGACAGTCTTAAGGACCGTAGGAATCAAAGACTCAACTAGTTTGTCAGTGAACCCCCGGGTGGCTGAGGTGGACAGCGCCACCCAGCCGCGTTGCCAGGCTGCGTCTTCGATGGCGTTCAGCAATACGGTCTTTCCGTAGCCCCGCGGGCCTACGATCAACGCCGTCTGATGACTGTGACCGGGCCCGGAATCAAATGCCTCCTCGAACCGACCAACCTCCTGATCGCGGCCCGATAGCAAGGGAGGACTCTTTCCGAACCCTACGCTGAATGGTGAATGTGAACCCGCCATGTTTCTACCTACCGATCTGTGAAGCTATTGCAAGTATAAACCGATTCTCCAAGTATAAAGAGATCTAAATCGATTCTCCGATATCTGAAGACCTATAAAGCGCAGGCGGGAACGAACCAAAGCGACATTACAGGCGTCAGGTAACCATAAGGCCATTCCCAATGGCCTATCGAGGAGTGTCCTGTGACTGCAACTATCGATCGCTCAACCAGTCTGCCAACTGATGAACAAGAGGTCCGAGAGCCTCCTTTGACCTCGCCGCCTCTCCCCGAACCGACCCGCCGTCGTCTGACCGCCTTGCTGTGGGCCGGTGTTGTTGTGTCGTTGCCAATTGCGCTTGTGGCAGCGCTGATCATCCCCTCGATGCTCGGGTCGGGTGACGACCCGCTACTCGTGGTCGATGGCAGTGGCCTTGTCTCGCGCCTCGATGTCGGCGAAACCCGGCCCACCTACACGCTCGACGGCGCTTCGGTATCGGCAGACGGAAGCACCATCTTCCAGTCCGAAGTCACCAGCGGCGGTACGACTGAGGTGCGCCAGATCGACCCAAAGAGTGGCGAGGCAACAACTACCGCAGTCGTCTTAGGCGACGCACGCGAGATCCGGACGGTGTCGCCAAACGGGGATGCGGTTGCCCTGCTTCCAGTGGTCGAGGCCGACCTAGATCTCTATGAACCGGTCCCGAGGTTGCGAACCCCAATCGATGTTTTGTTCAGCGATGGACGCGAACCGGTCTCGTTCGATCTAGCGGGTAACTTCGAGCCGGAAACATTCAATCGCGACGCCACCGTGCTGTACCTGTTGGAGTTTTTCCCTGCCGAGGCACCAGATCGTTATTTCGTTCGCCAACTCGACCTCACTACCGGAGAGATTTCGGAGGTATACAGCCCAAACGTCGAGCTGGCCCCTCAGATGCGAGGCCAAGCACGAGCCCAGGTACTCGCCCCCGATTTCAGCTACCTGTACACCCTCTACACGCTCGAGCCCGATGATGATCCGCTGACCGATCCGACCGCGACCGGCGATACCGACCGCTGGTCGTTCGTTCATGTACTGAGCCTCGATGAGGATTGGTCGTTCTGCATCTTTCTGCCGGTACCGATCGGCACCACTGCCCGCAGCGAGCTCAGCATGGCCATCGCTCCTGATGGCTTGAACCTGTTCGTGGTCGATCGCGTGACGGGAACGATTGCTGTGATTGACACAACCAACTTTGTAGTGCGGGGAACTGCTGACTCGACGACCCTAAGGCCCGGCGACGACAGCGAACCATCATCGGCCGTCGGCGTGGATGGCCGGCTGTACACCACAAACGGGAATGGGATTCTGGCCTACTCCTTCGACCTCACCCAGCCCGAACAGGTGTGGTGGTCGGCTGGTGAACGAGTTACTGACCTGCAAGCCAGTGCTGCCGGGAGTCAGCTTCGGGTGGCGATGGGTAACAAGGTTGTGATCTTCGACGTCGATCGCAACGAGACGGTCGCCACCCTCGCTGTTCCGGGTGATGGAGCAAGCTTTGTTGGCCCGCCCGGCCAGTCGGTGTCGATTTCCGAGGGTCCACTCGAGTGTGCTTGTTGACCGTGCCCGGTGGTGGGTCATGATGTTTGTCGGGAGGTCAGAGTTTGAACGAGCCGGACTCGGAGCTGGTGGAGGCCGCGAAACGCGGCGACGTCGACGCCTTCACCGATCTCGTCCGCTACTGCCAGGCCGATGTATTTCGATTGTTGAAGTACCAAGTTGGCGATGCCGACCTCGCCGCCGACCTCGCTCAAGAAACGTTCCTTCGCGTCCACCAACGGCTACCAGAGTTTCGTGGCGATGCCTCGTTCAGCGGTTGGATCCTTCGCATTGCTCGCAATCAAGGCATCGATGCACTTCGCAGCCGAACTCGCAGATTGCGCCTTATCAATCGGTTGGCTGGAGGCCTACGGGCTGTGCCGATGACTCGGCACGCCGAAGGCGAGTCGCAAACCGAGCTATCGGCGGCGCTTGCAACGCTTCCCGATCAAAACCGCGAGGCGTTCGTGTTGGTTGAGGTTCTCGGCTACAAGTATCGCGAGGCTGCGCTTGTGCTAGCGGTGCCCGACGGCACGGTCAAGGGACGCGTGTTTCGAGCTCGCAAGCAGCTGATCGATTGGTTTGATGCAGTGCCTATCGAAAGTGGAGAGCGACGATGACCAACGACGAACTGCTCGAAGTAGTTTCGGCGGCCTTCGATGGCGAAGCGACGCTCCCGGATGTCATTGAGTCCGAGACGGGGATGTTCCTTACGTCGGCGACCGAACTCCGCGACCTAGCGGAGCTGGAGCGGGCCCTCCCGACACCCGACCTCAGTGGTGAGATCGCCCGGTCTTTGCCACCGAGAAGCTCACCGTCTACGACCGTCGAGCAACCTAAATGGGCTCGACCCGGCTGGCGTGTGCTCGCTCCAGCGTTCGCCGCGGCAGCAATTTTCGGAGCGGTGCTCGCCGGGTTTCCTGCCACGGGTCGCGACACCGCTCATGCTGATCTCAAGTCGGAAGTCCTCGCGGCGCAAGCCAACGTAGACCGGTTCGATGCTCGGCTAACCATCACCGAGTATGGCTGGCACCCAAGGGTTTCTCGACGGTCCTTCGAGGGATGGTTCTCATATCGCTCGCCCGAAACGCTGTCGTTAACTTTGCTGGACCAGACCCAATACCCACCCGGCAACAGCTGGGTAACCAACGATGTTTCCTTTGGCTCCGATAGCGGCGAATCGTGGAGCGACGGTCGACTGGGCTGCCCGGTCGACCACCGCCCAGCCTGTCTCACCGAGCAGCGGGTTATCCAGCACACCGTCGATAGGGCACCCTTCGACGAGCGATCTCGAGCCTTAGATTTGGTCGTCCCTGTGGGTGGCTTGGTATCTCTGAGCGATCACGACTCAGGTGGGCTGTTAGACGGAACGGTAGTGACCCGAGCCGGGGATGAGGTGGTGGTAACCGGCACCACCTCGCGATTCTCGCGAGTCCTCGATAGCTTGCTTCAGGTTGGCGATTGGCGGTCGTTCTCGCCCGATGATCAAGCCGAACTGCGGCTCGATGCAACAACTCTCGTGCTGCGTGGCGTACGGGTAATGGCGAGCGAGAGCGAGAGTCGGATGAGTTGGGCAGCGGCGACAGGATACGACGACGCTCCCGGATCGCTGCTGCTCGACGTCCGGTTCGATGTTGTCGAGCAGGTGCCCGATGGCGCTCATGCTTCTCGGCCACTACAGATCACCGCATCGGCTGGTTTCGTTGAGACGGTTGTCGATCAGCTGATGCCGGCGGCCTTGTCGAGTGAGATGGAGCCTTACCGGCAGGGG
>CBERPN010000094.1:0-14365 GCA_965524675.1 uncultured bacterium
CCGTCGCGCGTGAAGAGGGTGCGGTAGCGCGCCTCGTCGATCGCCGCGGTCTGCGCGGTGGGGATGGCCGCCTACAAAACTTCGAAGGCGGCACTCAACGCCTATACGCACTCGGTCGCGATGAGCAACGCGAAGTATGGGATAAGAGCAAATGTCATCATGCCGGGGCTCATCGACACTCCGATGGCCATCGAGGGTTTTGTGGCCGCTGGAGCCGAGCGTGAGGCGTTGATCGCAACCCGCAACACCGCGGTTCCGCTGCGAGGCCAGATGGGCTCGGCCGAAGACATCGCTAACGCAGCCCTGTTCCTCGCTTCCGACGAAGCATCGTTCATAACCGGAGTAGTACTGCCGGTAGACGGAGGCCAAACCGCCAGAATCGGCTAACCGGTGTCAGACACGTCCCTAATGAAACGTCCCTAATCCGGCGGCGGCCGACCAATCCATGATTGCAGCGTTGCATGGTCGATGCCGGTAAACGGCTCGGCATCGGGCGCTGCGCAAACCCCCGCAAGTTGCTGTTCGACAACGTTAGGAGTGGCCGGCAGATGGGCGCTGAGTATCATCGCGAGATCCAGCTCTCGAATTGCCTCTAACTCGTCGTTGAGCAGTGAACGATCGATCTTGGTCACCCACGGAGTGTCGATCGCTGTCCACTTTGTCTGTGCATTCAGCAATTCAGCGGGGGAGAGGTCGTCAAGCGTGTGAACAGACTCGGGGAGAATCGCTCCGAAACAATCTGAGCTGAACATCGCATTCGAAACCGGGTCGATGAATCCAGTGGTCTCGGGGGCGTCGAACAAGGGAGGGACATAAGCATGAAGGACCCGGTCGCCGAGATCGAGTGAATCGCCCGGGTTAACAAGGCGCACCCGGTTCGGCGGGACCGGTGCGTGGGTGCTCATCTTCACCCAGCCCGTGTAGGTGGTAACCACGGTCAAGTTTGGGTATGTGTCGAGCAAGGTGTGGACGCTGCCAATGTGGTCGGCATCGGTGTGGGTGATCCAGAGCCAGCGGAGCTTGCCGCCATCCACGACGGAACCGATCGTCTCGCACATCTCAGCGCTGTCGGTGGTGGTGCCGGTGTCGACGATCATCTCCTGTTCGCCGTGCAACACAAAGCTGTTGATCGTGAGAACGCCCACCGCCGGAATCGGATGGAACGTGGACAGAGCGGTGATGTCGGGATGGATTCTAGAGATATCGACCATCGTTGAACCATAGATTGCGCACGTCAAGAAGCGAACTGGTCGGGGAGATGGCCCGTATAGGGGCCACTAGCCCGACCAGTTGGGTTTGAAGGTCGCCCGTTAGCGCCCATCATTGGCCAATCTGCGAAGCTGACCCCTATGGACGCAGAACAGTGGAACGAACGGTACGACACCAAGGAACTGATGTGGTCGGTCGAGCCCAATCAATTCCTGCCGCCCGAGGTCAAAGGATTGAAGCCGGGCCAGGTTCTCGACATGGCGTGCGGCGAGGGTCGAAACGCTATTTGGCTGGCCGAGCAGGGCTGGCAGGCCACCGCCATGGACTTCTCGTCGGTTGCGGTAGACAAGGGACGCCAGCTTGCCGAATCGAAAGAGGTCAGCGTCGACTGGGTCGTAGGAGATGCCACCGACTGCCAGGACTCCGACGCTGGCTACGACCTTGTGATCATGTTCTATCTGCAAATTCCTGAACCGAAAATGTCGGCCGCGCTGGGGTGTGCCAGAGCAGCGGTGAAACCGGGAGGCAGCTTCTTGTTGGTGGCGCACGATCTATCTAATCTCGAGGCTGGTTACGGTGGCCCGAGCGATGCCGCGGTGTTGCCGACTCCTGAGTCGGTAGTCGCTTGTCTAGACGGATTCGACATCGAAAAGGCCGAGGTTATTGAACGTCGGGTCGAGGTCGAAGGCGAGACCAGGATCGCTCTCGACACCCTGGTTAGGGCTCATCGATCGATCGATTAGGGACGCCTGATTAGGGACGTGTCTGACACCATTAGGACTTTTGGCCCTACGGCTGATGCGGTAGTCCTCAATAGCCTTGGGACATGGGAGTGACCGTGGTCATACCCTGCTTCAACGAGGCAGGAACGATCGGTGATCTCTTGCGCGCCATGCCCCCGGAGATCCTGGGTCATCGGGTAACCATTGTGGTGGTCGACGACGGCTCAACCGACCAGAGCTGGCAAGAGGTGGACCGCTGCCGGAGCAATCTTGCCGGTTCGCTCGAGATTCAACTGCTTCGCTCGCCGAGTAACCAGGGCAAAGGAGCGGCTCTTCAGGTGGCGATGGACCATGTGCGAACCGAGCCGTTTGACGCTCTGGTATGGATGGACAGCGATGGTCAACACCTTCCCACCTCGTTGGAAGAATTGGTGAGACCGGTAGTCGATGGCGAGGTGGATCTTTGCGTGGGAAGCCGGTATCTCCACCGCACCCGACAGAAGAAGGCCCCATTGAATCGGCGGCTTGTTCGCTCGGCGGTGAGGTCTTCGGTGGTGGGAATAACCGGGTTCACCATCTCGGACCCGTTCTCAGGATTGCGTTGTTTCTCTCGCACGGCCTTCGGTGCGTTGCAGTTGGATGGCGATGGTTACGAGGCCGAACTCGAGTCGTGCTTCTCGGTGGCGCGCGCTGGTTTGAAGTTCTGTGAGGTTCCGATTCAGCGTATCTACGGGCCGCAGATGTCGAAGATGGGTTACCGCCACGGCGCCTTCCGGGGTCGCCTGATAGTCGTAGCCAGCTACGTTCGTACTATCTATGGCGCGCGGGCCCATGCGCCCGCTATCGCACCAGTGGGGGCCCATGGTTGACCAAATGAGCAAGGAGCTTTTGGATCGGCTGGCCGAGGAGGTCGACGGTGATTCGTTCATCGGACAGGCGAGCAGCTTCTTGACCGAGGTGGCGCGGCTGGTCGACTATTCCCACGCATCGGGCGATTTCTTCACTCCACCCGACCCATTCAAAGGCGATACCCCTGAGGCCGAACCCGACCCGATGGCGTACTACCGGATGTTCTGGCGAATGTTCGATCAAACCCCGGCGGCCATGATTCAGGGGTTCGCTATTCCGCTTCGTCGGATACTGGCCAAGAAGCTATTTCGCCACTGCGGCGATGGGGTGATCTTTCACCACAACGTGCTGTTCTCTAATGGCGGCAACATCTCGCTCGGCGACGGAGTCCTGGTTAACCGCTACGCGATGCTCGACGATCGCGGTTCGATCGACGTGGGCGCCTACACAATGCTCTCGGCGGGGATCACCATCGAAACCCACACTCATCCCTTCACCAACTTCGAGCGGCCGATCGCCTACGCGGGCCGAGGAATCGCTCCCGTGAAGATCGGGGCCAATAGCGTGATGGGCTACAACGCCGTCATCATGGCCGGTACCACTCTGGGTTATCGAACGATCGTGGGGGCCAACTCGGTGGTAACCAAAGATGTCCCCGATTACACAGTGGTCGGGGGAGTGCCAGCCAAGCCAATTAAGGAGTTTCGACCCGGCGATGAGGGCGACCCGGTAAAGGATGCAATCGACTCTGGAGATGGCTGGCGCGATCCCCGACTGCCCCAGTAGACGGTTAGGCGTGCGGTGATTCTAGGGACGTCCTAGCTAAAGGGGCTTAGTCAGTAGGTGAGAGTACTGTGCCCGGAAGCTGTTGCTTTCCACTTCCTGTCGCGTACAGCGACGGGGCCGTTAGGCCCACCGACAGCGGCGAGTGGGTTCGCTCCGCTCACCTACCGGCGGCGGGTCCTTAGTCGAGCTTCGCGCACTAGCACAGATGACGCTTCGCGACTCTTGCGAATACCGGTTTCAACGTCTCCTATTGCACCGCGAACTGCCGCCTCCGCCCGCAGCCTAAGGGTCGAAGTGGATTCGACCGGATATCCCAGTTGCCTCAGCGCGTCGCCCGCAACGAGATTGAACAGCTGTAAGTCCTTTGGCGGCATCGCGCTTCGCCACTTCTCAGCATTGCTCGCTTTCACCGATTGATTGACTCCGGGCCAGGGAGCGAAGGCATTGTTATTCGACACCACGGGTTGGTTTGATAGCTGCGACTCGAAAAAAGACTCACCCAGAAACCCCATGATCGTTTCGAGCTCGTTGGCCGGGTCGGCGATGAGCCGTTCGTAGTTGATTTCGAGGTAGTCATCACCGAGATTCTGCCGACCGTAAAGCGATGCGCCTCCGACGGTCTTACTCCAAGCCTTTGCCACCCGAACGGGGTTGGATTCCCAACCCAAGGCCTGTAGAGACAGACATACGTCGCGTCCATCTCGGATGATGTGTACAAACTTGGCGTTTGGGAATAGCTCTTTCAGGACGGAGAACTTGGTGATGTACCCGGGACTCTTATCGCCCCAACGCTTCTTGGATTGGTTCTTTGCCCAATTCGACATCATCGCGTCGATGAGATGCGGGTAGGTCGGCTCGGGAAGGATGTCGAGGAGATCAGGGGTGAACTGCAGCCCATTGTCTATCGATGACCGTTGAGAAGTGATCGAGCGCGCTAACGCTTCGAGATTCTCGCGCTTGTGCAGCGGAGAGTACAGGCGTTGAGTGACCGCATACCGCGGGATAAAGAACGACTCGAGGAAGATCGCGAAGCTTGGGTGGCGATCGATCAGGTTTCCGAGCAGGGTTGTTCCTGAGCGCGCGTGACCCGAAATGAAAACCGGAGCAGATTTGACCGCGGTGCTCATTGCCTAGGCCTAGCATATCGATGTCTTCGCGATTGGAATGCCACGGCTACTCGACGGTCGCCTCGGCTCGTGCTGCTTCCATCTTGTTGGTGGTTAGGCGAGGCGCTGCGAACAAGTAGAGGGCGAGCTGGGCTACGCCCGCAATGAACCAGGGCATTCGTAGCGCCAGCTCTCTAGATCCGAATTGCTCGGTGACCGTGACAGTGATCCCCCCGAGCAAGGCCCCGAGCGGCATCATTCCCCAGGCGAAGAACCGGTACACGCTGTTTACTCGACCGAGCAGCTCATCGGGGATGATGGCTTGTCGAAGGCTCACCGTTATTACGTTCCATAGCACGCCGACAAACATGGCGATCGCGAACATCAGCCACACGACGGGCCAGGCAGAGCTGAGTCCGATGAGGATCGAGGTAATTCCCCCTCCGATCATCGTCAGCGCTAGAGATGGGCCAGAACCAATCTTGCTGACCACCGCCGAGGCTGCCCAGCCACCAAGCACTCCGCCGATTGCGCCGCCGGTACTGAGGATGGCGAATTCGGTGGCCGTAGTTGAAAGCACCTCCTGCGCGAACAAAACTAAAAGTGCGCCGCCCATCGTGAACAGCATGTTCAGCAACCCGAGAATGATCGCCATCGGCCTCAGGAGATCGTGCGCCCATAGCCACCTCACGCCGACGGAGAGTTCAGTCTTCCACGACGACTGATCAGTATCGATAGGAACTGTGTCATCGACCGCTTCGGTTTCTGACGATTCCGACCGTGGGATCAGCGTGATGAGAGCAGCCGACACCCCAAAGGTGATTGCGTCGACGAAGAACGGGGTTGAGAATGCGATTACTAAAAGCAACGCCCCAAGTGGAGGGCCGATGAGGGAGTTGGCCACCTGTTCGACGCTCCACAGGCGCCCGTTAGCCTTCTCGAGATTGTGGGTGTCGACTACCGATGGCATCAGCGTCTGCGCCGAGTTGTCGTATAACACCTCGGCCATGCCCATCAGCAGTGTTGCGACGAGTACGACTCCATAGAGGAAATAGTCTTCGTTGACGGCCGCTCCCAGCTTGAGTTGACCGGGCCCCACCAGGTCGCCTTGTCGGGCAAGAACTGCGAAGGCGACGATGAGGGTGAGGCCAGTCCGCAGCCAGTTCGACCAGACCATCAGGGTTCGGCGATCGTTTCGATCGGTGATAACGCCCGCCGGGAGGGTGAAGAAGAGCCACGGTAGGCGCTGCACGACGGCGACCAGTGCGATCAGCAACCCGTTGCGGGTAACGGCCGAAGCCAACCACGGATAGGCCACCAGGCCGATTCCGTCACCAATGTTGGAGATTGTGCTGGCCCCAAGGAGCTTGTGGTAGCTAGCCCCGAGACGCCCAGAACTAGGTGCGTCCTGTGAAGTCGTCTCGCTCACGGTGCCTCTAGTGAGTCGTCGGTAGCGGCGGGAAGGGTCGGCTGATCGGTGGGGTAAACGCCGGCGACGAACCCGAAGACGGTGTCGCCAGCGCGAGTCAGGCGCGTGAAGTCTTCGGCCAATTCGGCGACCCGTTCAAAGAACTCCTGAACTTGACGCTCCGCGATTCGGGCGTGGCGCAGGGTGGCTAGAAGATCTGCATCCGGATTCATTTCACTTACCGCTTCAACCAAGAAGTTCTGCTTAGTAGTGCCTTTTGCCATGACGTCACCGCCGATGATGATGGTGCGTCCGGTGCGACCGTAGAAACGTTCCTCGATGGCTCGAACCTTGCGGGTTCGGACAACTCGGAGCAGTCCCGCTTTAACCAGTATCTCGACGTGATAGGCCACCGAACTCTTTGGGCGCTTGAGTGCGGCGGCCAATTCGGTGACGGTGGCGGCCCGCTCGAGCACCAAATCGAGTATGTGTGAGCGTGCCGGTTCGGCCAGCGCCTTTAGCTGTTCGGGCGTGTGGGCATTTACCGAAGCTGGTAACTCATAGTCGGGAACGTTCGACATTCTTCGAATGATCTAACTAATTGGATCATAAGTCAACCGGTAGACATAGAACCATCGGGCCCTATGTCCAAGGTGAGAACCAATTCACGTTTGAAGTCTTGCTTTCCGCTCCGGTGTATTGCGGTGAGCACGTACACGTCGAGTTGACGCAGCGGCTCGTCGAACGCGAAGACTGGGTCGCCGGTGCTGGTCCAGAAATGGTTAGGTGGCGACATGATCGACCAAGCAGTCGCGCCCTTATCGTTTGCATTGCTCAGGAATTTGGACAGGAACTCTTCGGTGATCGCCCGCTCGGACTCACTGGCGGAGATCTCTCGGGCCTCCACTTCGGCAAAGGTAGCGACGGTCTCAAGATCGTGGAGTTCGTCCGGTGAGCTGAGGGCGCCATAGGCCGCGCTTACCGGTTGGCGCGGTCCTGCCTGGAGTTGAAAGAAGGCGAGTTCCTGCTGGTACGGAGCGAAAGCCGAAGAGGGCACGAGGTATTGGGTGCCGCTCTCGCCGGTCGCCTCGATTCGGTAGCCGTACGACACCGGCGCATCGAGCCACGAGAGCGTCGGTGGATGGAACAAGCTGCTGCCGCCCACGACCACGGCCCCAACCGTCACCAACGTTCTGGCCGGGGTGACATTTTGGTTTAACCAGCCGCGTAGTTCGGGGCGGGTTGTGAGTGCGATTAGCGCCGCCTCCAACACGATCCACGGCAGGAACCAGAAGCCCACGAAGGCGAAGACGATGAGGTGGAACAAAATACAGGCCGGGAGCCAGATTCGAAGCAAGCGGTAGTGTAACAGCGCCAAGATCGACCCGAGCTCTAGTACTAAAGTACCGGCGAGCCCGAAACGCCCTAACGATTCGGTGATACTCGACATCTGTTGCGCCCATCGGCCGGAGCCGTCGCCTCGCCAACCAGCGGTGTAGCCGCTGAGGGGAAGATTGGAGAGATCGTTGTTCACCAGCCAACCGCCGACCAATTTGGTGCTTCCCGGAATGTAGAAATGGGCCGCCAGAGCGGCGCTTAGGACGAGCACCACCGGAGCAGTTTCACGGCGACCGGTGATCACGTACAGGATGTGAATGCCAGCGATAGCACTAAGCGCAATTAGCAACAGCTCGTCGATGTTCTGCGCGGCGGTAGTGCCGAAGGGAAACTCGAACTGGTTGGCGATGATCCGGCTCTCGACGACGAGCGGGACGATAAAGAGCGGCCGGGCCAGACATGCCCCGGCCAAAACCAGCACTAAGGCTCGGTCGAAGAAGTGCGCTTGCCCAAGGAGAAAGTTGAACTCATACAACGAACTCTGCCACGCCACAAGCAGCACCAGCGGAATCGTCAGCAACCGAAGAACCCGGCCTTGTTCGAGGTCGTCCCAGCGCGACCACACTCGTCTTGGCGCTCGCCACAGCAACATGCCCAGTGCGACCAGCATTGCTGTGTAAGCCACCGGGTTGGAAGCTATCGCCCCGACCAGAAGCACCGAGCCGTCAAGGCGATCGGCTTGAACATTGGCCACCAGGCGGCTGCCCGCGTCGACCACTCCGTATGCGGCGAACGCCCCAACCACGAGCGCGAGGTCGCCCCCTGAATCTCCGCCCAGCAATCGACCCGTCGCACGCTGGAACCTACTGGCCGCCGAATCCCCCACGACCAACAGCCTCGCGCGGTTGCGGCGTTAGCTCCAGTGTTTCTGCGACTGTGGGCGCTGGCCATGCAAGACTGGCCGGGTTCCGGGATGGAGGGAGCCGAAATGATCGAGCGGCCGAAGGTTGAGTACGTCGAAAACGACGGTGTGAACATCGCCTATTCCTGTTGGGGCGAGGGCGACGAAGTCGTGGTCTATACCCCTCCTTGGGTGAGCAACGTCGAACTGAATTGGGATGTCGATGAACTGGCTCGGGGCTACGAGCACGCCGGCGAGCACCACCGAATAGTGATCATGGACAAACGAGGGGTTGGCTTATCGGATCGAACAGGTGTGGCACCGTCCCTTGAGGATCGAGTTTCTGACACCCTCGCCGTAATGGACGCGGTGGGGTTGGCGCAGGCGTGTATCGTCGGAGCGTCCGAAGCGGGTGCAACCGGCGTCGCGCTCGCCGCCCACTTCCCTAACCGGGTTGCCAAGCTGGTGCTGATTGGCTGTGCGACTCCCGGAATCTCCTTCGATAGAATCGCTAGGTTTATCGAGCCGGGTGACCCGGCGCCGTCCGGTTTGCATCGACTGGAGGCACTGTTGGCCACGTGGGGAACCGTCGAATCTCCATTTCTTGAGCACTTCGCGCCCGATGTGGCTGGCGATCCGCGGGTCGAAGCATGGGCCCGCCGCTTCGAACGTCAGTCGGCTAGTCCGGGTTCTCTAAAGGCCCATTTGGAGTCTGCGATGTTGGGAGAGATCGACGTGCTGCTCGACCGCGTCGAATGCCCAACGCTCATCGCCCACTGCCGAGGAGATCTCGTAGTGCCGGTGGCGTGCGGTCGTTTGTTGGCGTCGAGGATTCCCCACGCCACAACACTTTTCTGGGATGACCGCAACCATTTCGCTCCGTTCTCCCGAAACTGGCGAACCATGCAAGACGAGATAATCGAGTTCATCACCGGCCACCGGCCCGTCGCGCACGGAACTGCCGCCTTTGCGGTGGTGCTATTCACCGACATCGTCGATTCGACTCGCCGAGCTAGCGAACTTGGCGACGCTGGCTGGGCACGTCTAGTCAGGGATCACGACGCTGCGGTCGCCGTGGTCGTCGACAAGCACGGCGGTCGAGTGGTCAAGAGCACCGGCGACGGAGTTCTCGCTGTATTCAACGAGCCAGGTAGAGCCGTGGTCGCTGCACAGTTGATTCGAGACGAGATCAAGCTATTGGGTTTGGATATCCGAGTTGGACTGCACGCTGGTCAGGTCGAAACGCATCCCGACGGCGATGTCACCGGCATTGCGGTCAACCTCGCCGCCCGTGTTGAGGCGATCGGCGAGGCCGGGGAAATCTGCGTCTCGAATACGATCCGCGATCTATTGCTCGGCTCCGAGATTGGATTCGAGTCGTTGGGAGCGAAAGAACTGAAGGGCATCGAACATGAGGTCGAGGTGCTACGACTGCTCGATTGACACGGCGATCTACTTCGTTTTCTTGCGATTCTTTCGTAGGACGATTTCCTGCGCGACGCTGGCGAGATGAACGCCGTCGGTGTCGAACACGGCGCCGAAGGCGAGTCCGCGGTTGCCGTTGTAGGTCATTGGTTCGAGTAGGTGAAGTTGCCACTCGTCGGCTGGTCCGTGGCGATGGAACCAAAGCGAATGGTCGAGGCTTGCGCCCAGGAACGTTCCGTCATGAGCGTTCTCGGGTGTTCGATCGGGACGAACCGATGCCGCCGCTCGAAATGGAACGCTGTCGCTCGCATACGACAAAGTGATCTGTGAGGCGGCCTGCTCGCCAGAGGGCGTTCCGAGGACTTTGATCCAGACACCTGTTCGCCCGCCAATCGTCTCGGGTGGGATCTCCCGCCTCAGCATCAATTTGTTGACCTGCTCCTCGGGCAATTCGTCGGGACCGACTAGCCCGGGCGGCAGGACTCTTGGTTCGATATCGAGATCACCCTCTTCGATATGAAACGAGGCCGACAGGTTAAAGATCGCGCCGTTCGACTGTCGGGCAACCACCCGCCGGGTGATGAATGATCGGCCGTTGCGGATTCGGTCGACCTCGAACCGGATTGGCTCTTTGGATGTACCGCCACGGATGAAGTAACCGTGCAGGGAGTGTGGGCGGAACTCGGGCTCGACGGTGGCTACCGCCGCCTTGAGCGCTTGGGCCACTACCTGTCCTCCGTAGACGCGGCCCCAGTCATAGGTTGGGCTCACCCCCACGAACACATCGGGCCCATGAGGTTCGAGCCTCATGAGGTCATCAAAGCGATCGAACTCCACTACTTCAGCCATTGCTGGAGGCTATACGGCCTGCGCCGCCCAGGTGTTGGTCCTGTCGATGTTGAAGATGTGCCGCACCGCCAAGGCTCCAAGCAGCCCGGTAATCGCTACGAGCGAGCCAGCCACCGCATCGAGAATGTAGTGGTTGGCAGTTAGCACGACAGCCGTCGCCATGAGCGCGGGCCCCGATACTGCGAAGACCTTCGGCACCAGCTTCCTCGAACACTGATAGACGATGATTCCGACCAGCAGATTCCAACCGACGTGCAGACTCGGCACGGCGGCGAACTTGTTAACCAACGCCGGTGGCTGAAGGATCCGGTATGACGTAGATAGTTCGGTCACCGTGTCGACAAAGCCGGTGGGCATCAGCCGAGGTGGTGCAACGGGAAAGGCGACGAAAATTACCAGCCCGACGGCTCCCGAGATGAAGATCGCGTTGCGCAGCAGTTTGTATGTGTCGTTGTGTCGTCGGTAAAGCCACAGAAGGGTGACCAGAATCACTGGCCAGTGACCCCAGATGTAGACCCAGTTGGCCGCCGTGACCAGGGATCGATGGCCGAGGACGAAACCTTGCAGCGACTCTTCGATATCGATCTCGAAGAACGCCTCAAGTCTCAATACCCGCCGAGCATTCGCGACTGCAATCGGTTCGCTGCCCTCGGTGAGGCCGCGAACACCGAAGTACGCAAGCGCCGCTGCCACTACTAATGCGAGTTCGATCGCGACCGCCTTAACGGGATGCTCCTGGCCGATCGCTCTGTCCGTTTCGCGAACCGCCCCATCCGCAGTCGGTATGACCACAATGCCTGATTCGCTCCTAGCGAAAGACGTTTGCATGGTCTTCTCCTTTACCTGAGGCGATGTTGTTAGTCCGACCAACAACCGCTTCGCCGGTTGGTTTCAGAAATGCATCCAGAGGCGCAATCCTGCGCTGCCGATTAGTCGACCGGGAGGTGCCTTGTAAGATCACCGCAAGTTTCACCGGCAGTCCGTGGAGGGACAGATGACACCATTGGTGATGTTCGGAGCCGGTCATGGCTTTGCCCTCAAGACGCTTCATGCGATCAACGCTGAGTCACCAACTTGGGACCTCCTGGGCTTTGTCGACGACGATCCTGCCAAAGCCGGATCGGAGTTGTTGGGCTATCCGGTACTCGGTGATCGCTCGGTTCTACCCAAGCTTCTCAGCGCAAACGCAGATCTTCACGTGTTCAACAATGTCGTCGGGCATTGGTCAAAACGTCGTGACGTTGCTGAATTGCTGGCCGATGGTGGCTTCGAGATCGCCAGTTTGATCGACCCGCGAATAGACGTTCTGGATCTGCACTGCGGAGTTGGTGTCTTCATTGGGGCGTTTGCCAACTTCGGTCATTCCGCCCGGTTGGGTGATTACGCGGTGATCATGCAGGCGGTCGTGCTGGGCGATGAAACCGAGATTGGCGACTACGTGTTCATCGCTAATCTGGCCAACGTCGGGAGCCGAGCTGTGGTGGGCGAGAACACCTTTGTCGGACCGAATTCGGTGGTTCTGCTCGATCGCATTGTCGGCCCCGAAGCGGTAGTCGGAGCGGGAGCTATCATCGTGTCCGATGTTCCCGCTGGGGCGAAGATGTTTAGCCCGCCTGCTCAGCGCCGCTGAACTCTAGTTCCCGGATCTGGTGGTACATGTGTGACCTTGGGCCCTAGTGACAATTCGAGGTGGCGATAGAGTGATCTCCAAAGGAGATCGTTCCTATGGCTGGTGAAGATAGCGAGCGCAGTGCAGCGCTAACCGAAGCGGGCAAACGTCGAATCGAGCTCAAACTGGCGGTCTCTCAGGTTGAGATTGCCGCATCCTCACCGTCGGGCGACCCAAAATGGAACGCGACGCTGGTAACTGAACTGGAGGATTTGGGCGAAGCGTTGAGCCAGCATGTTGAGGAGGTGGAGGCTGCGGACGGGTTGCTCGCTGAGCTCATCGAGATTGCGCCACGGCTCGTGAACCAAATTGGCCAGGTGCGAGATGAACATCCCGTTCTGTGCGCTCAGGTGTCAGCGGCTATTACCCAAACGAAGAGCGAAGACTCGGTAGACGCTGTTCGGGCCGAAGTCCTCGAACTGCTTTTGGCCATCTCCCGGCATCGCCAGCGGGGCGCCGACCTCGTTTACGAGGGATACAACGTCGATATCGGCGGCGGCTAGTGAAGACGTACCAATAGGTCTTTCGCCCTATGGTTGGCCGATGGCTTTCTCTAGCATCGACCCAGCGGTTCGCGAGCGCTTGCTCGAGCCTCCGACCGGCAAGGTCTCGGTTGTGCTCGACTCCGACATGGCCAACGAAATCGACGATCAATTCGCCTTGGCGTGGGCGCTGCTGACCCCCGACACCATCGAGTTAAAGGCGGTTATCGCCGAACCGTTCTCCTTCGCTCATCATCGCTCCCCGCTGCTCGAGGTTGAACAGCTACGAGCCACCTCGGGACGCGCCGACCTGGCATCGGCGGAAAGGCTGACGCTGTTAGAAGAATACGGCGCCTGGCTCGATCGGCTGGAATCTCAAGGGACCTCTCCCGCTGACCTGACCTTCGTAACACCCGCCGAAGGTGTCGACCTGAGCGTGGCCGAGAGTGAGCGGGTCTATGCTGCAGCGGGCCTCGACCCGAATGGGCTTGTCTTTCGCGGAGCCGATCGCTACATGCCCGACGCCGAGACACCCGTTGCGTCAGATGGGGTCGATCGCCTCGTCGAGTTGGCGAGGGAGTCGGTGGAGCCGCTGTATGTCGCGGCCATCGGCTGCATCACTAATGTGGCGTCGGCACTTTTGCTCGCCCCCGACATCGTCGACAAGATCGTGGTCCTGTGGACTTCGGGGTATCCCTCTAATGACGATCGTTCCAATCTGCCGTCGCTCAATCTGGTACAGGACGTTCACGCGGCTCGGGTAGTTCTCGACAGTGGAGTGCCGTTCGTCTATATGCCGGGCTATCTCATCGGCCAGCGGTTAACGGTGTCTCAGCCGGAGATGCAGGCGTGGGTGAAGGGCACCGGCCCGCTCGGTGAGCTGTTGTTCGATCTGTACGACAACAATCCACTATTTCCGATGCTCGGCTTCGAAGGCCATTTCTGCCGGACTTGGGTGATCTGGGATTTGATATGTATCGCCTGGTTGGTCGATCCTGCTCTGGTGCCAACCGTGATTCGCCCAACACCTGAGCTTGGCGATGATCTTCGCTGGGACCTGGGTAACTCCGCGGGGCGACACATGATGCGTGAAGCCATCGCTATCGACCGCGATGGCGTCTTTCGTGATCTGTTTACCAAGCTGGCCGAGCAGTGAGCAAGCAACGATCGATGCCAGCGTTCTCAGCTAACGCCAGTTTCCTAGGGACAACCAATTACGACAGTGCAGCGTCGGTTGCAATAGCGGGCATCGCATTCGATATCGCCACCACCAACCGGGCGGGAGCTCGCGATGGGCCAGCCGCCATTCGGCGAGCGACTCGGATGGTGGGCGGCACCTACCCCGACCTTTGGCCCGACACGCACGACCTCGATTTCGCCGATGTGGGCAACTTCGACCTGATGATGGGCGACCTAACCCAATCGCTCGCGATGATCGAGGAACAAGCATTCGGGTACGGTCATCTGATCGCGATGGGTGGCGACCATCTCATCTCGCTTCCGCTACTGCGGGCCGTAGCAGCCAAACACGGACCCGTGGGCCTGATCCACTTCGACGCCCACGTAGATACGTGGGTCGAGAACTATGGCGCACCGGTAACGCATGGAACTGCCTTTCGCA
>CBERPN010000095.1:0-14338 GCA_965524675.1 uncultured bacterium
TTAATGACATTGTCTCAGAGGCCGTCCAGCAGGGTCTGGGTTTGGGCGAAGCGCGGCCGCACAATCTCCACGACGAACTGGCTCGACTTGAGCGCTCCTGGCAGCAACCGCTCGACCGGGCTCTTTACCAACACGTCCCCCAGCATCAGCCCTAGGTAGCCACCTGCGAGAGCGCAAAACCAAAACACCAAGAGCAACCGCAACACCCGGCTAAAGGGAAGCAACCTTTGAGGCATGTTGTACACCCAAAGAAAGAAGATCGTGGCCGAGAAGTAGAGCGCGGCGCGGTAGCCGAAGGAGATAAACCGTTCGAGTCTTAGCTCCAACATCGTCGCCGAAAGCATCATCCAGCCGAGGAAGGCGAGCCACAACCCAAAACCCTTAGGGACCCGAATAACTCTGCGACGGGCGAGCTGCACCGCCATCGGCATCGAAGCAAAGATGAACGCAACTTGGCCGAGACCCAGAATCCACCACAACGGGTAGCCGACGAACAGGGCAACGATCGGTAGATCTGGGCGTCGGAGCCGACGTCGAACCTTGCTCAGGCCCGCGACAGCGAGTCGACTGGTTTCTTTGAGTAGAAGGGTGGCGGCCATCGATTCTGGCTAAATCGATCGGCCGCGACGTTGAATCTTGGCCACGAGGAAGTCTGGACTTACCACTCCTAGCGCCATCAGAATGGCGAGGTAGGCGCGCTTTTGCAGCGGGTCGAGACGTAGCGTCTCGAACGCGGTTCGAAATGCATCGCCCTTTTGGCCTAAAGCGCCGAACGCGAAGGAGATCTGGCCTTGGATGCGGGCTAGGCCCTTCGCGTCGGTGAGAAACTCGGGATGACGTTCGAGCAGATAGTTAAGCCCCTCGATACGCATTTGCCAGCGCTCCGCGTAGAAAGATGACTCATGCCAAAGAACTTCGACCAGAGCTTCTGGTACCGCGCCGAGGTCGGTACAGCGAGCGGCACGAAGAATAAACTCATAGTCCTCGCCGTATCCACCGGGCACATCTTCATCGACCAATCCGACCAGGTCGAATAGGTCACGGTGCATTAGGTAGGTCGACGGGTGTGTCGATTCGAACATCCTCGAGCCGATAAGGTCGGCGAAGGTAACGCGGGTGTTCGTCGGGATGCGGGGCAGTCGTTCGCCCTCAAACACGACGTCGATTCCCGCCGAGGCCATCAGACAGCGAGAGTCTGCATCGAGAAGATCCATCTGCGCCGTTAGCTTGTGTGGCTTCCAAACGTCGTCGTCATCGCAGAACGCTACAAACGGAGCGACGCTGCTGACGATTCCGGTATTGCGAGCCCCTTGGAGTCCTGAGGTACGACCGTTTCGAATAACGCGAACTCGGCGATCGCCGTCGTCCACGGCGATGCGGTCGTCGGGCTCGGTTTGGTCGTACACCACAACCACTTCGATCGGTCCGCAGTAATCCTGTAGAGCGATCGCCTTAAGGGTTTGATCGAGCAGCGCCGGTCGATCGCGCGTTGCTACTACAACGTTGACCGCTGGGCGCTGCGAGGTCGCTGGTTCAGTGGTCACGTCGGCCGCCTTTGCCTAGATAGCCGTAGCGGCGCAGCAACGGGAAAGCGATTACAGATACCAGCATCCGCATGGACCGAGGCAGCTTCTGTCGCCAAGCTTCGTCAAGCGCGAGTTCGATGTTGCCGTGCTTGAAGCGTGACGGGTTGCCAGCAACGGAGTGGATTGGCTCTAGGTCCACCGACGTTTCGCCGACAAAGCCCAATGCACCGGCCTCGACACCTGCGAACTCGAGCACGGCGCTGACTTGGCTTCTGGGGTTGTCGATCATCGCTTCGTAGTGAACTGTTAAGACCGGTACTCCAAGGGCGCGCATCGACCCGAAGACCGCGTTCCAGCTAAGCCATCGCCAACCCATGAGACCAGGGTGATACTGATTCATCAGCGCTTCACCGCTGGTCACTTCCACCTTGGTCTTGGTCTTGGTCCATGAGTACGCGACCCCTCGGGCGTCGCGTATCAGGTGAACTACTTTGAGGTCGATGCCATCGATCCTTTTGAGCATGAGGGCCGTTGAGATTTGTTTGCTCGAATCGACGACTACGGGTACACCTGCCACATCACGAATCGCTCGAAGTAGCTCGACCAGAATCTCGCCGTACTCGTCGAGCGGTTGTCGAATCGAGCGAAACAACCAAGGGGCTAGCAGAGCCGAAACGAAGCGGTTTCGATCGACTTCAGTCTTGAGTTGCATGACCCGGTCGAGGTCGAGCTGATCCCATCCGCCGAAGGCTCGCTCTCCGACTTCGGTCCAGAACTCGCACTCCAAGAAGTGTTCCCCGCAGCCACAAAGGTTGTTCTCGACCAGTCCTCGCTGCCAAATGTGGACCAGTTCGCCAGCCGATGCGACGCTGGTGTGTTGACCGAGGATGTCGTTTAGCAGAGTGCTTCCGCTACGCCCCAAACCTCCCACGTACAGCACAGGAACCTTGGATTTTCCTGCTGTGGGCGACAACGGTGTCACCGACGCTAACGGCTGGGCCGAGTCGGTCATCTGTTGGACGATTTCTTGAAGCTCTCGTCCGGCGCGTTCGGATCTTGTCGCGGTAAGAGAATCGGTGAACGAAGGCTCTGTCAGGGCACGATCGAGCAGAAAGTGAAGTTCATTTTCGGTTTCGGCCAACAAAATGTGGTCGTGCTGCGCCAGACCACGGCCAAGGTCTAGCTGATCCTCAAGGGTTTCGTCACGAGCAGATCGACGCGGCACCGCAATAATACGTCGGCCGTTCGCGCGAGCTCGACGAATTAGGTCGAGGTCGACGGAGCCGATAACGATTCGACTGGATTCGATTGCCGAAGCAATCTCGTCGTGAAGCAGGTAATCGATAGAATCGACCGACTGCAAAGGTCGGGCCGTCCCGTGCTGCACCGTTAGCAAGGCGGTCTGAGTGGAGCGTTTCGACGCCCAAGCGTCGACCCAGTCGGCCAACCGTTGAAAAGGTTGGGGTTCGGTACCGGTTAGGACGAGGACCCTGGAGGGATCTTCTGCCAGTGAGAGTGCGCCCATTAGACGGTTTCTCCCAACACGGTGGCGAATGGGTGCCGCACTAGTTGATGCTCCCATTCGACGATCGTCTCGTCGGCGAGTCGGGCGAGCCTCCCGCGACGCCGCTTTCCAGCCCACTCGGGTGATTCGACGAAGATCGTCCGCAAGCCGAGTCGCCGGGCGGCAAGAAGAAAGGCTGGTGCCAACAACCCGGCACCGGTTATGACGACAACGGTTTCCCGGCTCACCAACAGCGTGCTGGCGTGATCGATCGCTTGGCGCAGGTTCCAGAATCTGGTAAGCCGCTGCTCGATCTCGAAGGTATTGGCCGGTAGCTGCTCAGTCGACACCCCAGGTGCAACCACCCAACTTGGTCCGTCGTCGACTCCGAGCTGAGGCAGCCCTGAGAGGAACCGCGCCTCGGCATTGGTAGACACCGCGATCAAAGTCGAAGCGAACACCGAGAGCTGTGCGCTCACGTCGGGTCCGAACTCGAAGCTGCACCAGTGTCGACAGTCCATGCTCCACGGTCGGCCACGACCCTAGCGGCCAACCCGTTAGCGTCGTCGTGCTCGGGCCAGGCGGCACTCGGCGTAGCTGGCGGCACGGCAGCCGAACGCGGTTCGGGCAACGAGCTGCTCGGTGAAGGTCTAGAAACATTCGGGACGCTTCGGCCCTGCGACTTCTTTACGGTAAGTCCGGCGATGGGCTGCTCGTCGTTTCTGAGGTCCCAGCGATTTAGTCGATTGACGATCACACCAGCGACCTCGCTACCGACACGCTGCAACTGCACGCGGAGGTCGGCTAGCTCGTCGCGACCGGTTCGGCCCGGCGCGACCACAACGTAGGTGGCGTCCACCAACGAAGCGAGCGCCAGGCCATCAGGATTCGACAATGCTGGCGGAGCGTCGATAACCACGATCGCTCCGCGCGTCGACGCTACCTCGAGGACAGTCTCGATGGCCCTTGAAGACATCGGCTGGCCGACACCTGCCCCTACTCCGCTTGGCAGAACTCGAAGACCGAGCACATCGACGGTCGACTGAAGCAGGGTCATAGCGTCGGCCTGCGAGCCAGCGGTTCGAAGGAATCCTTCTAGACCTGGGTGAGACTCAAGTCCAAAGATTCGATCGATGGACGGGTTTCGACGATCGGCGTTCATTAGCACCACGGGTACCCCGGCCTGGCTCAAGGCAATCGCGGTGTTGATAGCGGTCAGCGTTCGCCCTTCGTTGTTGTTAGCCGAGGTGATGAGGATCGATCCGACGTTGCGATCGCGTGCAATAACCGCGGTGGCCAGGCGCCGAAACGCGTTGGCTCCATCTGTCTCAGCCCGCTGCGCGGTCACAACCGTTGGCGTGTCCTCGGTAATTCGTGGGATGTCACCGACGACGGGGCCACCGAGATCGGCTTCGATCTCGCCAATGTCGCGAACTCGTCGATCGACTCGATCCAGTAGTAGGGCAGCGGCCATCCCAGCCATTGCACCAATAGCGAACGCCACCGCTAGCCCGAGGGGTCGGTCAATTCCCGAGACTATCGGTTCGGCGATAGTCGGCTCGCCAATAACTTGTCCAGCGGTCAGATCCAACGTCTGCAGACGGTCGATCCTTGTTCGGAGATCGAAGACTTCGTGTTCGAATTGGGCCACGTTGGTCGCAGCGATAATCGACTTAGCCGACCCCTCTTCAGCATCTTCAAGGGTCGTGATCGCCAGATCTCGCTGGGATTCTGCGGCTTCGAGTTGGGCTTCGATGCTCAGCACGACCCTGGCGCGACGCTCGGTCGTCGAGAGAAGTTTGAACTGCTGATACTCCTCGGCTGCGGCCGAAACCGCGGCTTGGGCTACGTCGGGCGAATCGGCTTCAAACCACAACGTCAATAGCTGGGTGTCGTCGCCGGCAACTACAGTCAGCCATTCTTGGAAATCTTCAGCTGTCCAGCCGGCGCCGATTCCGTCGCTCTGTAGTCGGTTTATTGCACGATTGGCGACCGGTGTCGAAGCCAGGATCCCGGCCTCGGTCTCTTCGTTGACCTTGTCGCTGCCGCGACTCCCCTCAACACCGTCGAGGGCGACGGGTGTGATGAGCATCGTCGCTTCGCTTCGATACCTAGTTAGCTGTGCCGGAACTAAGAGAAATGCCATCGCAGCAAAAGCGAGAGCGGTCGCGACAACAATCCACCACCGGCGACGTAGCGCGGCAGCGTAGTAGCCGAGTTCGAGTTCTTCTTCGTTGTCCATCGGACCTCCGTAGGTCCTCGTATCGGCAACACCGAGGCCCATTTGAGCCGATCGCGGGTAGCGAGATCACGCCCGTGTTTGGCTCATGGGTGGCATGCTTTCGCCGAAGGTGAATAGGACAGAAGTGGGAGGTAGTACGTCACTAAGTCTCGAGTGACGTGAGCGCGACTATGCCAGTAAACCACGCAGTGATCATCGCAGGAGCACCTCGATCCGGGACCACGTGGGTCGCCGAGCTTCTCTCCACCGCCAATCGTGCCAGCTATGTGCACGAACCCGATAATCACGCCCTTTGGCCGCTCGCCCTCCTAGCCAAGCAACGCCTTGGCCGTCATCCAGCGCTACTTCTGAACGAGCCCGCGCCCAGATTGGATCGGCTCTGGGATCTCGCGCTCGGCGGAGCCCAGAACGATGCCAAGCCCGGATGGTACGCCCGAAAGGCCGCTATGCGGTCGCTACCCAACGGCGTTGTTGACGACATCTTGTCTGGGAACGACAGCTCCATTGCCACAGCTGCCATTCACGCCTTGGGCCTTGCACCAGCACCGAAACCAAGACCAGTAAGCGGGCCGGTGGTTATCAAGACCGTCCATTCCACGTTCAATCTGGAACGCGTGGCCGCCAGAGCAGGTGGACCTGTCGTAGTAGTAATACGTAATCCCCGCAACGCTATTGCGAGTTGGCTAGATCTCGGGTGGACGGCACATCGCTTCGAGAACGACACTCGAGTTCGCGAACGTGTCCTTACCAGCCTTCAAGTAACTCCGCCGCCCCCTGGCGACCACGTAGTCGAAACCGCTTGGGCCTACGGGTTGCTCGACGCCGCACTACGCAAGAGCGCATTCGAAAATCCCGACTGGCTGGTCGTAGAACACGAGACTCTCAGCGAAGACCCGGTCGAGGGATTTCGCGACATCTTTGAGACTGCACAGCTGCCGTGGAGCGCCACTATCGAAACCAGGATTCTGCAAGGCGACCGCGCGGGCACTGGCTATGAAACCACTCGGGTACGCGCCGACCTACGCCACGCCTGGAAATCTCGTCTCAGCGAAGACCAGATCGTCAAGGTCGAAGAAACGCTCCAACTATTCCGTTAGCCGCAGAAATATCCGAACCGGGATGATATCTGGTCGCTATGGCGACCGGATTCAGCCCTAGTTCGAATATTTTCGGCGATTCTGCTGCTTAGCTGCGGGCTTTGGAAATATCGATGACTTCGGCAGAGCCGGTGGTTGCATCGAAGTCAGCGGCTAGGCGCTCGGCGATATCTTCATCACCGCTCGAGTAGAACTCCATCGGCTGGTAGTCCGGCGCATGTGGGATGTGCTGGCGATGCACGGGAAGGCCCGTTCCCGCTGGGATTAGCTTACCGATGATGATGTTCTCTTTAAGACCGAGCAGCGAGTCACTCTTGGATTCGATTGCGGCCTCGGTGAGCACCCTCGTAGTCTCCTGGAACGATGCCGCCGATAGCCACGAATCGGTGGCCAGCGAAGCCTTGGTAATGCCCATGAGTTCTGGGCGGCCCTCGGCCGGACGCTTGCCTTCCTTAACGAGTTGACGGTTAGCGTCGGCGTAGCTCTTCTGGTCGACTCGTTCTCCCGGCAAGAAGGACGAGTCTCCCGGCTCTTGCACTGCTACGCGCCGAGTCATCTGACGAACGATGAGTTCGATGTGCTTGTTGTGAATCGACACGCCCTGGTCGCGGTAAACCTTTTGTACCTCGTTCACGAGATAGTTCTGGGTCTCACGGACACCCTTGATCTCAAGCAGTTCCTTGGGATCGCGCGGGCCCTCAACAATGGCGTCACCGGCTACGACCTCTTGGCCGTCGGTGATTTCGAGACGAGCCTGCGGAGGAACTATGTAGGTATCCTCATTGCCTTCCTCGTCGACGATTACCAAGTTCAGACCCTTGCCTTCGTCTTCGCCGATTCGGATGGTGCCCGAAGTACGAGCGAGTGTGGCCTTGCCCTTGGGCGAGCGAGCTTCGAACAGCTCGACGACTCGGGGAAGACCACCAGCGATGTCGCCGCCACCCGCCACACCACCGGTGTGAAAGGTTCGCATCGTCAGCTGAGTACCAGGCTCGCCGATGGACTGGGCGGCGATAACGCCGACCGCTTCACCAATTTCGATGCTGATTCCGGTGGCCAGCGAGGTGCCGTAACAGGCCGCTGAAACTCCGAAGTCAGACTCGTCGGTGAGGGGCGAAAGTACTCGGACACGGGTAATCGTGGTGTCGTCGCGCATTGCCTCCATCATTGGTTCGTCGACCTCGGTGCCAGCCTTAAAGACCTTGCTATCACCAAGTTCGACATCGTCGGCGAGTGTGCGGCTCAAGAGCCGGGTTTCGAGGTAGGTGCGCCTACCGGCCTCATCGGGCTCGATGTCTTCAAGCCAGATACCGCGCACCTTGCCCTTGGTTTTGAAGGGGTCTTCGTTGTTGATGATGAGCTCTTGAGCGACATCGACCAGGCGTCGGGTTAGGTAGCCGGAGTCGGCGGTACGAAGCGCGGTGTCGACCAAGCCCTTGCGGGCACCAGGAGTAGCGATGAAGTACTCGAGCATCGCGAGTCCTTCTTTGAAGTTGCTCTTGATTGGGCGGGGGATCATGTCGCCGCGAGGGTTAGCTACCAGGCCGCGCATTCCCGCGATCTGGCGAACCTGCATCATGTTGCCTCGGGCGCCAGAGTCGACCATGATGTCGATTGGGTTGAACGGATCGGCCTTGAGGCCTTCTTCCATCCGGTCCTTTACCTCTTCGGTGGCGGCGGTCCAGATCTCAACTTCTTTCTGGCGGCGCTCGCCGTCGGTGATAATACCGCGCCGGAACTGAGCTTCGACCTTGTCGGCCTCTTTTTCGTGCCGGTCGAGGATCTCTTTTTTGCTCGGCGGCGTCTTGACATAGTCGATCGAGACGGTGAGACCCGACTGGGTGGCGAATCTGAAACACATGTCTTTGATGCCATCGAGACTCTTGGCCACCGATGCCTTCGGGTAATTGCGCGCCAAATCGTCGACGATGCTGCCCATATGGCGCTTAGCGACCTTGAAGTTCACGTAGGGGAACTCATCTGGCAGAACCGAGTTGAAGAACACTCGACCGACGGTGGTCTGGTGATAGGTAGCCGCCACACCGTTCGCCGGAGTGTCGATGAGTTTGGGCGAGCGGAAGTTGATCTTGGCGTGAAGGTGCACGTCGCCTAGTTCATACGCCTCATACAATTCGCTCAGATCGCGAAAGCTCTTGCCCTCGCCAACCATTCCGTCTTGTTCTTCGGTGAGGTAGTAGCCACCGATGATCATGTCTTGGGTTGGCGTTACCAACGGACGGCCGTTGGCTGGGCTCAACACATTGTTAGCCGACAACATGAGCACGCGGGCCTCGGCTTGGGCCTCGGCCGAAAGCGGCAGGTGCACAGCCATCTGATCGCCATCGAAGTCGGCGTTGAACGCGGTACAGACCAGCGGGTGAAGCTGAATTGCCTTGCCCTCGACCAGCACCGGCTCGAACGCCTGGATGCCTAACCGGTGCAGGGTTGGTGCACGGTTGAGCATGACTGGGTGTTCCTTGATGACCTCCGAGAGCACATCCCACACCTGCGGGCGGCGACGCTCGACCATGCGCTTTGCCGACTTGATGTTTTGCGCTAGTTCTTCATCTACCAGGCTCTTCATCACGAAGGGCTTGAAGAGTTCGAGGGCCATGATCTTTGGCAGGCCACACTGGTGGAGGCGCAGGGTCGGGCCAACAACGATGACCGAACGACCCGAGTAGTCGACACGCTTGCCCAACAGGTTCTGACGGAAACGCCCTTGCTTGCCCTTGAGCATGTCGGAGAGCGACTTGAGTGGACGGTTACCAGGGCCCGTTACGGGACGGCCACGTCGACCATTGTCGAACAGTGCATCGACCGCTTCTTGCAGCATCCGCTTTTCGTTGTTGACGATGATTTCGGGGGCTCCGAGATCGAGCAGTCGCTTGAGGCGGTTGTTGCGGTTGATGACTCTGCGATAGAGGTCGTTGAGGTCTGAGGTTGCGAAGCGTCCGCCGTCGAGCTGCACCATTGGCCTCAGCTCGGGCGGGATTACTGGCACAACATCGAGAATCATGGCGCGAGGGTCATTGACGCGACGGCCGTGCTCGTCGCGTCGGTTAAACGCTGCCACGATCTTGAGGCGCTTGATAGCCTTTTGCTTGCGTTGAGCCGACAATGGCTTTTCGCCCTCGGGCGGATCGATCTGGTAGCGGAGCTTTACCTCTTCGTCGTCGAAGTCGATACAGTCGATGAGTTGCGCGATTGCATCGGCACCCATTCCGCCTTCGAAGTATTCGCCGTAGCGACCAGCGAGTTCGCGCCACAGCATTTCATCTTCGATGATTTTACGGGCGAATAGATCTTTGAACTCTTCGAAGCCGCGGTTGAGAACGTCGAGCTCCGTCTCGAAGCGTTCCCGAATAGCCGCTAGGTCCTTGTCAGCGGCACGCTGTCGAGCCTTGATCTCGGTGTCCTTCGCTTTTTCTTTTTCGAGCTCGGCGATCTCCTTTTCGAGCTCTTCATGGCGTTCGGCCAGTTCGAGTTCGAGTTCGCGGTTGATCAGCTCGCGCTCGCCGATGAGATCAGCTTCAAGGTTCGAAAGATCGGCATCGCGCTTTTCTTCATCGACGCTAACGACGATGTTAGCTGCGAAATAGATGACCTTTTCGAGCTGCTTGGCCTTTAGCTCCTCTTTGGGAGTTGTACCCATTAGTAGGTAGGCCAACCAGGAACGGGTGCCGCGCAGGTACCAGATGTGAACAGCCGGAGCGGCTAGCTCGATGTGGCCCATACGCTCGCGACGAACCTTTGAACGGGTGACCTCAACGCCACACCGCTCGCAGATAATTCCCTTGAACCGGACGCGCTTGTACTTACCGCAATAGCATTCCCAGTCCTTGGTTGGGCCGAAGATCTTCTCGCAGAAGAGTCCGTCCTTCTCGGGCTTGAGAGTGCGGTAGTTGATGGTTTCAGGCTTCTTAACCTCACCGTTCGACCACATGCGGATCGAGTCGGCGGTAGCTAGGCCAATGCGGATCTGAGAAAAGGTGTTGACGTCGAGCATGTACTTGTTCCTATGCGTCTTGTTCGTCGGGGATGGGTGCGTTTATTGGGGTGAGTAATCGACTGGGCGGGTTCAACGCATGGCTCGCTCGGCGCGCTCTGCAGCGCGTCGTGCGTCCTCTTCGTCAGAACCTCGCTCGGGGCGCGATAGGTCGATTCCGAGCTCTTCGGCCGTGCGGAACACGTCCTCGTCGAGCTCGCGCATTTCAATCTCTTCGCCTTCGTGACTCAGTACCTCAACGTTGAGGCACAGGGCCTGCATTTCCTTGATGAGCACTTTGAAGCTCTCGGGAATACCTGGCTCGGGGATGTTTTCGCCCTTAACGATTGCCTCATAGACCTTGACTCGGCCAAGAACATCGTCGGACTTGATTGTGAGCAGTTCCTGTAGGCAGTAGGCGGCTCCGTAGGCTTCGAGCGCCCACACTTCCATCTCGCCGAAGCGCTGGCCACCGAATTGAGCCTTACCGCCCAGCGGCTGCTGGGTGATCATCGAGTACGGACCGGTCGAGCGAGCATGGATCTTGTCGTCGACAAGGTGCGCCAGCTTAAGGATGTACATGTAGCCAACGGTTATTGGACCGTCGTACGGCTCGCCTGTGCGACCGTTGTACAACTGGACCTTGCCGTTGGGCTGCATCATCACCGTGCCATCGTCTGCCTCTGGTGCGAGGTTTTGGAGGATCTTTTGGATGGTGGGATGCTTGCCAGCTTTGTCCTCTTCGTCCCAGTGAGCGCCGTCGAACACCGGTGTGGCGACAAACTTTGCTGCGGGAGTAGACGGACGGGTCTTACGCTCGTTACGACGCGGGACATCGCCGACGTGTTCGCCGTCAATCTCCCAACCCCAGCGGGCTGCATAGCCAAGGTGAGCTTCGAGAACCTGTCCGACGTTCATCCGTGACGGAACGCCAAGTGGGTTCAAGATAATGTCGACCGGGCTGCCGTCGGCGAGGTGCGGCATGTCTTCGATGGGAAGAATCGTGGAGATAACACCCTTGTTACCGTGGCGACCAGCGAGCTTATCTCCAACGCTAATCTTGCGCTTCTGGCCGACATAGACTCGAACGAGTTGGTTAACGCCAGGAGGAAGCTCGTGAGCCTCGTCGCGGCTAAAGACCTTTACGTCGATGACCTTTCCGGATTCACCGTGCGGAACCTTTAGCGAGGTGTCGCGAACTTCGCGGGCCTTCTCGCCAAAGATCGCTCGCAAGAGCCGCTCTTCAGGGGTCAGTTCGGTTTCGCCTTTCGGCGTTACCTTTCCGACCAGAACATCGCCCGGACCAACCTCGGCACCGACACGAATGATTCCGCGTTCGTCGAGGTCAGCGAGGATCTCTTCACTGAGGTTAGGGATGTCTCGGGTGATTTCTTCTGGGCCAAGCTTGGTGTCGCGGGCATCAATCTCGTGCTCGTGCACGTGGATTGAGGTGAGCACGTCGTCTTTGACCAAGCGCTCGGACAAGATGATGGCATCTTCGAAGTTGTAACCCTCCCAGGTCATGAAGGCGACCATGAGGTTCTTGCCAAGCGCCAACTCGCCTTGGTCAGTGGAGGGGCCGTCGGCTAAGACCTGGCCCTTCTTGACCTTCTCGCCTTCTAGCACTCGGGGCTTCTGGTTGATCGATGTGTCCTGGTTCGAACGCTCGAACTTGAGCAGGCGACGAGTGACCTTGCCATCGTTCTTGTACTCGACGGTGATCGACTGACCATCGACCTCGGTTACAAGGCCATCTTCGTGCGCGACCACCATGTCGGCTGCATCGTTGGCAGCGCGAGCCTCGACACCGGTACCGATGTATGGGGCTTCTGGTGTTATAACCGGAACGGCTTGGCGCTGCATGTTGGCACCCATAAGGGCACGGTTTGCATCGTCGTGTTCGAGGAACGGAATGAGCGCGGTCGCTACCGAAACGATCTGCTTCGGCGAAACATCCATCATCTGCACTTCGTCGGGAGGCACCTGAGAGATCTCGGTAGTGGCACCGAAGAAAATGTCTTGTTCGAGCTGAAGACGAAGATCCTGGAGCGACGCGGCCTGAGGAGAGCGACGAACTAGGACCCGGTCGTTGATAAACCGGCCCTTGTCGTCGATCGGAGCGTTGGCCTGAGCTACGACATATTCTTCTTCTTCGTCGGCGGCGAGATAAACAATCTCGTCGGTTACTCGTCCCTTCTTGACAACTCGGTAAGGCGATTCGATGAAGCCGAACGGGTTGACACGACCATAGGTAGCCAAAGCACCGATGAGGCCAATGTTTGGACCTTCGGGTGTTTCGATCGGGCACATGCGGCCATAGTGCGAGAAGTGAACGTCGCGAACCTCAAAGCCCGCTCGCTCACGCGATAGACCACCCGGACCGAGAGCCGACAAGCGCCGACGATGCGTTAGGCCCGAAAGCGGGTTCACCTGGTCCATGAACTGCGACAACTGAGAGGTTCCGAAGAACTCCTTGATGGCGGCAACGACCGGACGGATGTTGATAAGGGTCTGAGGGGTAATTGCCTCGACGTCTTGGGTGGTCATGCGCTCGCGCACGACCCGCTCCATACGACTGAGGCCAATACGAACCTGGTTCTGGATCAGCTCGCCGACCGAACGGATTCGGCGATTTGCGAAGTGGTCTTGATCGTCGAGGCGATAGCCAGGCTCGCCCTTGGCGAGGTGAAGTAGATAGGTGCAGCTCGCCAAAATCTCGCTGGTGCTTAGCACCGGCTGATCGGGGTCGGGCTTTTCGAGTTCTACCTTGAGTAGCTTCTCGAGGCGCAAGATTTCGGGGCCGAGCTTGCGGTTGAGCTTGTAGCGGCCAACCCGACTGAGGTCATAGCGACGCGACTCGAAGAACGCGTTGCGGAAGTACGAGCGAGCCGACTCAAGAGTTGGCGGTTCGCCCGGGCGAGCACGCTTGTAGATCTCGACAAGAGCCTCGTCCTGGGTAGGAGCGGTCTCGCGGTCTTTCTCCCACTGGCCTTCGAGGAAGTCGAAGTGGTTGACGAACCGGTCGATGAAACCAGGTTCGTTTTCCTCGTCGAAGCCGAGCGCACGCAGCAACACGAACATCGATAGGCGACGCTTACGGGCAACCCTGGTGCCAGCGGTTACATCTTTGCCTGGCTTTTGCTCGACATCGAATTCGATCCACTCGCCCCGGTAGGGGTGAATAGTGCCGGTAACCAACTGGTGCTTCGACAGGTTGCGAAGGCGGTAGCGTTCGCCGGGCTGGAAGATCACACCGGGTGAACGCACCAACTGGCTAACGACAACACGCTCGGTGCCATTGATTACGAAGGTGCCTTTGTCGGTCATCATGGGGAAATCGCCCATGAATACCGTTTGCTCCTTAATCTCTCCGGTATTTGAGTTCATGAACCGAGCGCGCACGAAAATGGGCGCGCTATAGGTCATGTCCTTCTCTTTGCACTCCTCTACCGAAAACTTCGGTGGGGGGCGCAGATCCTCATCGTTGGGATCGAAGTCGAGTTCAAGCTGAAGCGTCTCGGTGAAATCCTTGATCGGAGAGATATCGCGAAACGTATTCGCGAGACCTTCGTCGAGGAACCACTTGAACGACTTTCGCTGAACAGCGATGAGGTCGGGTAGTTCGAGCGCTTCTCCGATGTTTTCGAATGAGAAGCGTTCGCGAGCAGCTGATCGATCAGTCACTCAATAACTCCTTGGAGCTCTTTATAGCTCTTTGATCCAGGTTTGGCTGCCGTTTGGTTTCTGAGCGAACGCGCAGAAGCTTTTTGGGGGTCACCAAAGGACTGGAAGGGCGTGCACGGCAGATACAAGGCTAGTCGGGTTACGCACCACAAGGCAACCCCACCAATAGTCGGGTTGCTAGATGTTCACAATGTCCTTGTCGCAGAAGGGTAGAGAATTCAATCGAAATGGTCAAGCATTACTGCTCGCAGGCGCATTCCGGCGCTGCAGGCCTCGATGCGCGCTGCTGAGCGCGAG
>CBERPN010000096.1:0-14324 GCA_965524675.1 uncultured bacterium
CTTTCACACCCAAGTGAGCTTAAGGAGAAATCTCGAAACGGCGGGAACATTTTCGATTGTCACTACGACTCACCTGGCACATCACACAGAGGAGTAGTTATGAATCACCTTAGAAATCTCGGAGTGGTCATTGCGATCATGATCATCGTGACCGCATGCGGTTCTACAAACAACGAACCGCTCACCGCCGGAGAGATCGATCTTGTGCAACCAGCCAGTTCGGCTGGTGGTAGCGATTTGAGATCGGTTGCCGAAGCTGCTGCCGATGCGCCCGGGTATTGCCGGACGCTGGCCGAGATGGACACGCTGGACGACCAGGACGATCGATTCGCAGGACGAGGCTTCGAACTGTTCGTTGAACTACTCGATGGGCTTGCAGCTGAGGGTCCTAAGGATTCCCGTAGCGAGATCGGCGGATACGCAAACGACTTTCGAGCCTTCGTCGAACTCGATGTCGACCTCGACGATCCTGCGATCTACAGCGCCGAGGAGTTCGTAGTCGTTGTTCAGGTCGGAGTCGCCTCCGAAGGGTTCGACGAGCTCGCACCGGTTCTAGTGAAGGCATTCCTCGATGACTGTGGCGCCGGTTTCATGGACTCGATTTCCGGTGAAGTCCTTCCGTCAGAACCGGTTGAATCAGCGGAAACAGCCGAACCATCGGAAACGACGGGGACACTGGGACCTGTCGACGGCCACGACGCCGACGCCGACCTCGTTGGTGAACCCTTCGAAGAAACGATTGTCGGCCCATTTGGGAGCGACCAGTTCAACAACACCGACTTCGAGATCACCGACGTTCAATGGTCGAACCGTCCCCCCAGCCAGTACGGCGAAACCGAAACACCAATTAGAGCGGTCGATGCCGATCGGCGCTTCGTCTACCTCACGGTTGCGCTCAACAACACCGATCCCAACGATTCGGTACTCATCACTGACGAGCACCTCACCCTCATCGCTGGCGACGGCGATCCAATCTCTGGGATAGACGTATCGGGCATCTCGGTAGCGAAGATCTACCTCGAACCGGTTTCGTCGCAAATTCGAACCTACGGATTCGAGGTCGGCGCCGTATTGCCCACGACTGAACTGACCCTGCGTTATGCGGACGGTGCGCTCCCCGGCTTCATCAAGGTTTCAGGCCCCAGCGAGCCCAATCCCTATCCAATACCGGTTACTCCTCCGGCACCGGTCGAATACTTTGGCAATCTTCAAAGCGATTGCGACGTTCCGTACAGCTGGACGGTCGACACGGCTCGGGTTCTGACCGAGATACCAGTGGAATACGAGTCTCCAGCGGCCAGCGTGAACTCTCGGGCCCGGGTTGGAAGCCGCTGGCTCCACCTCGAAGGTTTCATCACCAGTGGCGACGGGGCGGGTTCGTGCACTGTGCCGACCGGCGTCGTCAGCAAGGACAGCTTGCGCCTCATCATCGACGGTCGCCCGGTTGAGCCAATGGGCGCCCCCATCAGGAGCATCGGCGAAAACGCATCGGTCGGGGTAAACCTGCTCTGGGAGATTCCCGTCGACGCCAAGGAGCTGGCAATCAAGGCGCTCGGGCGAGACAGCGAAACCACTGAGTCGCCGCTCACCTTGCCGGAGTTGCCAACTCTCCGAGGCGAGTAACCAACCGTCCAACTCCGAAATTGCGCTGATTACCCAGGATTGTCCTGGGTAATCGTCGCAATTTGGAGGCACGTCGCGTTGGCAAGGAAACGTCACGTCGAGCACAGGAACCAAAACGGCCAGTGGACCACGCCAGGTCGTTAAGAAGCTGACGCTACCGTTGGGCGGGAATCGGCGACCTGTTGAAGGCTGGCGAACGCCAGGCTCACGGCCTCGCCATCGTCGAGAGCCCGCCCTTCCGCTACGAGATCGTCGAACGATTCACCACAAGACTCGACCAGGATCGACTCAAAGAACACATCGGCCGCCAACTCGAGCTTGGATGCACCGGAAGCACCGTCGCGCAGCGAACGGATGTGGCCTAAGAACCTGGCAGCGTCGCGAGGGTTACCAGCCAACAGAACGGCGACTACATGAAGGAAACGGGTCGGCATATAGCCGCGACCGTGGCTCATAGATTGCTCCACAGCTCGAATCTGAGCCTTCGCGGCCTCTTGAAAACGGCCACGCTGAAGTAGCAACATCGCTAGCGCCTCATACGTGTGCGCTACTGCATGAAGATAGCCAGCCTCGAATTGCTGCTTCGCAGTCGTCTCCACGAAGGCGACCGGATCGTCGATATCGAGCCGGTCGACCACCCGCGACGCCGATGCCTGCAGTCCGAGCAGAAACCACTTACTGCCCTTCGCGTCGGCGTTAGCTTGTTCTCGCTCAAACGCTTCGCGGAAAACCGTGAGCTCGTCTTCCGCAAGGCTGAGAATCGACAGCGCCATCACCACGGCGTGCCCTCGGACAGCGGTGAACGTCTCGATCGAGCGGCACAGATCAAGAACCTCGCCCGCACCCGTGCAAGCCAGATCATTATCGCCCGCGAGCATGACGCTGAGCGCTCGAATTGCGAAGACAACCACCGGCGGGTCGGTGTCAAACTCGCGCCAGACCCGCTCGGCTTCGGCGAGGAACGGCTCGTTCGCTGCGGCCGTGTCGCTGCTCACCACCATCGCTGCTGAACTCAACGCTGCTATCCGTTCCTGCGCATCTATGTTACCCCGAGCCAGCAATTCGTTAGCCCACTGGGCTCCCGCGGTGGTGTGGCCATGCCAGTTCCAAAGCGGGTATAAAGCTGCGAACATTTGCTCGAATCGTGGTGAGGAGTCGTCGCGCAGTGCTAGCTGCAGGGCGGCTTGGATATTGAACCAATCCTTCAGGCTTCGTTCGAGGGCATCGTGATCGTCGGGGCCAAGAAACTCAACACCAATCTCGAGAACCATCCGATGCATCTCTACGACGAACCGCTCCTGACAACGAGCCAATTCGTCGTGGGCCACCAACTCGACCCGCCCCAACTCCTTGACCGATTCGAACAGGTGGTAGCGAGTCACCTGCGTACCCGAAGTCGACTGAACCAATGAACGTTCGACCAGGTCCATGACCGAATCGAGCACCTGCCAAGAATCCACCTCATCATCGGCCGAGATCGCCTGCGCTTGTTCGATAGTGAACGAGCCAGCGAAGGTGGCGAGTCGGCGCAACACGGCCTGCTCGGGCGCCCCGAGCAAGTCGTGTGACCATCGCAGGGCCGCTTCGAGTGTCCGGTGACGATTGGTGGCAGTGCGATCGGTCGATGACAGCAACCGAAAACGCTCATCTAGGCGCTGCGAGATCTCGGTCGGGGTCATAACCCTCACTCGAGATGCCGCTAACTCGATTGCCAGCGGCAAATGATCGAGCCGACTACAAATCTGCTCAATCGCTTGTTCGTCCGCGGCCCCGAACTCGAGATCGGGTCGCACCTCAAGGGCTCGTTCGACGAAGAGCGCGTAGCTACCGTCGAGCCTGGTCGTGCCGGCGAGAGGTGTTAGGGGAAACACCGTTTCACCTCGGATGCCCAGAGTCACCTGACTGGTGACCAGCATCTTGGATGGGGCGGTACCGTCCAGTATTCTGTCGATGATGGCGGCGGCATCGTCGACTAGGTGCTCGCAGTTGTCGATGATCAGTAGAGCCTGCTTGGTCTGCAGCCAACGGCGCAACAAATCTTCATCGCTCGTCTCCGGCGATAAGGGCAGGCCGAGCTCGGCAACGACAGTGCTAGCTATGAGGCCTGGCTCGGTAAGCGATGCGAGCGACGCAAACCAGACCCCATCGGGAAAGTCGCTTTGCAACAGCGGCGCACACTCCCGAGCGAACCTAGTCTTACCCACTCCGCCTGGTCCGATGATCGAGGTGAGAGGATGGCCTCTGATGGCCGTGACCAGTTCGCTTAGCTCACGCTCTCGACCCACAAACCGGTCGCGTTCGGCAGTGACATTTCCACTCGATTGAAGGTCGGTTCGAAGCGGGGCAAACTCGTGCTCGCCAACCTGCCAGATGTCGGTCGCATCATCGATACCCCGCAGGCGATACCGCCCCAACAGGCGCAACATTTCGGTACCCGACAGCGCCGCCGTCACCCCGGATACAACAATCTGGCCGCCATGACCGCAGGTGGTAATCCTCGCCGTGCGATTGACTTCAAGACCGAAGAAACCTGAGTCACGAAATGAGGCCTCTCCACTGTGTAGCCCGATCCGGATGTTGATGAGCTCGCTCTTTGCAAACCCAGCTTGAAGGGTTATCGCCGCACTCAAAGCATTGGCCGGAGCTGAGAATGCGGCGAAGAAGCCGTCTCCTCCAACACCGAACACGTAACCGTCGTTTGTGTCCAATACCTCTCGTATTACCGAATCGTGCTCGGCCACCGCCTCCTTCATTTCCTCCGGCCGATCCCGCCAGAGCGGGGTCGAGCCTTCGATATCGGTAAAGAGGAAGGTGATCTTCCCGCTCGGCGGCTCAGCCATTTCTCACCTCAGGGCGCGGGCCAGGTTGGAGCTCAACGAGACGACCCGTTCGGCCTGGCCCCGCAAGATGTAATCGTGGAGTTCGAGAATAAGGTCGGGACGATTATGTCGTAGATTCAGATACTCGGCACGACTCATCGTTAACAGCTCTACGTCGCTGTCGGCGGCTACATCGGCCGATCGGGGCTGTTCTGTTACTAAACCAATCTCGCCGATCATCGCCCCTTCTCCGAAGCGACGCAGCCGTTGACGAATCCCTCGCCCTTCCAAACGGTAGGCGGAGAGCTGCCCGGATACGACGATGTGAAATGCATCGCTCGGGTCGCCCTGCGCCATAATGGTCTCACCTTCTCTCGCCGTGGTGGTCTCAAAGCTCGCCAGCAGCTCATCGGATAGCTCTGCTCGCTCGGGCAGCTCTCGGCCAGCACCGTCGACGCTGGCGCTGAGTTGCATCTCCTCTACAGCTTCAAGGGCCTCGTCGAGTGTTTCAAAGACCCGCACGCGTGCCGCGAAGGCAGGCTCGGACCGTCTGAGGAGTCTTTCAACGTCGTTAGACATGGCGCAAAGAAGAACTGTTCGACCTGCCGAGTCTGCCTCTTCGGCTAGGCGCGCGAGCAGAGACCAGCCCGACCAATCAATGCCCGTCACCTGCCGAAAATCCAGCACGACAAACTCAAGCTCGGAATCATCTTCATCGCCGCGTGACCGCACCCGATCGTTGAGCTGAGAAATCGACCCAAAGAACAGATACCCCTGCAGCTGGTAGATGGCTAGCTGGTCGCCGGCCGCGGTAAGCAACCGTGCGGCGGTTGCCGAGCGATCGACATGGCTCTTGAGCTGGGTACCCGACGAAGCGAGGCGAACCGGGTCGATTCGACTGTACTGAAACACGAAGATCATTGTGGCGGCTATCAAGCCAACCGCTATTCCCTCGAGGATTCCGATGAACGCTATCGCTAGGACGATGGCGCAACTGAAGACCCGCTGCGTCCAGCTGATGGTGCGCAACAATTCCTCACCCCATCTAACGAGAAGTGCGAGTCCCACCGTCACGAGTAGTCCTCCAACTACCAGTCTCGGTACTAGGCCCACCAGTTCACTTCCGAATAGGGCGAACGACGCAGCCATCAGGCCAGCGCCGACGGGCACCGCTTTGTCCGTCGCTCCCAGCTGTCTTGCCAGCACGCTGTCGCCCAACGCGTGGAACCCAACCAAGCCTCCGAACGGAGAAATCGCCAGGTTCGCAACGCCAGCGGTTACTAACTCGTGGTCCACGTCAACGCTCGACCGAGTAACCGACTCTAATCCGGTTAAGTTCAGCAGAAGTGCGACGATAGCTACGGCGACCACGCTGAGCAGTCCCGGAAGATCGGAGACAACTCCACTCCAGGCAATGTTGGAAACGTCTGTCGCCGAGATGAAGGTCAAACCTGCACCGTCGCCAAACGGGCCGACAAGCCATTGCCCATCCTCGATAGCCGACATCGACGAGGTCGTCAGAGCGATTAAGAAAAAGCCACCGACCGAACCGAACACGAGTGCGCTGCTGACGATGGGTGCGATTCGATCGGTCTGACCACACGCTAGAAGAGTCAACCCCAAGATCAAGCCAGGAATCCAGAGCTTGGCAAGGTCGACACTGAATAGGTCACCGAGATCGCCAATGCCGATGTCTCGGCTCACCATTACCGAGAGGCCGCCCTTAAACAACAACCAGCCCGTGCCCGCGATGAATGCCGAGATTACCGTCGTTGGCAAATACCTAACAATCTTTCCGAGGCCTAACCGTCCGATCACGAGCATGGCCAGAGCGGTGACCATCGCTACCAGGCCAATCATTACGATCACATCGGTGGCTGCGGTGCTAGATCCCCTAGCAACGACGCCAGCGGAGACGGCGACTATTACAACAGCGGGACCGTCCTGCGCTCCACCAATTACGGGAACTAGCCGACTTCGCAAGCCGACGTAGAGAGTGGTGATGGCGGTTCCTAGCATGAAGCTGCTGGTGGCGCGAGGAAGCCCGGTCTCCAGTGGTCCGGCAAATATCAGAGCCGCATAGCCAACCGATGCTCCAACAACGGAGAGAGCCAGAGAAACCATGGCGACCACGTCGGAGCCGCGACCCGCCATGACACTGGTTCTTCGCTGCCTCATCTAACGAGTACCACGACAACCGTAAGGGGAACTGAGCCGTCTCCAAATAGGAACCAACCCCGCCAACTACTCACGATCGCTCCCCTATCCCGCGCCTGCCAGCGTTCCCCAAGCGCCACTGTCGCCGTACCGTTGCCTAATGTCAAGTCTTTACCAAATGAGAGTCGCGCGACCAAGGCTGAAACCAGCCATAATCGCTGGATTCGGGCGGCCTGTACCTCGTAGGTTTGGGAAATGGAATCAATGCGAGAACAGCATCTGGTAGGTATTCACTACTTGGAAGCTGTGACGGCACTCCTGCAGCGAGCCCGCAGCGCTCACCCCACCAAAGGGCTATATGAAGCCGCCGACCTGCAGTGGTGGTGGCGCACCCAACGCTCGACCGACAATCTCGGGCAACTCTTCTGGTTCGATAACCTCGGCCGCCCAGAAGCTGCAGTGATCGCAACCGACTGGGGCAACCGCATAGCTCTCGACCCAATCCTTATGCCCGACGCAACTCCCGATTGGATTGCCCATGTCATCGAGCGCGGGCTTGCTCACGCCAGCGAGTCCGGGTTTGAAGCCGTCCAACTCGAGGTCGACCGCGCCGATCACGTTGCGCGGAAGGCCTTGGTCAGCCATGACTTCACCTTCAAAGAAGAGGGGTTGGTCGAAACGTGGCTGGCCGCAGACGCTCGGCCACCGAGCAGCCCGCTGCACGAGGATTACCGGTTGTCCACGCGCCTCGATTCGATGAAGCGTCCGCATCACATGATCAAGCGGGGCGGGCCGGAAATCGAGCAGCGTCTTCGGCAAACATCGCTTTATCGCTCCGACCTCGACCTGTTCGTCATCGACCGCGACGACAACAACGCTGCGTACGGTTTGTTCTGGTACGACCCCGAGACCGCCACCGGCCTCGTCGAACCCATGCGCACCGAAGACGATCACCAGCGACGAGGGCTGGCCCGCCACATACTCACCACCGGTCTCGACCTACTGGCCGAGGCTGGCGCAGTGCGCATCAAGATCATCTTCGAGCCGGACAACCCAGGGGCGAGCGGTCTCTACCTCGACGTTGGTTTCGAACCCGTCAAACAAACCGACGTCTTCTCTGGACTAGTTCTCTGGACTAGTTAGCGCAGGAGCTTCCTAGGCAGACCCTGGGTTTCATCGTACGAATCCACGCACGCTTGCCGCAGCGATCAGGGGTCGAAGGAAATAGTGTAGGACTTTGGGCTCGGCAAACGATGGGTAAGTGATGAGTGAACCGGGCAATGCCGTAGCCGAGAACCCTATGGGCCTTCTCGACCTGTACGACATTGCCTTGCCCGATGTCTACGGCTACCTGTTGCGGCGCTGCCATTCGCCAGCGATCGCGCAAGACCTCACGTCCGAGACGTTCATCGCCGCGGTCGATGCTGTGCAACGAAACCGAGTGCCCTCGCTATCGACCGCATGGCTGATCGGCGTAGCTCGTAACAAACTGGTCGATCATTGGCGTCGCGCGGAACGCGACCAAAGACTGGTCGACGTCGTCGACGGAACCGTTACAGACCCCGCTGACGATTGGGACCGGGTTCTCGATGGTCTACTCGCCCAAGAAACCCTTGCAAACCTGGCGCCCCAGCATCGCGGAGCACTGACACTTCGTTACCTCGACGGCTTGCCGGTTCGAGATGTTGCCCGGCTTCTCGGCCGAACCCTCGGCGCTACCGAAGTCTTACTCGTCCGGGCCCGGCGGAGGTTTCGCGAAAGCTACGAACTTCTCCACGGACAACCGGAAGAAGAGGAAGAACAGCGATGAGTGATCCTTTCGAGATTCTCAATGGGCACGACACGTCAATTGGCCCCGACGCTGAGTTCGCCGCCCAACTACGCCACCGAATCGCGCTGATGCTCAGCGCCCCAACCTTGAGGAGTTCTGCCATGCCCACCACCCGAGTCACCCCGTATCTCACCGTGCACAATGGCCCCGCGGCCCTCGACTTTTATGCCTCAGCACTGGGCGCGGTCGAGGTCATGCGGGTGGTGATGGATGAAGCCACCGGTCAACTCGGACACGCCGAGTTTCACATCGCCGGAGCCGTGTTCTACCTATCAGACGAGTTTGCCGAGATGGGAGTTCTGTCGCCCCGCACCCTCGGCGGAACATCGGTCGCGCTACATGTCGAAGTCGACGACGTCGACAGCGCATTCGCTACTGCAGTTGCCGCGGGAGCAGAGGCGCTGGCGGAACCAGCTGATCAACCGCACGGTGCTCGTCATGGAACCTTGGTAGATCCATTCGGTCATCGCTGGCTGCTCTCACAGCAGATCGAACAGGTATCGCCGGACCAATATGGCGATCGCATGAGCGATCAGGGGGCGATGGTTACCTCAACTCCGGCTGCCCTGCCCGACCGAGGAGGTATCTGGGCGGCGCTGAACTTCGCCGACGCCCGCAAAGGAATCGAGTTCATGGTCGAGGTCTTGGGCTTCGACGAAGACCTCATAGTCCCTGGCGAAGACCCTAACGTCATCGAACACAGCCAACTCAGATGGCCCGAAGGTGGTGTGGTGCAAGCCGCCACTGCCAACCGCGTCGGGAACCCATTCTCCGAACGGCCGATCGGAACCGAGAGCCTCTATGTGATCACGGCCGATCCAGTTGCCGTCTACGACCGCTGCGTGGCTGCTGATGTCGAGGTACTCATGTCACCCGAGCCACCCGCGTACGATCCCGAAGGGCTTGTATTTACCATCCGCGACCCAGAGGGAAACCTATGGTCGTTCGGCAGCTACTCAGGAGTCGAATAGCACCCGCACGGTCACTCAGATTTCGATCTCTGCCACAATCCTTGGCTCGCCACCCCGAGCGCTCGATTGAAGCGAGCCGAAGCGTTCTCCCAAGCGATCAACTCGGTGAGTACGACGATCTCCTTGGTGGAGAATTGTTCGACCACTCGTCTAAATAGCTCGTCGGTGACGAGATCATCTATTGCGGTTGACCGCGTGATCGCATCGGCGTAGTCCAGAGCGGCTAGGGCTCGCTCGTCGAACAGCTGACGATCGATCTCAGGTTCAGCGACTGTGAGTAGTTGGGTTTCGGTCACCCCGTTGGCGCTGCCGACCGCAGCGTTAATGTCTTGTCAGAACACGCACCCAACCAGGGCGGCGACCCGACGATTCACCAGCGAAGCCAAACCGGTGTCGATCAGACCGGCCCTATCCAACGCCGACCACATGCCTCGAACCCCACGAAATATCTCCTCGTCGTGGGCGTACAACAGGTGGTTGTTCAGCGGGGCGCCATAGGTCTCGGTCTGCGCGTCGAGAACTGCCTTTACCCGCGGCGAGGCCTTCGCGGGGTCAACTTCGGGGATACGAGCCATCGATCCTCATCTCACACTCAGTCATCTCGCGACCCTACCGAAAGAAGGCTCACGGTTATTGGGTCGGGAGGGGATCGTAGTCCGGGACAGCTTCGGTGGCTGGGCGTTCGTCGTAGATGGTGACGGTGCTTTCGCTATCAAATGCCTGCGGAGGGCCTTCTGGGATTTCGCCGGGCTTGTAGCGTTGTCCACCGTTCACGAATCGCCACAGGCCGGTTCCGTCCTTGTCGATCTCGTCGAGGCCGGTTGCTTCGGCGTCCCACCAGAGCTCCGAAATGTCATCGACACCGCGATAGTCAGGTTCCAAGTTGTCTGGCCAAATGCCTTGTGAACCCCACGACAGTGACGCCGCAGTCAGCGCCGACCGAGTCGGTGGTGCCAAAAACGTCGCGTCGTTGAACGTTTCGATCGTCAAGTTCGGCCCGGTCCCCTGGAGGAACGAGAAGAACGTCTGAACTGTCGGGTTGATGACCCCAATGTTGCCGTCGGCGGCTGGGGGCTCGCCGTGGAACCATTCGTACTTGGAGAATGATCCGGCAACTTGACGATCGACGCGCGCTGCCTGGTTGGAAATACCAAACGCGTGTGCCCACTGCTCTTGGTTGTAGGTCCGCGAGAACGCAGTCGTGTCAATCAAAACCGATCCCGTCACGATCCACTCGGGAAAGTAGTTCTGAGCGGTCGCCTCATTCGTAAACTCGCGAGGTGCAATCGGGTCTCCGTTGAAGATCACCGACGTAACGCCGGCATCCTTCATTCGGGCGATCACGGTCGCCGCTGCCTCTTGCAGCGTCGCCGGGTTAAGTGCATAGCTCTGCGACTCTGCGATCGACACGCCGAACTCTTCAAGTGCGGTTTCAAAGCGCGCGTTGGACTCTACCGATGCGGCGCTCGATTCGAGCCAGATCCGACCAAAGACGCGTTCTTGAGGGTGCATCGACTCGTCGCCAGCGTGTATGGCGGGGTCGCCCGCCAAGCGTTTGCCGATGTACTCCGCGACCATCAGATCGAGTTGTTCGGGGCCCTTCGTGATCGCGTATGCCAAGCCAGCACGTTCCTGGTAGTACTCACTGGTCTGTCCTGGCCCGCACCCGAAACACGGAATGCCGCGTGCACTGAGCTCTTCGGCAAAGGCGTTTGTCAGCAGCGGCCCACCCCACACCATGAAGGGGTCGAGTTCTTCGTCGATCTTCACGGCGTCGGCGCGCGCCGCGGCTTCGTCGTTGATGGCACCCGAGCCGACCATTACGACCAAATCGATCTTGCGACCATAGGTCTCGTAGTACGTCTCGTAGAGTTCGATCAGCCCACGCATCGTCGCTTCGTCGTCAGCATTCGTGTCATCGTTGGAGATTGCCGAGGTAATGAAGTCGAGGATGGGGTCGGAGTCTTGGGAGACCCACCACACGATTCGAATCGAGTCTTCGGTAACGCCGCGAGCTGTTGCACCGCCGTTGTCACCATCGAACGGGGCGTAGCACTCGGGCGCGAAGAAGTCGGGAACTTTTACCCGCCCCGTGTCGGGGTCGCAACGATCACCAAAGTCGATGTTGAGCCCCAGGTCGCTGGCGACGCCGAAACTCATCACCCCGTCGGGCAGCGGACTATCGGCTGGAAGCGGATCTTCGGTAGCTGGCGGGTCGGTCGAATCTGGTGCTGTCGTGCCACCGTCGGGTGGTTGGGTTCCGTCGTTCGGCGGTCCAGTGGCCGGAGTCGTGTCGCCGGCCGATCCTGTATCGGCCACGGCGGATCCGTTGGTAGCTAGCTCATCGTCGCCCCCGCCCGCGACCACCAGGCCAACCACAGCGAGCACAACCACCGCGATTAGCGCGATTGGGCCATACCGTTTCAGGGCACGGTTCTTGTCGTCGTTGCGTCCTTCTGCAGATGCTGGATACACGTGTTCCTCCGTTATGCGGGTGTGGCGTCCACGATGTGAACGTTAGATGGTGGTTCTTCGGGTTCCGGATCGTTCGATTGCTGCTGGGTCGGTGCCGAGGTACGAAGCGACCACGACGGGGTCGTTGAGCACAACGCTCGGCGCACCGTTGGCGATGATTCGCCCTTGGTCCATCGCGATGATCCGGTCGGCGATCGAGGCAAGCAAATTCATGTCGTGTTCGATTACCAAAAGCGACGCGCCCATCCGGTCGCGCATCCGCAACAACAACGGAGCAAGTGCTTCGACCTCGCGCTGAGCAATGCCGCTTGAAGGTTCGTCCAGCAACAGCACCGTTGGGCGGTGGGCTACAACACAAGCCAGATCGACGATGCGGCGACTACCTGTGGAGAGCTCGCGGATACGTTTGCGGCGGAACGCTTCGAGACCCATGAATTCAATCAACTCCTCCACGCGCTCACGAACCTCAGCCTCGCTGTCAAAAGCCATCGGCAGATACAATGCAGCCGACACCGGATCGCGTGACTTCAACCACCGTTCGAGTGCAACGGCGATCGTTTCTTCCAAGCCCGCGGCGGGCGCGCTCGCTGGCCGATAGAGCAGTCACGTCGGCAGAGTCGATTTGCACCAACCCGCCGTGGGCTGGCGTGGCACCACCGATCAGGTCGAACAGGGTCGTTTTGCCTGCACCATTCGGGCCGATTAGTCCAACAATCTCGCCATCGGCCACGGAAAGGGACACCTCCGAAACCGCAGTCACACCGCCGAAACGGCGTGACAAGTCAACAACAGTCAGCGCTGGCGCAGCATCGTTCTCAATCGGTGGTCGCTTGGCGTCTTTGCCCGGTTCGCCAGCGGTGGGTGTGTCAGCTCTGCCGAGAAAAACTGAACGTAGTAAGTCGTCTCGCTCCATCAACTCAGCGGTCGAGCCGTGGAAACGAATCCGGCCCCGTTCCATGAAGTACGCCGTATCAGCCAGCTCCAGCGCAACGTTGACCGACTGCTCGACGAGGATGATTGTCACCCCCGTCGCGGCGATCTCGCGAACCATCTCCAACAGCCCTTCGACGACTACCGGTGCCAGCCCCAGCGACAGTTCGTCGATCATCAGCAACTGTGGCTGCAGCAAGTAGCTCATGCCAAGGGCCAACATCTGCTGCTGGCCACCCGACAGGTTGGCCGCCGGTTCGTCAAGTCGATCTTCGAGCTGCGGGAATTGCTGAAACAGCTTGCGGCGGCCCGCCAACAACTCGTCGGCATTGCGTCGGTTGAGCCATCCCGCAGCCTCCAGGTTTTCGCCGACGGTAAGGCCGGGGAACACACCCGCACCGCCCGGAATTTGCACGATGCCGAACCCGGCAATCTCATTCGGCGGAGCGTGGGTGATGTCGCGCCCGTCAAATATCACCGCGCCCCGGTCGGCTTCCACTACCCCTGAGATCGCGCGTAGCAGCGTCGACTTCCCGGCGCCGTTTGTGCCGAGCAATGCAACGATCTCGCCTTCGTCGATCTCGAAATCGATGTCGTGCAATACCCGCACACCGGAGTAACCCACGTTGAGCTCGCGACACAACAGCAGCTTGGCGTTGCCAGCGGCGCGCTGGTTGGCCACCTCGGCCCGGGCGAGCGCTGTGCTCCGGACCTGGGTGATGTCGTCGTGGATCAGATTGCCGCCGCTCGCGATCACCAGCCCACCAATCATGAAGACCGGCACCATGGCAACCATCCCGGTACGAATGCCCCAACTGTCCGCAATCCAACCAATCAACGGCAACAACAGCAGACCCGGAAGTACCCATAGCGACGCCATCGAGAAACCCATCGCCCTAGCTCGCGGCGGAATCGCCAAGGACAGTGATGCCAAGATTCCTGGCCCGACGATCGCCAAACACAGCGAGATCAACACATTCGCGCCGATCGCTACGCCAAGATTCGGCACGATTGCAAACACGGCCGACAACAGGCCGGTGACCACCGAAACCACGGCGACAAATCGCAGGATCAGACCGGGGTCTCGCAACGCCAACTTGGTGGCGATGCGGGCCCCGATCACCAACCCGATCAACTGGCCCGGTTCGGAGGTGGCGGCGACCACACCGCGGGCTCGCTCGTCGAGGTTGTAGGCCTCTTCGTACAGCAGTGCAGCGAGCGTGCCAAAGCCAATCAGCGAGACCGCTAGGAATGGCATCGCCACGAAGATGCGCCGCAACGACTGGATCTTCCAACACATCCGCCATGCTTCGGCATACGACGGCGGGATTTCTTCGCGGGCGATAGCGGCTTCGTCGCCGCCTGCCAAGCGCCGTTCTTGGCCACCCCGGATCGGTTCACTCAGGCGGAAACCTAAGAACACCAACACGATTGTCGGGAATGCAAACAACAAGAATGGCGCCCGCCATCCAAACCGAAATGCCAAGAGCCCGGCCAGCAACGGGCCGATGATCGCGC
>CBERPN010000097.1:0-14293 GCA_965524675.1 uncultured bacterium
TGTAATAGGCACCCTCGGCCGCCTCGACACAACGCTCGGCCGCCTCGCAGTCACCGATGTCGATCGCTACCAATGCTTGCACCGCGTGCGCCCAGGTAGTCGCTTGGCGCGAAACGGTGCGCTCCGAGAGGTCGATCGCGACCTCGGCTTCGGCTTGTGCTTCGTCGAGGCGGCCCAGACGATACTGAATTCCGGCGGCCAGCGACCCGAACAACGGTAGCGACCACGCCATGTTGTACCTATCGGCCAGCTCGTTGCCCTTCGCCACCATTGCAGTCGCCAAATCGAGTTGGTCGGCGTCAAAGGCGGTCAGGCCAAGGTGCAGCACCGGTATGTAGGCGTGAGCTGTCCCGGTTAGGTCGGCATCGGCGATCGCGACCACACGCGTGCCGAGCCGAAGCCCTTCACTGATGTCATTTCCGAATGTGGACATGCGAGCCAGCAGCGCCATACCAACACTTTGCCCGACCGGCTCGTTAGCTCGATTGCCGACCTCGAGAGCTTGAGTTGCCAAATCCCTCGAGCGTTCGTAGTCGCCGGTGGTGGCGCAGGTTAGCGATGCCATCGCCAGAATGGGCGAGCGCTCGAGGTCGCCGCTAGCGCATTCCGACGCCTGGTCGAGCAGTTCAAGCCCACGGGCCGAATCGCCCATGATGGTCGCAATCCCACCCAGCCGCGCCAACACCATTGACCGATCGGCCTCCTCGACTACTTCGAGTAGCCAGTTGGCGGCAGCTTCAGCCTCCTCCATCCGCCCAAGAGCGGTAAAGGCAACAAGGCGAGCCAGTTCGATGATGCGTTGCAAATCCAGATCTACCCCGGCCATCGAACGAGCGCTATCGAGGAAAGTCAACGCATCCTCCGGAGCCGAGGTTGCAGTCGCCTTGGCGGCTAGCTGCAGCCTCTCGATAGCAGCCGGGTCATCGGTTCGCTCCCCCAAAACAACGTGAAGCCCCACCAGCGCAGCATTGGCCCCCTGGTCGGCCAGAGCGGTTGCCAGCTGTTGATGAGCTACCTTTCGCACGCCGACCGGCATTTGCAGGTAAACGGCAGCCCGCAGCAGTTCGTGGCGAAACATCAAGCAACCGGCACGATCTTCGAGCAAACCAGCCGCCACCGCAACGTCGAGTGGCGCGGCCAGGGCGATCGCGTTCTGATCGAGTGTTGCCGCGAGGGCTCCGACATCGATGTCGATTCCCTGCACCGAACACGCACGGACGACCATCGTGACCTCCTCACCAAGGCGTTGAAGCTCTCGCGCAACGGCCAGCCGCAACGATTCGGGTACCTCACCCGATTCGACACCGACTTCGTCATCGCCGATGATCAGTTGTCCCTCGGCCAGCAATCCGTTTACGTACTCACACAACAGGAATGGGTTACCCGACGCTCCGTTAGCGCGGTCGAGCAAGGCTTCGCTTGGTTGTCCGCCACAGAGCGCTGCCACTAAAGCATGGGTGTCAGCGGCTCCCAAAGCGGGAACAGCGATGCTGTGCGAACCCAAGGCGCCGAGACTGTCGATCAGCTCGCCGATGCCGTTTCCGACTATCGATCGGTGCGTGACGATGAGCAGTACGGGATGAGTTACCGCCGTGCGAGCTAGGTCGCCTATGACCTCGGCCGACGCCATGTCGACCCACTGAAGATCGTCTACAAAAACTAGTGAAGGAACCTGACACCTGGATTCGAATAAAACCGTCGCGGCCTCGCGCCTGGCAAAGCGACTCACTTGCGATGTAGCGATGGCCCCCGCTGCACCAACCGCATCGGGGATAGCGCCGTCATGTAGTCCGAGGTCCGCGAGCATGCGCTCGCCGGTTGGAGACGACAAGCGGTCGACCACCGCGAATGGGAGCGCCTGCGAAATCGACGAGGCCGACGATCTCCACGTCGGCATGCCACAACGATCGGCGACAGCAAGCATCGTTTCGGCGAGGGTCGTCTTGCCAATCCCGGCCTCTCCGTGCAGACGCACCACGCCGCCGACTCCCTGGTCGGCACACCGCTCGACAATGGAACACAACTCGGCAACCAGCACGGCCCTGAGAGGCTTGTATGACGAAGATGTGATCGCGTTGCTCACAACACAATCTTTAGCAGCTTCTCGTGACGGCCTCGACCTCAATCGTGGGGTCATTCGAAGACGCGACCAGCCAGAAGCCGAGGCCTGCCAACCCTACGAAGGCCGCATTCATTCCGATGGCGAAGGGAATCGATACTGTATCGGCGACCACCCCACTCAGAACCGGTGAGACGACCACCCCGATGTCACCAAAGGTTCGGTACAGCCCCATGGCTGCGCCGCGCTGGTCATCAGCGACCAGTTCTGCCACGTACGCCGCCGGAGCCGGACCGGTGATGCTCGATCCGAACGCCGAAATGGTTAAGCCGACGATGAAGACCGTCAAGCTGTCGGCGAACGCCACAATCCCAATGCCAGTGCTGATAAGAAGCGCGGTGGGTACGATCACTAACTTGTGACCGAACCTGTCGGTGGCCCAGCCTGCTGGCCAGATAAGCACGATGCCGATCAAACCGAGGGCGGTGAACAGCACACCCAGTTCGGCTACCTCCACGCCTAGCTCTTGAGTGAGTTGGAGCGGCACCAGTGTCTGACGCACACCAGCTCGCACCGAAAAGACGCCAATCGACACCATCCCGAGCGCCAAGAAGTTGCTGGATCGAAGCAAGGCAAAGCGCGATGGTGCTCGCCCCGAGCGCTGGAAGGAACCGGCAAGATCGTCGGCGGTGAGCGTTTCCGGCAGCCGAAGGTATCCGTAGACGGCGGTGACAACCGCAGCTATTGCAACGACGAAGAAGGGAGTCGTGAGACTGTAAACATCGGCCAACAGGCCACCCAGTGCGGGGCCGAAGCCCACCCCGACCAGCAGCGCACCTTGGTTGGTGGCCATGAACCGGCCGCGTTCGTGGGGCTCTGCAATATCGAGCAGGTATATCTGTGCGCCGGTCATGTACAACCCAGAGCCCAAGCCGGCCACGAATCGAAACGCCAGCAATGTCCAGATTGTGGTGGACATGCCCGACCCGAACATGCCCACGGCGGTCACGAGGGGCCCGCCTATCAGCAGAATTCGTCGACCACGTCGGTCGGCGACTACCCCGGCAGGGATGTTGGTGACTAGCCGAGCCAGACCGAAGGCGGTGACCGTTGCACCAACCATGGTCGTCGAAACCCCGAAGCTGACCGCGTACAAGGGCAGCACCGGGCTAATGACACCCTGGCCCGCCATCACCAACACGGTCGAGATCGAGATGGCGATCAATCGCTCGTAGCGCCTCAAGACCTGGTACATACGCCCGGACCAGACAGGAGGTTCAATTCCTGCTTGCTCGGCTATTTAGCAAACGAGCCACCGCCGCGCCGTTTGCTTGGCCTCGGGTAGCCTTCATTATCTGACCGGTGAACATACCCGACATCTTCTTACGGTCCTTGTCGTCGCCGTCGCAGAACCGCTGCCACTCATCGGGGCTTTCCGCGATGATGCCATCGAGGATCGACTCGAGTTCGCCCGAGTCCATGGCTTCGAACCCCTTGGCGGTCGCGACCTCGCGCGGGCCGCCGCCCGCCGAAACTAATTCAGCAAGGACTTCTTTGGCCTGAGTTGCGCTCAGGTCACTTGCGGTTTCCATTCCGATCAGAGCGGCGAAAGGCCCTGGTGTGAGCTTGCCTGCTCCTTCGGCGAGGTTGTTGACTGCGTGAATTACAGCTCGCTTGGCGTCGGCCCCTTCAGAAATGGCGTCGAGAACAAGGCGGTCGAGACCGCGCTCAACCACCAGAGTAATTTCGTCTTCGGTCGCCCCAGCTACATCTGCGAGGGCTCTTCGACGGGCATCGGGAAGAACTGGAAGTGCCGCATCGATACGAGCAATATCGTCGGCGGTAACGACGAGGGGCACTAGATCTGGTTCGGGGAAGTAACGGTAATCGTCGGCGTCTTCTTTCGAACGGCCATCGCGGGTTCGGCCCGCTTCCTCGTCCCAGTGACGGGTCGATTGAATAGGTCGTTCTCCGGCGTTGTACAGATCGACGTGGCGTCGCGCCTCGTAATCGATTGCTCGTTCGAGCGAACGCAACGAGTTGATGTTCTTCACCTCACAGCGAGTCCGCAATTCGTCGCTTCCGACCGGACGAACCGACACGTTGGCGTCGACCCGCATCGATCCCTCCTCCATTTTAGCGTCGCTAACGTCGAGGGCAAGAACAATGCTGCGTAGCTCGGTCACATATGCCTTGGCTTGTTCGGCCGAGCGCATGTCGGGGTGACTCACTACCTCGACAAGCGGCACTCCGGCGCGGTTGTAATCGGCCATGGAGTACTCGGCGCCGTGGATTCGCCCGTCGCCGCCTCCGTGGTTCAGCTTGCCAGCGTCCTCTTCTATGTGGGCTCGCTCGATCGCCACCCGCCCGAAGCCGGTCAGATCAATCCAGCCATCGGTGTTGGTTGGCAGGTCGTACTGACTGACCTGATAATCCTTTGGTTGGTCGGGATAGAAGTAGTTTTTGCGGGCAAAGACCGAACTGTTGACCGTGCAGTTAAGCGCACGACCGAGCAGCATCGCCGACTCGACAGCTTGAGCGTTTAGCACCGGCAACGAGCCAGGTAGGCCAAGGCAGGTTGGACATATGTTGGTATTGGGCTCGTCTCCAAAGGAATTACGACAGCCGCAGAACAGCTTGGTGGCGGTGTTCAGCTCGACATGGACTTCTAGCCCGATCACGATCTCCCAGCCGTCGATAACAGTGCCAGTCGCGGCTTCATCAACACTGCCCGTGATGGATTCATCAACACTGCCCGTGATGGATTCATTGCTCATTTGTTCGCAGCCTCCTCTAGTACGGCCGCAGCTCTGAACATGGTTTGTTCTCCCATCATCGGTGCCATTATCTGCACTCCGATCGGCAGCCCATCGTCGCCGTTGCCAAAGGGAACCGAGATGGCGGGATGGCCGGTTAGATTGCTCGGAATCGTGCACACATCGTTGACATACATAGTCATCGGATCAGCGGTTTTCGCGTCGATTTCGAAGGCGGTGGTGGGCGATGTCGGCGTGAGCAACAGATCGAAATCCTGGTAGCGCTCGGCGAACTCATTAATCATCAAGGTGCGCACCCGCTGGGCCTGGCCGTAGTAGGCGTCGTAGTAGCCCGAGGACAGAGCGTAGGTTCCTAACATGATTCGCCGTTTCACCTCGTCGCCGAACCCAGCGGTTCGACTGGCTGCGTTCATCGCCAACGCGTTAGGGCCATCGACCCGCATTCCGTAACGAACCCCGTCGTAGCGAGCCAAGTTGCTCGAGGCCTCGGCCGGAGCGATGAGGTAATAGGCGGCCAGCCCGAACACGACCGACGGAATCGAGGTCAGCTCGACCGTTGCCCCCGCTGCCTCGAGCGCCTCGGCAGCGGCGCTAGCGCGGCCTTGAACATCGACCGCGATACCTTCGACACTGTTATGCGCCGGATCGCCGCTGAGTTCGCCAATTATTCCGATTCGAAGCCCGTTGACTCCCTCGCCGAGGACCGAGCGGAGGCTGGGCATCGCCTGAGGAATAGATGTCGAATCGAGCGGATCGTGTCCAGCGATTACTTCGAGCGCCAGTGCTGCATCGGCCACGGTGGTGGCGAACGGACCGATCTGGTCGAGCGAAGAAGCAAAGGCAACCAAGCCATAGCGCGACACCATTCCGTAAGTTGGCTTTACACCGACCACCCCGCACAACGACGCCGGTTGGCGAATTGAGCCGCCGGTGTCGCTGCCGAACGACAGCGGCACCGCTCCTGCGCCCACCGTCGCGGCACTTCCACCAGAGGATCCTCCGGGAACACGTGTGACGTCGTGAGGGTTGCGAGTCGCTCCGAACGCCGAATTCTCGGTGGAGCTTCCCATGGCGAACTCGTCGAGGTTGGTCTTGCCGACAACGACCGCACCGGCGGCGTGGAGCAAGTTGGTGATCGTCGCATCGTAGGGAGGTTCCCAGCCTTGGAGAATCTTCGAAGAACAAGTGGTCGCGACCCCCTTGGTGCACATGTTGTCCTTGAGGGCGACTGGCACACCCGCCAACGGACCAGGGTCGTTGCCAGCAGCGACCGCGGCGTCGACCGCAGCGGCGGCGGCCCTCGCCTGATCGGTCATCACTAGGTTGTAAGCGTGAAGCTCGCCCTCGCGGTGCTCGATCGCAGCGATGGCGTCGTCGACAACCGAGGCGGCGCTGCGCTCGCCGGATCGAACGGCAGCCGAAATTTCGACTGCGGTCGGGGTTGAGAAATCGGAGGGAGACATGGTTCAGTCGGCTCCTTGCGCTGGCGGAACCCTGAAACGGTTGTCCTCGATGTCGGGCGCTTGGGCCAGTACCGCCTCACGATCGAGTGACTCGACAACCACATCGGGTCGGGTGACATTGGTGAGCCCGAAGGGATGCCGGGTTGGTTCGACGTCGGCTAGGTCGAGGGCAGCAAGATCGGCCGCGGTGTCGAGCACCGCTGCGAGCTGCACGGTGAAACGCTCGACCTCAGCGGGGGTAAGGTCGAGCAAAGCGAGCTTGGCCACATGGGTAACATCGTCGGCCGTCAGCGACTGCGACGAAGATTGTTCTTCAGACATGGCCAGCATCGTATTCGCGCAGCGGCTACAAGCGGTACCGTATTTCCTATGTCATATCCCTTTCTGAGTCCCGAGTGGATTTCAGCAGCCCAAGAAATCCGTGCTGAATACCAAGACCGGGTCGAAGCCCCCGCCCTAGAGCTAAGCGCAAACGTTGTAATCACTGACGCTCCGTTCGATGATTCGGAGATTCGCGGCTACGTCGACAGCTCGCCCGGAGGACTCTCGGTTGAGCTCGGCGAACTAGACGAACCCGAGATCGTCATCACACTGCCCTATGAGGTTGCCTACACGCTTTTTGTTGGGCGCAAGGCCGAAGCGGTGATGGAGGCATTCCTGCGTGGCCGCATATTGGTCGAGGGAGATGTGTCGAAGATCCTGCAACTTCAAGTTCCGGCCGACGCCAAGGATGATCCGCTAGCGCGTGAGGTCGCTGCTCGGATCGACGCAATAACCGACTAACCGTCAGCGTTCTCGCCGTCGGAGTTTTCTGCTTCGGGATCGGGATCCGGTTCGCGGGTAAACAATTCAACCACGGACCCAAAGTTGGCTTCCTCGTCGGAGAGAGGATTCTGGCCAACAACGATTCCGTCCGATGGCCCGTCGGCGATCTCGACGGTGAACCCGAACGCGATCAATGCGCGTGTGGCCTCTTCAACGGTGAGACCAATAACCCCCGGTACAGCGCGGGGCGGCGGCCCCTTCGATATGACTATGTCGATCTCGGTGTCGGCAGCGACCTCGGTGCCCTCGCGCGGGAACACCCTAAGCACCAGACCTTCTTCGACTTGGCTATCGAACACTCCTCGAACCACTGGAACGAGGCGAAGATCGAGAAGTTGTTGGGTAACCGCGTTGACATCGGCGCCTATCAAGTCGGCCGGGACGGCTCGCGGTGGCGGACCATTGGAGACGGTAACGATGATCTCGGTGCCTTTGGGCAGGTCGCGACCAGCATCGCCCACCGAGACGACACTGCCCTTCGAGACAGCTTCAGAAAATTCGGGGTTGGCGAAATTGACTCCGAACCCCAGCGCTAGCAGCTGCTCCTCGACGAAATCTGCTGGTTGTCCGAGCAGCCCGTCGGAGGGAACGGTGTTGTTGGTGGGGCCAAGCGACAACGTGTAGACGAAGGCTTCACCCTCAGCCAGATCGGTACCAGCAGGCGGATCGGTGCTGATGACTCGCCCTTCAGCGACGTCGTCATCGCGCAAAAAAAGCGGAGCCTGAACCGACCAGCCATTGCGGTCGATTCGGGCCAAAGCCTCGCCCTCGGGTACGTCGAGTAGATCTGGTACCAAAAATGAGCTGGTCTGGTTTGCCACATAGGCGAAATACCCTGCAGTAGCGGCTCCGCCTAGAACCAGCAGGGCAAATATGACCCATGGCCACTTGCGCTTGGGTGCTGTTGTCTGGTCGACCACAACGCTGGCCGGCTGTGATGTGCCCGGAACTCCGATCTGGGTGGGAGCCAAGCGCTCGGTGACCGCCCCTACCGGTGCCTGGGTACCCATCAGTGGAAGCTTTTCGGGCGGAGCCATACTCTCGGCCGCCGCCAGCAAGGCAACTTTTAACTCGGTGGCTGTAGGACGTTCGTGGGGATCCAACGCTCCGGCCTTACTGAGAGTCACCTCGAGGCGACCCAACTCGTGGGGTACGACCATGTCGCGTTCGGTTCGCGCCATCAAAGTCCCGAGAGGAGAATCGCCCTGAAAGGGCACCTCACCGGTAACCGCCTCGACCAGGCTTAGAGCCAACGAGTACACATCGGACTTCTCGCTCAACGACTCGCCACGAGCCTGCTCGGGCGACGCGTATCGTACGGTGCCCAACATTTCATCGCCTGGCTGGGTTCTTCCCGCTTCAGCGAGTGCCAGCGTCAGGCCAAAATCGGCAACACGCACCTGACCATCAACGTCAAACAGCAGATTCGCGGGCTTGATATCGCGATGCACCAACCCTCGGTTCGACGCATACTCCAGTGCCTTAGCTGCGCCGAGGCCGACGACAAGCGCCTGGGCTGGCGAAAGCAAATTGCCCGCATCTATCATCGCCCCAAGGCTTCCGCCACCCAAGAACTCGGTTACGATATAGGGCCGATCTTCGCCACTCCAGTCATACACGGTCACGATGTTTTGCTGGGACAGCTGCGCGCACCGTTGGGCCTCATCCTTGAAGCGTTCGAGAAACACCCGATCGCCGGCAAGGCTCTCGTGCAGCAGCTTCACCGCCACCTGTCGATCGAGCTTGATGTCGTCCGCCAAAAATACTTGCGCCGAAGATCCCCGTCCGACCGGGCGCACCATCCGGTAGCGCCCACCATATAGGCGACCAAGATTGTCGTGAAGGTCGCCCAAAGACATCACATGAAGTCTATATAGCGCGCCATTACTTGTCTCCGCCTCCGGCTCCGGCGCTTCGCTAATTCCCACAGCATGCAAACTCGCCCTCGCTAGCGCGACGGGACTACACAAGCCCCCACCCACCGCCGCCACCCACAATCTGTACCCTGAACGGGCACGCCAAAGCCCGAAAACCCAAAACCACAATGGTGTCAGACACGTCCCTAATGAGCGTCCCTAATCCGCCCACCGGGTGGTGTCAGACACCGATAATCGCCCACCGCTCGACGCACAACACCACAAACCGCACCCTCACGGGCACACCAAAGCACGGAGACCCGAAACAACGCCAATACGTCGCTGCTAGCAAGTATTCTGTTGACGATGTCGCTGCGTGAAAAAGTTGTTATTGGTTTTGTGCTCCTGTTTGGCGTGGGCGCGTTTGCTCTCGCCGGGTTGACCGGGGGCGAGGACAGCAGCGACATTCTCATTCGCGGCAACGCAGCGCTCGAAGGATTCGTACCGTTCAGAGGCGAAGAGGTTCAGCAGCAGCACGATGTAGCGCTACTGCTTGCCCCCGGTTGGAGAGGCGAGATCATCACCATCAACGACACGCCAATTCCATTCGACGAACAGGTGTGGAGCGAAGCACTCAACTCGGTCACGTTCACTCCCGGCATAGGCCGAGTGATCGAGCGGCTCAAGCCCGATAGCAACAAGGTGTTGGTCGAGTACTGGAACATCGCGGCAGGTCGAGCGGATTCGCAGCAAATCGGCTGGGAGTTCAGCGCTTCCTAACAGCCCTGTGGCTATTTGGCGTCTGGGACGATTCCCGTTTCTAACAGCTCTACGAACTCGGCTTCATCGAGCAGGGGGATTCCCAACTCCTCGGCTTTGGTGAGCTTCGAAGCTCCCGGGTTCTCGCCCACCACAAGCGCTGCCGTCTTTTTCGACACCGAACCAGGAGACTTTCCGCCGCGCGACTTGATAGCGGTCTGAACCTGGTCGCGGCTAAAGCCTTCAAGGCCGCCCGAGACAACCACGGTGAGCCCTTCGAGCGTTTGCGCCACTTCAACAACCGGGGGACCCTCCAGATTCAAGCCTGCAATGCGCAGCTTCTCTACAACCTCACGATTTCTAGGCACCTGCAGCCATGCGTGTACGGTCGCGGCGATTGTCGGGCCGAGACCTTCGATCGCGGCAATCCGCTCAACATCGGCGTCAAGCAAGCCATCGATATCGCCAAAGCCGGCCGCCAGCAACTCGCCCACCGTCGAACCAACGTGTTGAATGCGCAAACCAAACAACACGTTGCCGAGCGGCCGCAGTTTCGATTCTTCGATCGCGGTACGAAGGTTCGTTACCGAAGTCTCGCCAAAACCTTCCATGGCAGCTATTCGGTCGAAATCGAGTGTGTAAATGTCGGCCGGGTCGCCCAGCATCTCTTCGGACACGAATAGATCGACCCGGCTCTCGCCGAACCCTTCAATGTCCATGGCTCCACGGCTTACGAAGTGTTGAATCCGGCCCCTTATCTGCTGCGGACAATCGTAGTTAGGGCACCGGTTCCGGGCTTCGCCCTCTGGGCGAATCAATGTCGTGCCACACACCGGACATTCGCTGGGGAACTGCCACGCCGCCAGACCCTTTGGTCGTGCCGCAAGAACCGGCCCCACCACCTCGGGGATAACGTCGCCAGCTTTGCGGACGATTACTATGTCGCCAGGCCGAACATCCTTTTCACGAACTTGGTCTTGGTTGTGCAGGGTCGCTGTCGCCACGGTGGACCCCCCAACAAATACCGGCTCGAGTCGAGCGAATGGAGTTGCCTGGCCACCAGCACCGATCGAAACCTCAATATCGAGAAGTTTTGTGGTGCGTTCTTCAGGTGGCAACTTGTAAGCAATCGCCCACCGCGGTGCCTTGGAAGTGAAACCGAGAGTGTTCTGAAGGGCCAAGGAGTCGACTTTGACGACGACTCCGTCGATCTCATATGCCAAATCATGTCGTTTGGTCTCGAACTCAGCGATGAATCCGAGCACCTCATCGATCGACGCCACCACACGGCTATGAGGGTTCACGGGCAAGCCGAGCGACTCCAACAATTCAAACGTGTCGTGATGAGAACTCAGCCCGGGTGCACCTTGAACATCGCCGAGTTGATAGCTCCAAAACGAGAGCTTGCGCGATGCTGTGACCGTCGCGTCCTTTTGCCGCAACGATCCGGCGGCGGTGTTTCGAGGATTCACATATATCTTGTCGCCAGCCGCTCGCTGCGCGTCGTTTAGGGCATCGAAATCGGCGATCGCCATGTACACCTCGCCTCGGACCTCGATGACCGCGGGCGCGTCGCCAGCCAGGCGATGCGGCACGTCGGCGATTGTGAGCACGTTGTGGGTGACGTCCTCGCCCACCTTGCCGTCACCTCTGGTGGCGGCCTGAACCAGTTCGCCGTTCTCGTAGCGAATCGACACGGCGAGCCCATCGAACTTCAGCTCGCAGACGAACGCCGGAACCTCTTGACCATCGAGCACCCGCTCTAGCTTGGTGGCCCAGTCGCGAAGGTCATCAGCATCGAAGGTATTGTCGAGCGACATCATTCGCACCCGATGCTCGACCGGGGCGAACATGGCCGAAGGGGCGGCGCCGACCAGCCGGGTCGGCGAGTCGGCTACAGCCAGATGGGGGTGCTCGTCCTCCAAGGTCCGCAGCTCTCGAACCAGGGTGTCGTAGTCGGCGTCGGGAATCGAGGGCTCGTCGAGTTCGTGGTATGCCCTGTTGTGGGCGGCGATCTCGGTTCTAAGCTCGGCGGCCCGAGCCGCTGGGTCGATACTCATCATGGTGATCATATGCCCGCCGAGGTAGGCGAACACGCAGGGCGTATGGCACGGTTCGGGTCGCCATGGTCGAGATATTGGACAAGTTCGGGCTGTGGGCCCTGCGAGCCGCCTGGGCTGTGATGCCCCTGACGGCCGGCGCAGTGTTTGACGAAGCGTTCACCGGATCGGGCCTGCCTGTGCGTTCTGGTGCTTCGATAGCGCTGTGGGTGATTTGGAGCCTCACGCTCATCGCCATGATGGTGCCGCGATCTGAGACTTTGACAGCGCTGCGAATCGTTGTGCCCGCCGCAGTACCAGCGACGGTGCTTGCTGCGCTGTCGGCGTCGTCCGACGGCGACCTAGACACAGCACTCGCTGCTCTTGGTGTCCTAACCGCAGTCGCAGCAGCGGTCTTGGCATTGTCGTCATCGATCGGCGAGACCTTCATCGACGGCTCGTCCTACGGCGACGAACGACGGATGCCGCTAAAGGTGCCCGGCCCCTTGCTGCTCGGCCCACTTCCGCTGGCGTGGCTAGGAACTGTCGCTGGGCTTACCGCTGGGCCTTGGCTGCTGCTAACCCGGCACTGGATACTAGGCGCGGTGCTATCGGTTCTGGGCTTCGCTCTTGCCGCGGTACTGATTCGGGCGCTTCACGTCTTGACTCAACGATGGGTGGTTTTTGTGCCCGCCGGGTTGGTTCTACACGACGGCTTCGCTCTGGGCGAACCGGTGTTGTTTCGACGTCGCTCAATAAGCTCGCTCGGCCCAGCGCTGGCGGATTCAAACGCCACTGACCTGACGTCTAATGCTGTCGGCCTGGCGCTCGAACTAACCCTCGATGAACCGGTCGACCTCACCCGAGCCAAACGCGGCGAGCCAGCCACCAGCGAGCCGCTCGACGACTTCTTGTTCTCGCCCAGCCGACCAGGCGCCGCCCTAGCCGAAGCCCAAGCTCGCAAGCTCGTTCAATAGCGCAGGCCGTACTGCTGGTCGGGTTCTCAGCTAGCGATTCCGCCGCCCTGTACCTCATCGCCGTCGTACAGCACCACGCTCTGGCCGGGGGCAACCTTGCGGTGCGGATCGACCCAGGTGACAACTCCGCTAGAGCTGCCAGCTTCGCCGTCGATAGCGAAGGATGCTGGGGCCGGAGCACCATGAGCGCTCACCTGCACCACCACCTCGCCGGTGAAGGGCGTGTCGGCCCATTCGAGCTGACCAACATGAGTTTCGGCGACGAGCAGCTCGGCGGGATCACCAACCGTCACCGTCGAGTTTTTGGTGTCTACCTTTGTTACGTAGCGCGGCGGTGCACCGCCAGCCATTCCTAGGCCTTTGCGTTGCCCAATGGTCACCAACTCGACCGCTGTGACCGTACCAACCTCGCTGCCATCACTGTCGATGACTCGCCCAGGGGTCAGGGTTAGACGATCGCCCAAGAATCGCTGACGACCGCCACGTGTGCTGGTAATGAAGCAAACGTCTTGGCTATCGGGCTTGTTGGCGGTGCGAAGCCCTAACTCGGCGGCTCGGGCTCGCACCTCGGTCTTGGTGTGGGCCCCGAGCGGAAGCATGAGTCGTTCGAGGCGCTCCTGGCCCAACATGTACAGCACATAGGACTGATCCTTAGCCGCATCGGCACCGCGGGCGAGGCGCCAAGTTCCGTCGGACTTGGTAACTAGGCGGGCATGGTGTCCGGTTGCGACAGCATCGAAACCTAACTCCTTGGCTCGTTCGTGAAGTTTGCCGAACTTTACGTGTCGGTTGCATTCGATGCACGGGTTCGGCGTGGTTCCGGCGGCGTGGCTCGCCACATATGGATCGACCACGTGTTCATCGAACTCGGCTCCCAGGTTGAACACGTGATGTTCGATACCTAACTGCTCGGCCACCCAACGGGCATCGTCGACATCGCTAACCGAACAACAGCCCGAATCGCTCTCGCCGCCCCAGAGTTTGAGGGTGACCCCAACAACATCGTGGCCCTGATCGATAAGCATCGCGGCAGCGACCGAGGAATCTACCCCACCCGACATCGCCATCATCACCTGACGTCGACCGCTCATGAGCCACCCCGAAGTTGGCGAACCGCAGCCGGAATCACTTCGAGAGCAAGGTCGATATCGGCCGACGATGTGGTCGCGCCCAACGAAAGTCGCAGCGACCCCCTCGCTAATTCGTGAGTAACCCCCATGGCCGCGAGAACATGTGAGGGCTCTTGCGCTCCGCTGGCACACGATGAAGCAGCCGAGGCATACACACCGCCGCGTTCCAGCAGAAACAACAACGCCTCGGAGTCGATTCCTTCAAAACAAAGGTGCGCGCTTCCGGCGACTTTATGCGACCGGTCGCCACCTTTCACACCCGACTCGTGAACCCCGTCGAGTTCGGACTGAAGGCCATCGATCAGGCGCGACCGCAAGGCCTCCACCCGATCGACTAATTGCGGGCGTTCGGCCACGGTCGCTGATAACGCCGCTGCCATCCCTGCCGCACCGGCAACATTCTGGGTA
>CBERPN010000098.1:0-14291 GCA_965524675.1 uncultured bacterium
AGACTGCGTTGCTCGACGACTTGGATCAAGCCGCCGCCACCCTCACAACCCTGATGTCGGCTGGCTTGAGAATCGCAATCGACGACTTCGGCACGGGTTATGCATCACTAGCGAATCTTCGAAGACTGCCCATCGATATCTTAAAGATCGATCAGACATTTGTCGCCGGACTAGCAGAAATGGATGATCGCTCACTGGTTCAACTAACCATCGATACCGGTCATCTGTTGGGCGCCTCTATCGTTGCGGAAGGCGTCGAAACCGAGGCGCAAGCTCGCCAGCTAACGGAGATGGGTACCGACCTGTTACAGGGATTCGGATTGGGGATGCCAATGGCCGAAGAAGATCTACGTGCCTGGATCCTCCAGCGAACCCAATCGGTCACCGCTGCCTAGGACAGGACCGGCAGGCGAGTCAGGTCGGTTCAAGGGTGGGGTTGATCAGCAGTTCGTTGACAGCAGCGGTGTTTGGCAAACGCAGTACCAAGGCAGCGAGTTCTGCCAAGTCCTCGGTCTGAATCATTTCGTCAGGCGGGAAGTCAAATACGCCAGTCATGTCAGTAGCAACAAGGCCGGGGCACAAAGAGGTGACTCGGACCCCATCATCCCAACCGGCCATCCGAGTGGCACCCGAAAGCGCCATCACGGCGTGTTTCGTCATCGCGTAGCCGGCGATAAAGTCGCCGGCGACTCGTTTTCCGGACATCGACGCCACGTTCAGAACCCTGCCGCTACCTGATTCCTTCAGGTGGGGGAGCGTGAGATGAGTGAGGTGAATCGGTGCCTTCACATTGACATCCCACATCTTGTCGAGCTCTTCAGGTCGATAGTTCTCGACACCTGTTTCGGCGAGGACTCCTGCGTTGTTTACCAACACGTCGACAGCGCCGAACGCCTCAATAGTCCGTGAAATCCAGCGTGTATGCGTTTCGGGTATGGTCGCGTCGAAGTGATTGAGAAGCAGTCGATCGGGATCGATCGGGAGTTCGGCCACGACGGTTTTAAGGCCTTCTATGTCGCGTGCCCCGAGACTAAGGCGGTACCCTTCGGAGGCCAGTTGACGGGCTATCGCCAGACCGATTCCTCGGTTGGCGCCAGAGATGACCGCAACGCGGTCTGTGGTGTCGAGCATTCAACAACTCTCCCACAAGCCAACACTTCTGCCACCCAAAAACGCCCCCAGGGGGGCGATCCTCGCTGGCAGAACGGGTTTCGGGCTTTAGCTGAGGCGTTCCATGGCGTTGTGGATGAGTCTTTGGGCTTCTTCAGCGATTGGTTCCATGTCGGGGTTGGCGGTAACCGATCCCATTAGGCCCGGGTCCATTGCTTCGACCGCGACACCGTCGGCAACTTCGCGCACCACTACGTTGCACGGCAAGAGAGCACCGATCTGCGGCACGATGTCGAGTGCGGCGCCCGCCAGTTTGGGGTTGCACGCCCCGACGATGACATAGCGATCCATGTCTTTGTCGATCTTGGCCTTAAGGGTGGCTTGCATGTCGATCTCGGTGAGGGTTCCGAAACCTTCGGACGCAAACGCCGCCTTGACCTGTTCGAGTGCCTCGTCGAACGGCACCGTCAGCGTGACGGTCTTTTCATAAATCATTGGAGACCTCCTAATCAAAGAGTTCAGCCCCACCGTATCGCCGAGCATGTGCAACGCGTAGAGCACAAGGTCATGGCACCGGAGCAGGCTCGAAGCGGCGGCGGGGGGCCGTTGCGAACCGTCTAATCCGAATGGCATTTCATCGTCTCGGAAAGCTTGGGTACAGTTCAACTGGGTGTATCCCAAAGGAGGCAGGCGTGATCGTTTTCGTTGGTGGACTCATTGGGGCCGGAAAATCCAGCGTCGCTCGTCAGCTTGCAGATCGACTCGGCTACTACTATTTCGACCTCGACGAGATAAAGCGCGACATCTACGGCCGCGACCCAGACAACAAACGCAAGTTGGTCGAAGGCATTCCTATAGACCTCACCACCCGTGGCGAGGTCTACCGAACCGCTATCGCAGAACTCGAGACGCTCATTAGTGCCCATCCAAATGTTGTGTTCGATGACACCCTTCACTTTCGTCAGTTCAGGCGAATGCTTTATGTCGCGGTCACCGACATGGGTCAAGACTTCATCATGGTCTGGGTGCGGGCGAGCGAGAGCACAATTCTTACTCGTCTGGCCGCGGCGCCGCGCCTGAACCACGTGCTCTCCGATCCAGTGCCTCTTCATCTTCAGATGGTTCGCGACTTCGAGGAGTTCAGCCATTGTCTAGTCATGTGTCCAAACGACGGAGCGCTCGACGACACCCTCGATGACCTGTGTTCGCTTCTCGGTCGAGTGGGTTCACTGGAACTGCCGGTTGGAGCTAGCGGGGCTGATTGTCAGTGAAACTTGTTGACGAGTTGTTCGACGGACCTCTCGACATCGTTGGTGATGTGCACGGCGAGTATGAAACCTTGATCCGCCTGCTGAAACTGTTGGGCTACAGCGCAGACGGATCTCACCCCGAGCGGCGTCGCCTCGTCTTTCTCGGCGACCTGGTCGATCGCGGGCACGATAGTCCAGCAGTGCTCGAACTGGTTATGGCCTTCACAGAAGCTGGGCACGCTCAATGCGTCCTAGGCAACCACGAACTCAACATCTTGACCGGAACCTACGGGCACGGCAATGGCTGGCTGCTGCAACCCGAACCATGGGCAGTGCCCGAGGACTATCAATCGGTCGAGGCGCAACCACACAGACGCGATGCGTACCTCGACTTCATGGATTCACAACCCTTGGCCCTCGAGAACGCCGAGCTTCGGGTGGTTCATGCCTGCTGGCATCAAGAGTCGATTGCCGAACTCGGGAAGGTAGCCGGCGAGAGCGGCGATGCTGGTGCAGAGGTGGCGCGCTTACTCGAAGGCTTCGACGATCGCACGGAAGCGATCATCTTTGACGATGTGCCGCTACAAGCCGCGCTAGACAATGAAAAGTTCTTCTTCGATGCGCACGCATCGGAAAGCGATTGGCAGCCTCAACCAGTCCCGGGTCACACGATTCGTGAATTCGATCTTCAGATGAAGAATCCGATTCGAGTGCTCACCACGTCCACCGTTCGGCCAACCGCGATTCCATACTATGGAGCGGGCCGCTGGAGGATGACCGAGCGGATCCCCTGGTGGAACACTTACCGAGATAACAAACCCGTCGTGATAGGCCACTTTTGGCGACAGTTCAGCAGCACGTCAGAACGGCGCTTTGGCGTCTTTGGACAGGACGTTCTCGCTGGCGTTCGGGCCCACGACTGGATGGGACTACGTCGAAACGTTTACTGCGTCGACTACAGCGTTGGACAGCTGCATCTGGAGCGGCGGATGGGCGACGATGACCATGAAGGAAAGCTGGCAGCGTTGCGTTACCCCGACTGGTCGGTGATGCACGATGACGGCACAGAAATCGCGGTCGGTAGGCCAGACTCCTAGCCAGGCGGCCCAGCGACCACTCGATCCTGGAGTTGCTCGTACGACAGCTCGGCGACATCGAGTGGCTCCAGCCACCAAGTCATGCCAGCTTCGGTGAGTCGACCGATCTTGTCGATTGTCTGTGAGTCGCCAGGACCAGGGCTGCGAGAGGTAAAGCAGTTGTCGAATGGACGGCTGAGGTCGTCGCCTTGTTGTTCGCGGAACTTCGTCGTCGCAGCTACGCACTCTAGAAAATCATCGACCGTTAGGCCGGAGCGGTCTCTTGAGATTGGCCAGATTCCGTCATAGCGAGCGGCGCGGCGAAATGGGGGTTTTGATGGCCAACCGCCAGCCACCCAGATAGGTACTCGACCATTTGTCGGGCGCGGTAGAAACTGAACTTCGTCGGCGTGTTCGTGCTCACCGTGGTAGGTGATGATTTCGCCCGACCAAAGCAGTTGGAGAAGTTCGAGCGACTCGTCGAGAATCTCAGCGCGCAGCTTTGGGTCGGCGCTTTCGCCGAAGCGAGTGAACTCGCCGTCCGGAGCGCCCAATCCCACTCCGAGCAGCAGGCGCCCACCGCAGAGTTGGTCGAGGGTCGCCGTTTGGCGAGCGATGATCGCGGTGCGTCGGCGCGCCAGGGGCGTGACCATCGGCCCGATCGATATCTTCTGGGTGGCAACCGCAACCGCTGTGAGCGCAATCCACGGGTCGATCATCGCTTGCCAAGGCTGTCGACGGACTAGATGGTCCATGACGAAGAACCCGTCCCAGCCAGCTGCTTCGGCGTCGGCTGCTAGCTCGGCTAGCCGGGCCGCGTCTGCGAAATCTCCACCGATCGGGACATCTAGCCCAAACTTTGGACGAGTGGATGATTCAGCCATTATCTATTCACGGATCCTTCTAAGGAGGTGAGCGCACGAAATTACTGTCCCCAGCATCGCTAGGCGGTCATTGCGGCAGTAAATTGCGGTTAGTTTCGATCGAGCGGTCCCAGGTTAGTGATTGGCTCGGGGAAGACGAGTTTACGGGCCCGGGCATCATCGATGTACCAATCGTCGATCGCTTGGAGTGCTCCGGCGCGAAACCCGACCGAGCCTGAGATCAGTGCAGTTCCTTGGACTGTCCAGGGAGTGACCTCGACACCATCGATCAGGATGCGAGAATCGCCGTTCGGTCGAGTCCACACCGCGACCTCCATCCAGGTGCCGGTCGTGGGCGTGCCGGAAGCTGCTGCGTCGGAGGACTCGACGGTGCCCTTGCGCTGGCGTAACTCCCAACCGGAAGGGGAGGTTAATGCTGCTTCGAACTGGTTGGTTGGAACCAGACCGGTTCGGGTTCCGGCCGAAGCATCGATGGTCGTGTCGCTGGTGAAGTACCACCACGATTCGAACACGATCCCCGGTTCATCAACGCCGATGGCCACAGCCCAAGCGGCGGCGTCTGCGCCACTGGTTTCGGGCGCTTCCAGAGCGTACGAACCCGAGTGGCTCTGGGTTGTGTCGATCGTCCAGGCGTTGGGAGTGGTGGTCTGTTCATCGCCGAGTTGAATGAAACTAGATGAGTCATTGATGTTCGCGAAGTGCGCCGCTGTCTCGTCCCCGCTGACCTCTCGATGCTTCACCTGCACATGATCGAGGCCACCATCGATACCGCGATTGTTCAGGTTGTTGTTTCCGACCCTTACGAGTTCGGCTGGCTCGGTGTCGAGAATACCCGCCGCGGCGACGGTGTCGACCTGCGCTCCATCGACGTACAACGCTAGATCGGCACCGTTCCAAGTCGCTGAAACCTGGTGCCACGATGCTGTACTGACGCTTCCGCCGCGCGCTTCATACCCAACGCCACCCACTCTTACCCGGGCGACAGCCTCGGTGGTGGTGCTATCGACTAGTAGCTCGTAGATCGCTGGACCGGAGCTTGCGGCTTTGGCGATGATACGAGGGTCGGTGCCCATGGCTGACAGATTCACCCAGCCAGACATGTTGAGCGCATTGCTCGTGATATCTAGGCCCGGGCCGAGCAGACGATCGTCGTTTCCGTCGAAGGCCAGAGCTGAACCAGCGGCTCCCGGTATGGCAGATCGCGGATCGAGACCGCCGACGGCACCCGCGTCGGACCGGCGCTGGGTCTGGTCGATGACGCTGGCCAGAGTTTGGGTCACTGCCGTCACGCTTGCGGAGAACTCCGAAGTAGAGCCGAAGTTAGCTCCGCCGTTCTCGCGGGTGGCTGTGGCGGAGATGATGTCGCCAGCGAACCCCGGCATCAGCACGGTGCCTGATCCAAAGTTCAAGCCACCAAGGACCACCGAAGTCGACGTCAGAAAGAGTTCGCCCTCGCCATATCCAGAGGGATCGACTCCCGATGGGTTGGAGAAGAACTCCAGGCGATATGTGCCAGCGGCGGCATTGAGGGTGTAGCCGATGGAAATCTGTCCGCCCGATGCGATGGCATTGCCTAGTACCGGGTAGTTAGGGATGGTATCGATGTCGGGCGTGTCGTTGTCAGTTATTCCATCGTCGCCGTAGTCGATGCCCATGTCGGCATTCTGGCTAATCGAGTTGGCGAGGATGCTGGGCGCAACGCCGGTGGATTCGACAAGAACTCCGTCGCCGCCGTTGTTAGCTATCGTGTTGCCTTCACCTGCGGCACTGCCACCGATTGCATGGTCGGTCGCCGTCGACGTTAAATGGATTCCGGTCGCACCGTTAGGAACGGTGGCAGAACCGTCCGCACCCACGCCGATGAGGTTGCCTCTGATCGTGGCGGTGTCCGAGCCGTTGTCGAGTTGAATCCCTTGGAATGTATTGCCGCTTATGACGTTGCCCATTCCCGGTGCTGAACCGCCGATAAGCACTCCTGCTGAGGTCTGGGCGTACACTCCGCCGTTGTTGGCAAGCGGGGACACGCCGTCGCGCAGCACGCCGATGAAGTTACCGATGATAACGGTGTTATCGGCATTGGTGAGCCCAATCCCAGCCGTGCCTGAACCGACGATAATGTTGATGTCCGCCGAGTTGGGACCGCCGACTGTGACGGCGGAGCTGGTGTTGAATATCGAGACCCCTTCGGTGCCGTTCCCCCAGTTGGTGGCGCCATCGGCCGCTAGGCCGATGGTGTTTCCGGCGATCGTGCTTCCACCGACCTGAGCCCAAATCGCGCTTCCACTGAAGTTACCGATCGCCAGGCCGCGAAGTTCCTCACCGCCTGCGTCCAAAAAGAAGCCTCGGCCAGCAGGCCCGGCGGCGGTTCCATCGATTTCGACTATTGGCTGGGTTGTCCAACCAGGTTGGGTCGTCGCATCGATCGATACCGCAGCGGTGGTCGCAGGGAGATCTGACCCGGGCGCGATCGTCCACCACCCGCTCGGGTCATAGCCAGCGTCGCTCGTGGGGATTCCGAACCAGATCGTGTCTACCACCGCAGACGCGTTGGCCTCTTCAATGGCGGAGCGCAGGGTGCACTCGGTGTTGCCCTGGCTATTCACCCCACCGGTGTCGCAAGCGCCATTTCCCGCTGTGAGGTCCTGGCCGTCTCCGGCGGAGTTGACGATGACCAGATCGGGTGAGGGGACTGCGGGAGAGAACTCGGAGGTTGATCCGAACGATCCCAAGCCAAGATCGAGGGTTGCGGTAGCGCTAAGGATGGTCGCCCCCGAGGTCATGGTGATCGTCAAGGGCTGAGGACCCGCGCCGAGGTGAGTGATCGCGGCCGAGCCGAGCAACGTGTCGCCCTCACCGTTACCGCTTGGATCAGCCGCACGATTACCGAACAGCTCGACCCGGTAGTTCCCGGCGGGAGCATCCAATGAGAGGTTCACAACTAGGTCTGAACCCACCCGCGACACCGAGGTGATCTCCGGGAAGTTCAGCAGCCCGTTCGCCCCGAGGTCGCCATCCCCTGGGTCGTTGCCGGTTACGCCATCCGTGCCAAGGTCGATTCCTAGACCGGCATTATCGTGGATTGTATTGCCGAGGATCGTGATTCCATCCGGCGGGCTGACCGAGTTGAGATAGATCCCGTCGCGTCCGTTGTAGGCAAAGATGTTGGCGTCCGACGAACTCGTTCCGCCGATCACACTTGCCGTGGCGCCCGCTGTTACAAAGATGCCTTCACCGCCATTGCCCATCGGTGTCGAGCCATCGATCCCGACTCCGATCTTGTTTGCCGTGATGGTTACCGCGTCGCCCTCGAGCTGGATTCCTGAACCGACGTTGTCGGAGATGACGTTGCCATCAATTTCGACTAGCGCAGCCCCATTGGTGTCGACTCCATCGTCGCCATTGCCGGCCGCCAAGCCGCCTGAGGTGACGCCGATGTAGCTAGAGAGCACTTTCACGCCATCTGCGAAGCCGAAGATTACGAGTCCGTTGTCTGGAAAGTTGATGATGGCAACGGCTTGAATGGTTGAGTTGTCGGCAGTATTGTTGATGGTTAGTCCGTCGGTGCTACCGGTGGTCAAAGCGCCGTCGATCTCGATAATGGGCACACCGAAGTAACCGGGCTGCGAGCTGGCATCGAGGTTGGTTAGGGTAGCGATTGTGGGGAGAGCAGATGCTGGCGAGATCGTCCAGACACCCGCCGCGTGGCCCGGGTCGGTAGTTGGGATATCGAAATCGATTCCGATGACCAGCGACGATGCGTTCGCTTCTTCGATGGCGGCGCGCAGCGTACATTCGACTTCGCCCTCGCTGTTGAGTCCCCCCGTGTTGCACAAATCGTCACCCGCTACGACGTCGCCGGCATCACTGGTTGAGTTCACAATGGCGGTTGCCGAGGTCACCACGACCGCATTTCCGAACTCCGAGGTGTTGCCATTCGGGTCGGTGACCGTGGCGGCAATCACATGACCCGAAGCGACCGAGATGGGTAGCACCGTCGAGATTGCGCCGAAACCATTAAAGACGGTGAACACCGAAGAGGAGCCTAGGTAGACCGCTCCTTCGCCATTGCCGGAGACATCGCCAGCGGGTGTGGAGAAAAAGTCGATCGAGTGGTTGGTAGCCGCCCCGGAGTTCAAGCTTCCGGTGATCGTCGTATTGCCGGTCGTAGCGACCGCCGAGGTCAAGACAGGCCAATTCTGTAGGAGATTGGGGCCGCCATCGAGGTCGAAGCCATCGTTGGGTGTGATGCCCGACGGTAGGTCGACCAGCCCTTCTAGATTGATGCCTAGTCCGTCGTTGGAGTGAATGGAGTTGCCGCGTATGGGGTTCGCGATTCCAGCATCCTGTTTGAGCCAAACCCCATCACCGGCGTTGTAGGCGATCGTGTTTGCTTCGCCACCGCCGAGCCCGCCGATTTGGGTTGCCGTCGGCCCTCCCCACAAAGCCACCCCAAGCCATAGGTTCGGTAGAGGCCCCGTGCCAGCGGCATTGGTTCCGATCAGGTTCCCGTGGATAATCGTGCCAGGGCTGACATCGCCGACAAAGATTCCGGCGTCGCCGTTGCCGGAGAGAAGGTTGCCGATACCGGCCGTTCCCACCACGGTCGAGGCAGCTCCGAGATCGATGTCGACTCCCGAGGCACCGTTGCCGCGGGCCGTATCGCCTGCGCCGTTGGTTCCTATGTAGTTGCCGTCGACGACGTTGTTGTCGCTGCCCGAACCCGAGAACCAGACGCCATCCCCACCGTTAGCCGAGATGATGTTGCGGGCTGCGGAATCGCTGCCGCCAAGAGCGTTGCTGTGAGCAGCTCCGAAAATCCTCACGCCATGGGTACCGTTTCCAACGCCAAAGGTGGCCGTCTGGTCGAGCCCGATGATGTTCCCCGCGATCACGTTGGCGGTGGTCGCGGGATTGGCGTTGCCGTCGATGCGTATGCCCTCGAAGCCATTGCCCGAGATGATGTTTCCTTCGCCGAATCCTGTCCCCCCGATTTGGGTATTGTTTGCCCCATCGAAGAGAACAATTCCGTGACGGGCATTGGCGACAATCGTTGTTCCGTCGACTCCCAGTCCAATCAGATTGTCGTAGATCGTGTTCGACCCGGTAGCCCCGACAACCTCGATTCCGTCATTGCTATTTCCCGAGATGACGTTGCCCGATCCGGGTTGGCCGATCTCATTGCCAGTGCTTCCATTGGCCAGGTTGATTCCGTCGGCGCTGTTCCCAATCGGGCTGAGCCCAGAGACGTCGGTTCCTATGTAGTTGCCGATGATGATGTTGTCGTTCGACCCGTAGACGATCACACCGGTATCGTCGTTTCCGGAGATGACGTTGCGGTCGAGGGAGGTCGTTCCGCCGATGGTCGTCGGTCCCGACCCGAGCTGCAACTCGATTCCCCAGCTCAAGTTTCCTCGGTTGACGAGGCCAGCCGGGTCGAGCCCAATGTGGTTCCCGGCGATTACGGTGCTGGCCGCTGCGCCCGTTACGGCGATACCTTCGCCCCCGAAACGGTTGATGGCAAAGCCTCGGATCGAAGTGTTCGAGCTCAGAACCGTCAGGCCGTCACTAGCCACCCCTGCAGAGGTGCCGTCGATCTCGATCACGGGTGTCGACCCCCAGCCCGGCTGGGTAGTCCCATCCAAAATAGTTGTTTGATCGATGCTCGGCAGTTGTGACCCAGGGGCAATTTTCCAGTATTCGCCGACTGCGTCATAGCCAAGATCACCAACGGGAATAGTGAATGTGATCAGGTCCGGATCAGCCGCGAAATTGGCCTCTTCGATCGCTGCCCTTAGCGTGCACTCGGGCTGACCGAGCGCATTGGTGCCGCCCGTGGTGCAGCGGCCATCTCCGGGCGTCAAATCGGTGCCATCGCCAGTGGAGTTTACGCCGAACGCTTCGACGACGACTTGGTGGTCGGGGCTGAAGTCGATCAGCAGCGCATCGAGCAAACCGTCGACGGCGCTGCTGTGGGTTCGAAGCAGGATCCCGGCTGAGCTGTAAACGTTTACGAGGTCGGCTGTGTCGCTGGAAACCCACAGGTTACCGTCGGGTCCCCACACGAGACCAAATGGTGCATTGGCTAGGTTCAGGAACGCCCCCAGGGCTGTGCCCGTCGCTCCGTCGTACTTGTCGACGCTCGACAAGGTGCCGTTGCTCGAACCGACGTACAGGTTGCCGTCAGGCCCGAAAGCTAGGCCGGTACCGAACCCTGCAGTTGCAGGGGAAATTACATTGCCAAGGGCCCCGGTGATGGCGTCGTATTGAACTATGGAGTGGCTCAGTCTTCCCGAGACGAACACGTCGCCGTCAGATCGCAGCGCTAGGTCGATCGGCCCGTCGAGCCCACCGAGGCCTGAAGTCACAAAGTCTTCAACGAACGCTCCCGAAATTCCGTCGTAGCGCTTGACGCTGTCGGTGTTGAAACTGGTGACCAGTAAGTCACCGTCACCCATCCAGGCCAGCCCACCAGCGCCATCGAGCCCACCCGACCCTGCGGTGACGAAGCTGTCTACGAAGCTGCCGGTAGCCGTGTCATACCGAACGACTGAATCGGAGGTGAGGCCGCTTACATAGGTGTAACCATCGGGCCCGATCACCACCTTCGTCGGTCCGACGAGTGCTGCGTTGGGCGGAAACTCCCGGATCTGGTCGCCGGTGTTGCCGTCGTATTCCTCAGCGGTGCCGCCCACCGAATCTGCCACCTGGAGCCTGCTGGTGATGAACGTTCCGTCTTCGTCGGTTACCGCCGCGGTGATGTTGAACGAGCCTTTGCGCGAGTAGGTGTGGCTGGCCGACGAGGGGTTGCCTGCAAGGTTGTCGATGGTTCCGTCGCCCCAGTTGATCGTCCACGAGGTAATGGTGTCGTCGCCAGGGTCGGTAGCGCTCAGAGCCACCGTGTATGGCTGCGTTAGTAGAATCGAACCCGGCCCGCCGACCGAGATGGCTGGGGAAGCGTTGGTCACGGTGAGAGTGGCTGTGTCGATATCTGTTCCCGTAGTGCTGTCATCGACTCTCAAACCAACCGTGTAGCTTCCCTCATCGTTGATCCCGAAGGTGGCGAGCGTTACCCAGGTGACCGTTGGGTTCACCCCGGTTACGTCCCCGAATGTTCCGTCGTTGTTTAGATCCCATTCGTAGGTTAGGGGTTCGAGGTCGGTCGACCCGGAGCCGTCGAGCACGAGCGAGTCGCCCTCGCCGGTTGTGTATGGCCCCCCGGCGTCGGCGGTCGGAAGAGTGTTTGGCGCCCCAACCACCGTCGTGGCTAGCGAGAACTCCGACGTTGATCGGTAGGCCCCTCCTCCCAGATCTAGGCTTGCTGTCATGGAGACGACGTCGCCGATTGTGCCGGGGATCGTGGTCGACCACGGCTCGGGCCCAGCGCCAGCGTGGAGGTGAGTTAACGAGCTGACGAACTGTTCGCCCTCTCCCGACCCAGATGGGTCAGCGCCGGTTTGGTTCTTGAACACCTCAACCCGGTAGGTACCGGCCGGTGCGTCAAGAGTTCCGCTCAAGTCGATCGTCCCGCTGGCAGCCTCGGCGGTGGTTATGACCGGATAGTTGGTCCAGACGTCGAGGTTGTTGTTGAGCGTTACGCCATCGTTTCCGAGGTCGATTCCAAGCCCGCCGTTGCTATGGATTGTATTGCCGACGATGTTGTTGCCGATGCCCGTTCCGGCGAGGATCGCGATCCCGTCGGCCGCGTTATTGACTATTGAGTTTGACTGTGCGGCTGCCGGCCCACCGACACTGTTGTCGGCGGCGAGGTCGAGTATCTCGATTCCGTGTGAACCGTTAGGCACAGCGGTGACACCATCTGGGGCGACACCGATTGAGTTTCCGACGACGACATTGTCGTTGGAACCGCCGCCGCGTATCACCAGACCGGCGTTGGCGTTTCCAGCGATGACATTGTCGATGACGAGATTGTCGGCGGCAGAGGTGGTGAGGAGGACGCCGATGTCGCCATTTGCTGCAACGTTGCCGTTTCTATCGATCCCAATCCAGTTATTTCTGATCGTGTTGTTGTCACCAGTTCCGACCGAACCAGCAATCTCAATTCCTTCGTCGGCGAAGCTGTGCACCACCATTGCTTCGATGGTCGAGTCGTCTGATTGAATGAGCAGCCCTGCAGTTGCAGCGGGCGCCGAGGATCCATCTAGTTGCACAACTGGGTCGCCGGTGTAGCCAGGTTGTGTGGATCCGTCGATAACTACTGGGTTGATGATTACGGGATACGCAGTTGCCGGTGTCAAGGTGAATGCGATTGGAGAGATCGAGTAACCGGGCTCCGAGGTGGGAATATCGAACGAGATGTAGTCGGCTCCTCCAGGCGCGCTCGCTTCTTCGAGTGCTGCGCGCAATGTGCACTCGGTGGCGCCTTGGGAGTTGGTGTTTCCGGTGTCGCACAACCCGTTGCCCGTTGCGGCATCGCCAGCATCACCAGTGGAGTTCACCGTTAGCGGGGCAGTGACGGCGATGGTGTGATCTGGGATGAAGCTGAATCCACGCGGACCCACTGGCGACGGTTCGCCTATTCGAGGGCCCAAAGCTGCTCCGGTCGCCCCATCGAATCGAAGAATCTGTTCTGTGAAATAGTCCGACACCCAGAGTTCTCCATCGGGTCCGAAGGACAAACTGTGTGGATTCGTTAGCCCCGAGCTGATGAAATTGCCTACGAATGCGCCAGTGTCGGCGGTGAACTCTTTGACCGTTCCCCCACCAAACATCGCAACCAAAACGTTGCCATTTGGGGCGATCGTTAGCCCGGACGGTTCATCGCTTACAGCTGTGGTTGAAAAGACTCCGGAGTACGCGCCGCTGATGGCGTCGTAACGTTCGATGTTGTCGTCGGTTTGGTCGGCGACAAGCAACGTACTGTCGGGTGTAAACAGAATGGCTCCGGGCCCGTTGAGCGTTCCGACCCCGGCGAATATGTCGATGAATGCGCCCGAGTTTCCGTTGAATCGCAAGACTCTGCCGTTCCCGCTATCGGCCACGTAAAGGTGGCCGTCGGGGCCGAACGCCAACCCCTTTGGATTACTTAGTCCGCCCGACCCGGGCGCGACGAAAGTGTCTAGATAGTTGTTGCTTGTCGGGTCGAAGCGGACGACTGAGTCGCTGCCTAGGCCGGTGACATAAATGAGACCGTCGGCTCCCAGGGTTGACGAGTGGGGGGTGGTTAACGCTCCTGCTGTCGATCCGAGGTTGACGACTTTGGCACCGGTTGAGGCTTCGAATCTTGACACGGTTTCGGTCGTGTCGTAGTACGGCACCACCACTTCGGCGGTCAGCCAAGTGCCGTCGTCGTCGCTTACTTGAACCGTGATTCCGTGGCTCAGACCGGCGACGGCATATGTGTGGAGGTGATCGCCTGGTTGGCCAGTACCAGAGTCGATGCCGCCGTCTCCCCAGTTGATAATCCAGGAGGCAATGCTGTCATCGCCAGGATCGGCGACGTCGACACTGAGCCGAAACGGCAGACCAGCGCCAGCTATGGCCGGTCCGGAGACGGTCACCACGGGCTGGGTATTGGTGATGGTTAAGGTGGCGAGGGTCGAGACTGAATTTGAACCATCACCAACCTTTAGACCAACCGTGTAGACGCCGTTGTCTCCAATTCCGGTGTCGCCAAGAACCGACCAAGGCACCGTGGGCGTAACGCCAGCCGCATCGTTGAAATCGCCGTCGTTGTCGAGGTCCCACCCATAGCTGAGCGGGTCTGATTCGGGATCGGTGGAGGCGCTTGCGTCGAGTGCTAGATCATCACCCTCAGCGATGAAATAGGGCCCCCCGGCATCGGCCGTAGGAGCCGCGCCACTGGCTCCGGCCGGGCCGATCGACAGTAGCAACAGCATCGCTAGGAGCGCGGCGAGGGCCGCGACCGGTATGGTCGCGGCCCTCAACGCAGAGTTGGAGGTCCTTGTCTCCACAGCGCAATCGCTTGCTGTGTCTTAGGGGTTGTTCGAGGT
>CBERPN010000099.1:0-14070 GCA_965524675.1 uncultured bacterium
AGGCGTTGGCGAACCCGGGCCGCCACACCCCAAGAAACACCACCACCACGACCACCAAAACCCGACGGCAACCGCAACCACCCCAAACGCGAATGATGCCGGTGGTGAGAAACGCCTGAAACGGGCGATACTGGAGGTGCCGGAGGCCTAGGGCCAATAGAAGTGCACCTCGCAGCTCGCTACTATACGAGCGGCGAGGTGTCGCGCTTTTTGGCGACGCCGGCTAGACATCGAAAATTCCATGCTGATGCCAATCGGGTAAGGGTCAAGATCTCTGCCCCCCTCGGCCGACCGTGAAGGCGATGCCGTCCGGCAGACACAGCAAAGGTTCGTCCTGATTGTTCAAATGCCGGTATCAAGCTGGCGCCCACCTTCTCTCGCCCTACGGATAACACGCCCGTCCAAGTCTTCGAGGCCTCGATCGAGTATCAGCCCGCCGACTCCGTCACCCTGAGAGTCCGCGACTATTCGAACAAGGCGGCGACGCCGGGCATCTGCTGTTCGATCACCGGCTCTCACCGATGATCGATACGCCCGCGCATTGGCCAGGCATCTACTGGGCTTCGGCGATTGCTTGCCAAACCTTTTGGCTGGTTAGCGGCATGTCGATGTGCTTAACACCTAGATGCGACAGTGCATCGATTACCGCATTGTGGATCGCCGGGGTTGAGCCAATCGTGCCCGACTCGCCTATGCCTTTTGCGCCGAGTGGGTTGCGCGGGCTTGGAGTCTCGGTGTTTGAGGTCTCGAAGGAGATGAGTTCGGAGGCCGCAGGGATGGCGTAGTCCATCAGGTTCGAGGTGACGGGGTTGCCATCTTCGTCGTACTGAATTCCCTCGAACAGCGCCTGGGCGGCGCCTTGGGCTATCCCGCCGTGCTGCTGGCCTTGCACGATCATCGGGTTGAGGATCTGACCACAGTCGTCGACCGCTACGTGGCGCAGCATTTGCACCCTTCCCGTTTCGGTGTCGACCTCTACCAGCGACACGTGTGCTCCGAACGGGAACGTGGCGTCGCCGCCATCGAAATCGAGTTCGTGGGCGAGCCCTGGCTCCATACCCTCGGGGCGCTGGCTCTCATCGTTCGCGGCTGCAACCAGCTGCGACCAAGACAGCGCGTTGGCGGGCACTCCGGCCACGTGTAGGCCGCCCTCGCCTTTGACGATGTCGTCGCTGCTGGCTTCGAGAAGGTGTGCGGCGAGGTCTTTGGCTTTGGCGAGCACCGTCTCGCTCGCCACATGTAGTGCAGAGCCAGCAGTTTGTAGCGAGCGTGAGCCCATGGTTCCCGAACCGCGGGGAACTTCGGCGGTGTCGGATTGCAGCAAGATGACATCTTCCATCTCGACACCCAAGATGTCGGAAATGATCATAGAGAATGAGGTGACATGGCCTTGGCCGTGCGCGCTGGTACCCACTCGAGCGGTGACGGTGCCGTCATCGTTGACGTTGATCGCGCCGTACTCGACGTGTAAGCCAGCCGGTGCCGTGACTTCGACATAGGTACTGACCCCGATGCCGAGTTGCTTGGTGTCGCCGCTTTGGCGACGAGCGGCCTGTTCAGCCTTCATCTCGTCATAACCCGCAGCTTCAAGAACGGCGTCGAGAGCCATTTCGTAGTCGCCGGAGTCATAGTTGGCGCCGCCGAGCGTGGTGAGCGGAAAGTCAGCGGACGCCAGCAGGTTGACACGTCGTAACTCTGCCGGATCGATGCCTAGCTCATCTGCAGCAACGTCCATGATGCGTTCGAGTAGTTGGGTTGCTTCGGGTCGGCCAGCCCCACGGTACGCCCCGGTAGGCGTTGAATTGGTGAGCACCGACTTGGCCTGATAGCGGATCTTGGGAATTGCATAGACACCCTGAATCATGGTTTGGGTGAAGGTGGTAAGGATTGCACCGATCGCCGGATAGGCGCCCGCCTCAGCGATGACCTCAACATCAAATCCAGTGATCTTGTTGTCGGAGTCGAAGGCCATTTTTGCGGCCATTGTCATAGCGCGTCCGTGGACGAGCGACACCATGTCTTCACTGCGGGTCTCGGTCCATTTCATTGGTCGGCCGAGCAGCTGGGCGAGCTTTGTTGTGACGATGTGCTCGCCGTAGGTGCCAGCCTTAGAGCCGAATCCGCCGCCCACGACCTCCGGTGCAGCGACCCGAAGGTTTGCCGGTTCGATAGCTAGATTCGCGGCGATTACGTCTCGTACCGCGATTGGATTCTGGCTAGGAATCCAGACGGTCATCTGATCGCCGTCGGGAATGGCGAGTGTTCCGTTAGGTTCGATCGGAACCCCGGCTAGGCGTTGGCTGGTCATCGTGAGCTCGGCCACAAAGTGTCCACCGGCGGTTGGATCACCGTCGTCCACAGCGATACCTGTCTCGAAGCACATATTTGTGCCCATCTCCTCGAAGAGCAATGGCGCATCTTCGTCGAGTGCCTTCATTGGATCGACCAGCGTTGGGAGGTAGTCGTAGTCGACGAATATCAGTTCTGCGGCGTCGACCGCCTGAGCTCGACTTTCGGCGACGACGATGGCCACGATGTCGCCAACGAAGCGCACCTTGTCCTTTGCCGGTAGCGGCATGGCGGGCGGCACCATTGGCATATACGGCGCCATCTCGAGGTTGTCGGAGGTGTAGACGCCGACGACACCCGGCATTGTTTCGGCATCGGAAATGTCGATCGAGGTGATATTTGCGTGCGCCACCAGCGAACGCACGAAATGGACGTAGGCCATGCCCTCGACGGTGAGATCGTCGAAGTAGCTATCGGCTCCGGTGAGAAGGGTCGGGTCTTCTCGCCGAAGAACGCTGTTGCCGAGAATCGAACCTTGGACATCACTCATGAACTCTGTTGCTCCGTTGAATCGAGAAAGCTGATGTGGCTGCTCAATGTTTAGCAGCGAAGTCGCTGTAACTTGGTGTTCGTGCGACGATGGTCCCACCTGAGAAGAGGCTTGAAGGTGGTCGAATGAGGTTCCTACGTATCGCCGCATTGCTATTGGGGCTGGTTACTGCCGCATGCGGCACGGCCGCTGTTTCGGCACCGAGCTTCTCGGGTGAGGTGGCGGCTCTCGAAATGCCAGTCGCCGAGGAGACGACTAACTCCAGCGCGACCTCCGCTGAAACGATTGATGATGACGCTAGCGACGCGTCCTCTGGTGCGGTGATTGTCGGCGATGCCATCGACCTTGTGGCCGTTACCGATGCGCTCACTACAGCCCTTGAAGCTTGGATTGCTGACAACGGGGCGCCCGGCGCATCGTTGTCGGTACGACTTGGAAGTGAAGATCCCATCGCAGTTGCTGTTGGGGTCTCGAACCTAGCCACCGGCGAGGCGGCTCGTACCGATGACTTCTTCAGAATCGGATCGGTCACCAAGCCGATGACATCGACAGTAGTCCTGCAGTTGGTTAGCGAGGGGCTCGTCGAACTCGACGAGCCTGTGTCGACCTACTTGGGCGAGGGCTGGTTGGGCACGCACTCCAACGCCGGGACAATCACGGTACGCCAGCTACTAAACCACACCAACGGACTTGTTGAGTTTGCTTTCGACGTTGGATTTTACATCGAGGCAGCACAGCGACCTGATACACCATACGCACCAGAAGAGATTCTCGAGTTCCTGTCGCGTCAAGAGCCGCTGTTTGCTCCAGGCGAGCAGTATCGATACGAGACCGGCGGATACGTAACCGCCGGTCTTATTATCGAAGCGGTCACGGGGAACCCAGCGGCCGCGGAGATGCGCGCTCGCTTGTTCGATCCTTCGGGAGCGAGCAACATTTACCTTTTGCCGCAAGAGTTTCCCCCGAAACCGGTTGTTCATAGCTACTCTCGCGGCGAACTGTACGACGCTTTGATCCTCCTGCCGTCGGTTTCGGACGACCTCGGCTTGACGATCGAAGGCGGTGAGCCTGTTTTGGACACGTTGGCTGGTTCCCAAGCCGTGCTGCAATCGGCTGGGTGGACCGGGGGAGGAGTCGAAGCCCAACTGTCCGACGTCTCAGCAGTTTTGAAGGCGATGTTCGACGGCACTCTGCTCGACGAGACCGCTATCGCTCAGATGACCCAACCGACCCTCGATCGGAGTTACGGGCTAGGAATCTCAAGCGACGATATCGATGGCACAGTAGTTTATTCCCACGGTGGGGGAGTACCAGGTTTTCGCAGCCAAGCGGGATATCTTCCCAACTTCGACTCCTCCTACGCCTTCTCGGTGAATCTGATTCCGCTGCCAGATGGCAAGGGCGTGGACGAGTTACAGCGAGCGATCGTCGACATTATCGGCGCCGCTTTGGGAAGTAGCTAGTTGAGAGCGAAAGATGAGGCAATCAGATGAAGACTGCCATAACCGAAATGTTCGACATTGAGTTTCCGATACTGGCGTTTAGTCATTGTCGCGACGTTGTCGCCGCGGTAACGAAGGCGGGCGGGCTCGGTGTACTCGGTGCTGTCGGCCATTCTCCCAACGCGCTCGAGATTGACCTGGCATGGATCGAGGACGAGGTTGGCGACAAGCCCTACGGTGTCGACATCATCATCCCGGCCCGGTACGCGGGCGACAGCGAAGGCGGATATACGGTTGCCGACATCGAGGCGATGATCCCCCAAGAGCACCGCGACTACCTCGACGACATCCTTCGCCGCTTCGATGTCGCGGCCATGCCTAGCGACTCCGGTGGCGGCCAGTTCAAGCTCGGCGGTGATATGGCGGCACCACTCTCGGCAAACTCTGCAGGTCCGCATCTTGAGATCAGCCTTGGCCACAACATTGCCCTGCTCGTAAATGCGCTCGGCCCACCACCTGGTTACATGATCGAACGATGCCGCGAGGCTGGGGTGATGACCGGCGCGCTCGCTGGCAAGGCCGTTCATGCCGAACGCCATGTTCAGGCCGGGGTTGACTTCATAATCGCCCAGGGTTCTGAAGCGGGAGGCCACACCGGCGAGATAGGAACTATGGTCCTGGTACCCGAAATCGTTGATGCTGTGGGTGACACTCCGGTGCTCGGAGCCGGAGGAATCGGCAATGGCCGCCAGATGGCTGCCTCGCTAGCTCTCGGTGCCCAGGGTGTTTGGTGCGGATCGGTTTGGCTTACTACCGAAGAGGCCGAAACTCACCCGGTCGTGAAGGAAAAGATGCTCGCCGCTACATCGGCCGACACACTCCGTTCGCGGTCACGGACTGGCAAACCTGCGAGGATGTTGCGATCGGCGTGGACCGACGAGTGGGAGAACCCAGAGACCCCGATGCCACTCGGAATGCCGCTTCAGCCGGTGCTGGTCAACGAGGCAATTAGCCGCATCGATCGCGCTGCGCACACTCCCGGATCTGGAGCCGAACAGCTCAGCAACTTCTTCGTGGGCCAGATCGTTGGCACGATGAACAAATCCAAACCAGCGGCCCAGGTGGTGTTCGACATGGTCACAGAGTTTATTGAGGCCACCGAGTCACTAGCCAAACAGCTCGAAATCGACTAGTTGCAAGGCCGGGGTGAGGTTGTCGCAGGGCTGAGGCTAGCTTTTAGTGGTGCGTCGTAGCTCGACCCAAGTGTTGTAGCCGGGCCGACTTTCGGGGGGCAGCAGTACACAATGGGTGCCCTGGTATATCGATGGCATGCACTTATTGCAGTGGATACAAAGTGAGTCTTGGAGCCTTCCATCGCGCCAGCGGTTGATGAGGTTGGGTTCGCGCAGAAGTGCTCGCCCAAGCGCCACAAATTCGAAGCCATCGTCGACCGCGCCCTGCACGGTATCGAGCTGGTTGATGCCACCGAGCAGGATAAGGGACAGATCGATCGCTTCGCGAAACTGCCTGGCTAGAGGCAGGAAGTAGGCCTCCTCAAAGGGGTAGGCCTTCATGAACTTCTTCGCCATCAGGCGAAAGCCGATGCCAACCGCTCGTGGCATAGTTGCCGCCATCTCGGCGATTGGTACGTCGCCTCGAAACAGGTACATCGGATTCTCAAATGAGCTGCCGCCGGTTAGCTCAAGCGCGTCCAAAGCGCCATCGGCGGCGAGCAGTCGGGCGGTCTCGATACTCTCGTCAAGCCAGATGCCGCCATCGACACCGTCGGCCATATTGAGTTTGGCCGTGATCGCAACAGTGCTGCCGACCGCCGCCCGCACCTCGGTAGCGATAGAGCGGGCCAGTCGGCTTCGGTTGGCGAGCGACCCACCCCAGTCGTCGTTTCGCTTGTTGAGTTTGGGCGACAAGAACGAACTCACCAAGTACCCATGTCCGAAGTGAAGCTCCAGACAGTCGAATCCGGCGTCGACTGCGATCTTGGCCGAGAGAACATGGTCGCCGACCACGCGTTCAATGTCAGCTGCTGTCGCAGCGGTGGTGTACTTCATGGCCTGGGCAGCAAAGACCTTCGAAGGTGCGAGCCGTTTGCCTCCACCACTAGCCCCGACCGGCCCGGCGTGCCCGAGCTGAATAGCCGCTTTGGTACCGGCATCGTGAATGGCGGAAGTGAATTCTGTGAGTCCGCTGGCCGCCTCGGCGTCGACCACGATTTCGTTTGGTGCGCCCTGTCCGTCGCGAGCGACGGCGCAGTAGGCGAGAGTCGTCATTGCGACACCTCCGGCCGCAACGGCTAGGTGAAAGTCGATCAATGCCTCGCTGACCTGGTTGTTCACCGACATGGCTTCGAAGGTTGCGGCTTTGATGAACCGGTTCTTCAGAGTGAGAGGGCCCAGGCGGGCAGGTTTGAAGGGGTCGATTCGGTCATGGCTATCGGCTAGGTCCATGCGAGCACTACCACCTCAAGAAATCTAGGCGGTCAGGACGTTGCTGCGAAATTTGTGCTGAAATTCGCCGATGCAATCGACACAACCAGTTTCGGAAGGTGACGACAGTTCCTGCCGAGGGATCCGGGCGGTCGTCTTCGACAAGGACGGCACGCTGATCAACTTCCATCGCACTTGGGGGCCAGCGGCCTACGAGGCGATCGTCGCAACCTGCGGCAACGATGAGAACACCGAACAAGACCTCGCTAGTGCGATCGGCTTTGATCTAGCGGCAAAGCGGTTCGCCGACGACTCGCCCTATGTCATGGAGAGCGCTGAGACCTTGGACTTGTTGGTGCAGCCGTGGGTCGACCCACGGCAATTTGACGGGCTAATGGTAGATGCTGGCGCCCGCTGTGTAGAGGCCGAGCCCGGTGCCGATGATCTGCTGCGGCGACTCTTTGAACTCGGCATCCCGATGGCGATCGCGACAAACGACTCGCAGGACTCGGCGCGACGTCAACTCGAGACACTGGACTGGGCCGATTTGTTCGAAGCAATTTTCGGGTACGACTCTGGGTTTGGCTCAAAGCCCGAACCGGGAATGGTTCTCGCCGCCGGGGAACGACTCGGCGCAGTGGGCGAAGCGGTGATGATGGTCGGAGATTCAGCTACCGATTTGAGGTCGGGCAGGTCGGCGGGCGCGGTTACCGTGCTTTACGGTGCCGCCCCCGAACTGATCGAGCTAGCCGATCACGCAATCGACGACCTGCACCAGATCTTGCCTCTAGTGTCCTGAGTTCGGTGACGGCGTAGTCAAGACTCCGGACGGTAGTTACCAATCACTAGACAAGCGTCCAATACTTGGTAATATCGAGCTATGACAGTGGCAGAGCAATCCGCGCCGACTCACGACGAGCTGGTAGCGACCTACACCGGTGGCATGGTTCCTGCAGCTCAACCGGCCTTCGAGGGTAGTCGGCGGCTCCGGCCCGACGGCCGTCCCCTCCCTGAAATCCGGTCTGAACTGCGCCGCATTCCCGATCTGGCCAATGCTCTAACGGTCTCGCTCTCTATCGCTCTACCAATCCTTGTGGTCGCCGGGGTTATCGTGGTCGACAGTTGGCCGATCCTCTTTCTAGCGGTCCCGCTGATGGCCATCGCTCAGAATCGCTTGTTCATTCTTCATCACGAGGCTGCGCACCGTCTCTTGTTCTCGCGGCGACGAATCAACGACCTGGTGGGAATTACCGGTATCGGGTTCGCAAACTTTGGCACCGGCACACACCACTATCGTCGCGGTCACGTCAACCATCACCGCGACGAGTTCGGACCAAAGGAGCCCGACTTCATCCTCTACAGCTTTTACCCGATAACCCGTTCATCGATGCGCCGCAAGCTGCGCCGCGATGCGGTTGGAATCTCGGCGTGGCGAATCGTTAAGCCCCGGTTCACAGGGCTCGCAAAACGCGAGTTCGTGCGCCTGAGCCTCCGATTCTTTGCCGGCCAGCTCATGGTTTTTGCACTATTCTTTCTGGCGGGAGTTCCGCTGCTCTATCTGGTGCTGTGGGTGCTGCCGTACGCCACGGTGTATCAGCTGATGAACCGGCTGCGGGCGATTGCCGAGCACGGCGGAATGACCCGCTCGCCCGATCGACGAGACACGACGCATCACGTCAGGCAAAGCCGCTGGTCGGCGTTACTGGTTCCGATGGGGGTCGGGTATCACATTGCCCACCATGTCGATTCAGGCATTCCGTTTCGCAACCTTGCGAAATTGCACGACATGTTGCTCGACGATGGCTACATAACCGAAGATATCGTGTGGCCCAGCTACCGGACCCTATGGCAAGCACTCGCCAGCCGCTCGACAGCCGCAGCCTGATCGCGTCCGTCCTGCTCGGAAGCCACCCGCCGCAGCTCTCGGGCAAGCGCTTGGTTGCGCTTGGGGAGCTATTCGGAATTGCGGATGGAACGACCCGAGTTGCATTGAGTCGAATGGTCCGGCGAGGTGAGCTGAGCAATACCGCAGGTGACTACGCGCTACAGGGAGCGTTACTTGCTCGCCAACGCCGCCAAGATGAAAGCCGCCGTTCGCCGAGCACTGAACAGGACCAATCAGAGGGAGCTTGGGAGCAATGGATTGTCAGAGACGGTCGTCGTTCCTCGAAGTCGCGCTTAGAGCTGCGGTCGGCGGCCCGCCAACTCAATCTGGCGGAACTGCGCGAAGGTGTTTGGCTGCGGCCAGCAAACCTCGACCCGCAACGACTACCCGATGCTCGGTTACTCATGGCCAAACAGGCTCATCGCTTTGACTGTCTGCCGGACGATGCTTCAGGCCTGATCTCGAAGCTGTTCGACACCAGCGGCTGGGCAGCAGGGGCAAGGCGCCTCATCGACGAACTCATCGAACATGAATCGCGTATCGTCGATGAACCCAACGAAACGATCCCAACATCGTTTTTCACTGCCACAGCCGTCGTGCGTCACATCCTCTTTGACCCGCTGCTGCCCGCTTCACTGCTACCAGCCGACTGGCCGGGCGGCCAATTGCGTAGCGCCTACGCTGAGCAAGAAAAGCTGTTACAGGGAGCGCTCGCGAAATTCTTCAGCGGCGTTAGCTGAACGAGCAACAGCTTCCGGGCACAGTACTCTCACCTACTGGGTGAACCCCTTGGAGGGCGAACCCCTGATGCTGGCTTCAGCGTGGCCGGGCGTGATAAATCGTTCTTGTCCCAGATGGCAAGAGCGCTCGGGAAACAATCTCGAACTGCGCCGAGAGTTGAGCCTCGAAGTTTTCCAACGTGTAACCGTCGTGAATGCCTGCCCGCTTGTTTCGAAGCAGGGTTTGAACCTTTTCGTCCTCGGGGTGCGGAAACTCGACGACGACCTCGCCGCCGAGATCAGAGAACATCGACACGATCTCGCTCAACGGCACGTTGTTTGAGATTGAAAGATGGTGCACGACGGCCAACGCCAGAGATAAATCGACGGGGTGGCGGCCGAGAAACGCGGCCCGTTCAGCGCCTCGCCAGCCGAGTCCCGGCGACGGGTCGGCAAGGTTCATGGCGAGCGGAAGAATGCGTTGCTCTCCGGCCGCGGATAGTTCGCGGTACAACAGGTCGACGACGAGCGGATCAGAATCGACCGCCACCACATAGTCGGTGTAGTCGAGAACCGCTTTTGAGAAGTAGCCGTCGTTGCAGCCCAGGTCTACGATGACGCGACGGTGGGCGAGGCTGGCGACATCGACCACGAACTTTCGCTTCATTTCGAGGTCGTTATCGGTGTAGTGGCCGCGCTCGCTGTAGTTACTCCACTCGGAGTTGGCCTGTCGCCACTTGAGTTTGGAAATAATGCTGTAGAGCTTTTCGATGTTGTGCTGCACCAACTCGGTTGTAAAGCCCGAACGCTTAAGTTTGTCGGTTGCGACGTCGCTGCTGCCTGCATAAGAGGCTTCGAGGCGTGACTGAAGATAAACATGGCTAAACACGCCGCGACGTACAAGGTCGCGGCGCCGCAGGGCCGCCCGACAATCAGCCGGCGTTATTCCGTCGACCGAGCCACGCAACCATTGCTGAAAGGGAAGGTTGCGGTGCGATTGCAGCAGCAGAGGGTAAAGGAACAGCTGACAGAATTGGCGGTAGCCAAACCAGGGCTCGCCCGGGTGAACCGGCTCGAACGAGCCGACATCGATAAAGGTTGGCTGCGCCCCGCGCCACTGGATGTTGTACGAGGAGCCGTCCTTGGTGATGATGCCATCGGCCAGCGCTAAGCGAACAACGTCGAGATGCAACAAGGCGGCATCTTTGAGCATCGAAAATGGCCACTCGTATGGGTACGACACGAACGGAATGAGTTCGTGCTCGAGAACCTGCGCTGCTTCTGGGATGCCGTCCGGGACCGGATCGGCCACCTTTGTGGCAACTATCTTCCCGTCGCTCATCGCTGGCTTAAAGAATGGAGCCTTGGCTGTCGCTACGAAGTCGGACAGCCCCCTGGGGTCGAGGGTCCGGTAAGCGGCAGCAGGGCCGATATAGACCTTCGACAGCGGATCGCGAAACGACCCGCGATCGGGTCGAGCAACTTCGCCTGACACTCGACTATTCATCGACTTGGTCAGGCGTCGGTGCTGTCATCGAGCAGGGCGGCGAGATCGGTTTCGTCGCCCTCGTCGAGACTGTGTGAATCATCTAAATCGGCGCCGGCGACATCGCTGGCAAGTGTCAGGTCGTCGCGAAATCGCTTGCCAATAATGGGAAGGAAGCTAAGAAAACGTCGACCGCCCATCTTAAACATCACAATGAGTCCGGCTGTGCCGCCAACCAGCGCCTGCAGGATTACGGTTCCGGTCCCAGGGTCGAGATAAGCAAACATTGGTAGATCCTCGCGTGTGTCGTGTGCTGTAGCTGGATTCAGCTAACTCCGCCGCACAGCCTACTCACCTACACAGCGGTTACACGATCATCGAAAGGATTAACGATTCCAAAGCGGCAAGGTCTTGGTCTCGGGGTCGTACTCTCGTAACCAGATCTCGTAGAACGATGGGTCTGCGAAGTCGTTTGGATGGTGACCTCGAAGGGTCGATATGACCATGTTGGACAGGACCTCGAACGCGAATGTAATGGCCCACCGCCAGAGTCGAAAATGTGCGACCGGGTGAAACAGGCGACGCTCCTGGAACAGGAATATCGTGGTTCCTGCGGCCACGAATAACATCAGTAAGACCAGAGAGGTGATCATCGAGGTGATGTAGCGAATCCGTGAGCCGTCCACGGCCGAGAAAACGTCGAACGCCGCCGATTTGTGTTCGACCTCTTCGGCGAGGTGCCAAAGAAACAACGACGCCGGAACTGGATCGGCGCCTGCAAAGAGTTCGGTGCGACGTTCAGCTGCCCAACGCGCAGCCGAGTAAGCGATTGTTTCCGAACTGGCAGCGAAAGCCAGATTGAAAAGTGGACTGCGTTTGCTGTGCAGCCGCTCGATCGTCCACTTCATGGCGGCTTCGAGACGGGCGACACCGCGATACCTTTTGGCGACCAGGTTATTGAAGTCGCGGTGGGCGGTGTAGTGGCGCGTCTCTTGAGTGATGTATGCCCTGGTGGCCTCGGCGAGATCTGGATCTAGCTGAGGGATGTGACGGCGCACCGACTTGATGAAGTACGGCTCGATATATGGCATTAGCAGCGAGACGCTATTTGCCGCGCAGGAGAACTCGGGGGAGTCAGGTGTCCAGATCGGGTCGAAATCGTCGCTGTATTCAAAGCTCACCCGACGATCGAGTAGTTCGTTAGGTTGCGGTGAAACGGAGTTTTCCGAGAGTGTCAGAGCCACTCTGTACCTTCGGCGCCGTGGGTAAAGAGATGAACACTCTTGCCCTCGCCAAAGAGACAGGCATTACTTGCCGTCGACGCTCCAGTGCCAAGGCTCGGTCGGCAGGTTGAATAGGCCGTATTCGCCAGCGTGTCCTGCGAGCCAAATGAACTGGGGCGACGACCTAGAAAGCGCTGCGCCATCGATATGGAAATCGATAGCACGCCCCGTTTCGTGCCGCGACCGTCCTGGCACCGCGGTGGGTGGCGAGCACCAACCAGCGGGCGTCTCCCACACGTCGGCACAGTTCGTCGTCCGTAGTTCGATTTGGCGCTGATGGCTGCGCCAACCCCAACCGGTGAGCAGAATTCCGTCGACGGCTGCGTGGTCGATCATCGCTGCAACCCGGTCGGCGATGTCGGCGTGAACAAGAATTCCGCCGACGCGCCAAAGCGGCACCTCCTGGTTACTGCCCTCGTCGACCGCTGCGGTAGGCGAGAACTGTCGCGGTTCCCAGCGTCCGGTGAGGACTGCAGCCGATGTCGGTAGCTGCTTCTCGCCGACGAACCGACCATGAACGTCGAACATCTCAACGATGGTCTTCTCGGGCATCCGGTAGATGAGGCCCAAGCCGCTGAAGCCGTCGCCATTCCAGTCGCCCACGATTGGGATCGCTGAATCGAGCGACGAGTAGTCGAGCGTCGCTTCGTCGCTAGATCGCTGAGCCGAAATTGGCGGGCCGAACGGGCGTCCGCGCTGATCGGCTAGGTGAAAGGTCTGGGTGCTCGGTCGGTAAACGCCCGGCCCGTCGTAACCATCGCCGTCCCAATCTCCGCTAATGGCGATGTCTCCAGCTAACCCAAACCGGGTTACGAGCACGTCTCCGCCGCTGCGCAGCAGAAACACTCCGTCGAAGTGCCCGACCGAAAAGGTTCCTACATCGTCGATGCCGTCGGCGTTCCAGTCGCCGACCAGCGGTGTGGCTGCAACGTTGCCGACGAGAACCGGTTGGCGAGTTGATACTGCATCGCCTTGTAGGAACACGAAGGAGTTGTTGGCCTGCTCGTCGCTACGAAACACCGCTGGCGTGGTCTGGCCATCGCCATTCCAATCGCCAACGAGCCAGTTGTCGGAGTCGAGCCCCGCCTTTGACGATGCAATTTTCTCCTCGGTGCCATCACTGTTGGGGTAGAGCGTTGCGATTCCATCCAAAACCCCAATCGTGGCGAAGCGATCGATCTCGCCCGTCGTGGCCCTGCCGGTGATAGACCCAAAGCGAGCCATGTTCGACCGGACACGAGTGGTTAGGTCATCGCTGCCAAAGTAGCTAGCGATAGCGGCGTCGAGGCTACCAAAGTCCCCGGCTCCGTTCGCGCAAAGATACTTCGAAGCGGCCGCCGAGGAGTCCCAGACGTTCTGTGGGTCGGAGAAACCGTCGCCGTTTCCGTCCATTCCGTATTGCGCCCAGGTCGAGGGAATGAACTGAAAGGGACCAGAGGCCCGATCGTGAACTGGGTCGAGGTCCCACAAGCCGCCGTCGCTGTCGGGGGTGAGTTGACGCCCGTCGATGCCGTCGAAGGGTTCGCTGAAGATACCCGGCCGCATCGTGCCGTCATGCTCGAGGGTAGCTGTAGCAGACCTGGCGTGTTCTGAGGTGACGTCACCAACGGCCGCGAGCAGGCCGGCGGGCAGAGTGCAACCGCCGATCGCCGGCGACGACGCCCACCTGTAAACGCTGAGCATTAGTGACGGCAGGCGTGGTTCTTGTTGGTCGGCACCAGCAGTACCGACATGATTCGCTATCGAGGTGGCGATAATCACGACAGCGACGATCCGCAACGCGCGTCGAGGTGATCGGCGCGATAACAGGATCGAGAGAGTCATGTTTCCAAAAGCCAAAGGGGTTCCTCCGCAGAATGCAGAAATCTTGAAGCGGGAGAAGTGCTTAGGACGAGGAGAAGGTCGTCTCGAACAATGGTAGAGATTTCCACGCGACTACTCCACTCCGTGCTTTGGTCAGCGCTCCTGGGAG
>CBERPN010000100.1:0-13678 GCA_965524675.1 uncultured bacterium
CCTCCGCCCTACAGCGACCCTGACTCGCCCACTGGTTCCCCCTCTACTGGTGGTCCCGCGGAACCTAACCCAGCGTTCCCCGGCCACGCGCAAGTTCTGGCGCCCAGCGCCAGAACTTGGTTAGAGAGCGAAGCGAACGACGGCCGCGACGCTCAGGCTCCGGGCTTGCGCCCTCCGCCCTACAGCACTCCTGACACACCAGCTCCTTCAGCCAGTCCTGCTGGTTCCCCAACAGGTTCGCCGTCGGCTGAAGGCGCCCCTGCTGCCCCGGTTGCTTCTGCTGCACTTGGGCGTTACATCGTTGAAGCTGTTGAGACTTCTAGCTCGGGCGCGAAGACTCCTGGCCTACACGACGGCAAGATCGCTGTCACCAACGATGGCGAGGGGATCGCCATCTCGCTGGTCGGTCTACTCACCGCCGAAGGGGTCGATGCCCACCTGGTTACGAGCCTGCCCGATTCGGGCTATAGCGGAGTCATCTTCTTGGGCGGCCTCAGCGCTCTGAGCTCACCCGACCAAGCATTAGCACTTAACCACGAGGCCTTCAGCGCCGCCCGATCGATCGCCAATAGCGCCACAACCGGAGGCGTTTTTGTCACAGTGTCCGACTTTGGAGGCAGATTTGGCTGCGAAGGTGTCGGCTCGGTGTCGGCCTGGGCTGCTGGTCTAACCGGGCTAGTAAGAACCGCTGCAATCGAATGGCCCAGCGCAGGGGTAAAGGCCATCGATATCGAACGCGGTTCTCGATCCGCCGACGAAGTCGCCAGCTCTATCGCCGACGAGCTCCTACGCGGCGGTAGCGAAATTGAGGTTGGACTCGCGGCAAGTGGAGCACGATTCACCCTGGCGAGCACTGCGGTCGAAGTAACCACAGGTGCGATGCCACTCGACAGCAGCGATGTCATCGTGGTGTCTGGCGGCGGGCGCGGCGTTACCGCCGCCACCATGATCGAACTTGCCCGCTCGACCAGCGCCAGCTTCGCCCTTCTCGGCCGCTCGCAATTCGCGACCGAATCCGAATTGACCCGTGAATCGCACGACGACGCATCGCTAAAGCGAGTCCTTCTAGACGCCGCCCAGCAAGCGAACCAGAAAGTCTCACCGGCCAACCTAGGGCGTCAGGCCGCAGAGATTCTCGCTAACCGTGAGATCGTGAACACGATTACCGAAATCGAGAAAGCGGGCGGCAAGGCCCGGTACTTCTCGGTAGACATTACCGAAGAAGCAGCGGTTGCCGAGACCCTCGACCGAGTCCGTTCAGAGATCGGACCAATAACCGGAATCGTCCACGGCGCTGGTGTTCTCGCCGACAAGTTGATCGCCGAAAAGACCGACCAGCAATTCAATGCCGTGTTCAACACCAAAGTAACCGGGCTTCAGGTACTGCTCTCGGCAACGGCGAACGACTCGCTGAGACTTCTCTGCTTCTTCTCGTCGGTAGCCGCACGCACCGGCAACAATGGCCAGGTCGACTACGCGATGGCCAACGAGATTCTCAACAAGGTTGCAGTCGCCGAACACGGACGCCGCGGCTCGGGCTGTGTCGTCAAGGCACTTGGCTGGGGTCCGTGGGCTGGTGGCATGGTTAGTCCTGCTCTGCAAGCTCACTTCGCAGCGATGGGCGTCGCCGTAATCCCGATCGCGCAGGGCGCGAAGATGCTGGTGGACGAAATCGCCAGCACTCAAATAGACCAGGTCGAGATCGTGCTCGGTGGCGGAGTGTTGCCGCAAAGCGATGCCATGGCTAACGGAGGGTGATTCGCGGCGAGTTCAAGTTTGCGCCGATCGCGATCGTCGGACGGGCCTGCATCCTTCCCGGAGTCTCGTCTCCATCCGAACTATGGACGGCCGTGGTCGACCGCCAAGATTTGATCTCGGCAGTACCGTCCGACCGGTGGTCGATGGACCCCAACGACGCAATGTCCCAAGGGCCCGGCGGCAGCGTTGATCGCACCTGGTCTGACCGCGGCGGCTACGTCACCAACTTCGACGAGCAATTCGACCCCACTGGCTTCGCAGTCTCGGCCGATAAGATCCGGGCGCTCGATCCAGTTGTCCAGTGGACCTGTCACACCGCACGCGAAGCGCTCCGAGATGCCGGCTACGCCGATGCCGATTCGAGTCGCTCCGGAGCCATATTCGGGAACCTTTCGTTTCCCTCAGCCGGAATGGCTAACTTCACCCAAAACACCACCATCAATAACCTGTCGGGATACGGAGCCGAATCACTAGCAGCGGCAGGGCTGCAATCCCCAGATCCTCTAAACCGGTTCAACTCCGGATTACCAGCCCTGCTATTGGAACGTGCCCTCGACTTGGGCAGCGGTGCCCTGGCCCTCGACGCGGCCTGCTCCAGCAGCCTCTACGCAATCAAACTTGCATGCGACCAACTTCACGACGGAACCGCCAACCTAATGCTGGCTGGCGCCGTCAACTGCGCCGACGATTTGTGTATCCACATCGGGTTCTCAGCCCTTCAGGCGCTTAGTCGGACGGGTCGCTCTCGGCCGTTCCACCGCGACGCCGATGGCCTTGTTCCGGCCGAAGGTTGTGGATTTGTCGTATTGCGGCGCCTCGACGACGCCCTAAACGATGGCGACACTATTCACGGCATCATCCGTGGTGTCGGACTTTCCAACGACGGTCGCGGCCGAGGCATGCTCGTGCCATCTACCGAGGGGCAAGCTCGCGCGATGGCACAAGCACTCGAAATGTCGGGGCTCACGCCTGCCGATATTTCTCTGCTGGAGGCACATGCCACCGGCACCCAGGTGGGCGACGCCACCGAAATAGAATCTTCGGCAGCCGTCTACGGCACCTGCCAGGACCTTCCGATCGGCTCGCTAAAATCCAACACCGGCCACCTGATAACGGCAGCCGGAGTCGCAGGGCTCATCAAGGTCATCGAGGCCATGCGCCATGAGACCTTGCCACCCACCCTTCACGTCGAGGAACCGCTCGACGCAATCTCCGACTCGCCATTTCGCCTGATCGAACAGGCCGAGTCCTGGGATCGCTCCAAGACCTCCGATGGCGTTCTCAGAGCCGGGGTATCGGCCTTCGGATTCGGCGGCAACAACGCCCACCTAATCGTCGAAGAAGGAGGAGAGAAGCGGGCTGTGTCTTCGGCGTTCCCCGGCCACGCACAAGTTCTGGCGCCCAGCGCCAGAACTTGGTTAGAGAGCGAAGCGAACGACGGCGGCGGGGCTCAGGCTCCGGGCTGGCGCCCTCCGCCTTACAGCGCTTCTGGCGCCTCAAGCGCTTTTGTCAGCGGAACCGCGGGACCTTCTTCGTTCACTCCCGCTGGCGCTCCAGCTCACCCCGCTCCTATTGCTGTTGTTGGTATTGGTATTTCTGCTGCGGCTGCTGTTGGTCGTGAAGCGTTTGTCGAGGCTCTTCTCTCCAATACTTCGTGCCTCGACACTTCCGGCGAAGGCCGCATGCCCGACATTTCCTTGCAGCTGGCTAATCAGAAGTTTCCGCCCAACGATCTCAAGGCGGCGCTCGCCCAACAATTGGCAATCCTGGCAGTCGCCGACGAAGCCACCCAAGACTCTGGACCTTTGCCAAACGAGACAACGGGTGTCTATGTCGCTATGGGTACCGACACCGAAGCTGCCCGCTTCGGGATACGGTGGCGCATCGCCACCCTGGCCAAGGCCTGGGATCTTCCGCCCGAGTGGGTTCAAACCGCACGCGACCTGATCGGTCCGCCGCTCGATGCCGCGGGTGTCATCGGCACCATGCCCAACATCGTCGCCAATCGGCTGAACAGCCAGTACAACATGATGGGCCCAAGCTTCACCGTGAGCGCTGAGGAACGCGGCAGCCTCGAAGCCGTCAAACTCGCTGCGCGTGCCTTGCGAGCCGGCGAAATCGACGCCGCCTTGGTAGGGGCCGTCGACCTCTGCTGTAACCAGGTGCATGACGTTGCGAGCCAACTCTTACCCGCCGACCGGCAAATCCTTGGTGACGCCGCCGCGGTGCTGGTTCTAAGACGCCTCGACGATGCGGAGCGCGACGGCAACACGATCTATTCAGTCCTCGTCGACGGTCGCCGAGACTCGAATGGCGCACAGTTGGCCGACCGGCCCGACCTCCGCCTCGGACTCACCCCCGAAGTGCACAACCTCACAGAACAGTTTGGCCACGCCCACGCCGCTTCCGGGCTAGTCCATCTCGCGGCAGCGGCATTGTCCCTTCATCACCGTGTGCACCCCGGAAACGTCCCACTTCTGTCATCGAATCCCGAGCAAGGCACGGGCTTACCACCAGGTGCCGGCCCTAGAACCGCTTCGGTCGAGATCGATGCGATGGACGGCATCGCTCGCCGAACTATTCTGCTCGCTGAAGCGACCGAACATCCTGCGCCCTCGCCATTTGCTTCGGTCGCCCCCCGACTCCATGTTTACTCCGGGGTCGACGAGGCCGAAGTGTTGCAGGCTCTCAGCTCCGGCGAGGAGTCAGACAGCGGCCCCTGTCGATTGGTCATCGTCGCAGCATCACGGCAACAACTGACCGAGAGATCCGCCAGAGCTACCGCTCACATCACCAGCGGAAAACCAGCTGGCGAGGGAGTGCACTTTCGCCAATCCCCCATCGACGGCGAAATGGCTTTCGTATTCACCGCCGCCGGTGCCGCATACCAAACCATGGGCGCCCAGCTACTCCGGTCGATACCGGAACTAACCGACCCGGTTTCCGCGCAGTTCCCGTTAGGTGAGGTTGCGAACTGGGTATTCCAAGGCGACCATTCGCCGTCGCCCGATGATTTCCTTTGGGGAACTTCGCTAATCAGCCAAGCCCACGCTCGGCTCACACGCCAGCTACTGAACCTGCAACCGAGCGCCGCCATCGGCTACTCGTCAGGCGAAAGCAGCAGTCTGTTCGCCTTCGGGATCTGGACCGACATGGCTGCGATGCGCCGTGAAATCTCGGCCTCCGAAATGATGGACCGAGAACTCGCTGTCGACTTCGCGGCGGTAACAAGAGCATGGGGTGTCGACCGAGCCGACTGGCGTGTTTGGAACCTGCGAGCCTCGCCCGCCGATGTAAGAGACGCCATCGCCGACGAAGACCGCGTCCACCTAACCATCATCAACACCGCTAACGATGTTCTTATCGGCGGCGACGCCGACGCTTGCCAACGAGTCCTCGACCGTTTGGGGGTTAGGGGCGTCGAAATCGACTACAACCTCGCCTGTCATGTGCCCGAAGTCGCCGCCGAGTTTCACGACGAATGGGTCGCTGTGCACACCCGCGACGTCACGCCGCTCGCCGGCCTTCGCCATTACTCAAACGGCACCAACAGCTCATATGAAGTGAGCAAAGAAGCATGCGCTGCAGCCATCACTAGTCAAGCCGAAACCACTATCGACTTTCCGGCGACTATCGAAGCCGCCTACGCCGATGGTATTCGGATCTTCGTCGAACATGGCCCGGGGGCCGTTTGCAGCAACTACATCCGCGAAATTCTGGGCGATCGCGAATTTCTCGCCGTTCCGCTCGATCGTCGCGATAAGAGCATCGAGCAGATCTTCGAGGCCGCAGCGGCATTGGTTTCGGCAGGCATTGCTGTAGATCATCAGGCGCTCACACGACGCCTTAGTCAGCGGCGAGCTGTGACCCCTGCGTCAGCAGGCCCGGCTTTGTCGTTCCCAACGCACCCCAAACCCGTTCAGTTACCACCGCGCCACATAGAACTACGCGAGCCTCAGTCGATGGCTCTGGCACCGGCACTTGCCTCAGTGATGTCAAAGCAACTCGTGAACGGCCAGCATCCGGAGTCTGATGGCAACGGCCAGCAACTCGAGGCGGCAACGATTGCACCCCTAGCCGCTAGCGCCAGCACCACCAATACTGTTGCCGACGCCGTCGCCGCAATAGTTGCCCGCCAGCTCGATGATGTAGCAGCGTTACACAACAGCTTCCTCTCGCAACAGTCGGTAGTGCACCAGCAATTCCTCAACTCGCGGCGTGATGCGATAGCTCTGTTGTCGAGCACACCACAAATCGAGCTATCGACCGAAACCGAACCTGCACAGGCCGCGACCACAATCGATCTCACGACACTCGAACCCCAACCCGAACCGATCGTTATCGAACCCGAACCGGTCGCCCCGAAACCCGCACAGGCCGGCCCGCGCGGTCCGACGTGGGACAAGCAACAGCTTAAGATTCACTCCTCGGGTCAGATTTCGCAACTGTTCGGGCCGATGTTCGAACCTCAGGACCAGTTCGAAGTCCAATGTCGGATGCCAGAGCCTCCCCTGCTGCTGGCCGACCGCGTTACCGGCCTGGAGGCCGAGCCCGGTGTCCTCGGCCAAGGCACCATCTGGACAGAAACCGATGTTGAACGGGGCGCCTGGTATCTCAACGGCGGCTACATGCCTGCTGGTTTCATGATCGAGTCGGGCCAAGCCGATCTGATGCTCATCAGCTACATGGGTATAGATCTGCTCAACCGTGGCGAGCGCGCCTACCGGTTGCTCGGTTGCAACCTCACCTATCACGGAGACCTTCCTTCGCCCGGCGAGACACTCCAATACGAGATCCGTATCACCGGCCATGCCCGACACGGCGATATCCGCCTCTTCTTCTTCGAGTACGACTGCCTCGTCGATGGCAAACCTCGCCTCACGGTGCGCGACGCACAAGCGGGCTTCTTCAACCGTCAGGAACTCGACGACGCCCTTGGGATTCTGTGGGATCCCGGCAAAGAACTCGACAGTATCTCACACGACGCTCGCGTCGATCCTCCTACGATCGTGTGCACGAAATCTTCCTTCAGTAATGAAGAGGTAGTCGCCTTTAGCGAAGGTCGAGCTTTTGAGTGTTTCGGCCAAGGCTACGAGTGGGCCGAGACCCACACCCGGACGCCAACGATTCAGAACGGCAAACAGCTATTCATCGATGAAGTAACCGATTTCGACCCGACAGGCGGCCCCTGGGGACGCGGGTTTTTGCGCGGCGAAGCCGCCATCGACGATGACGAATGGTTCTTCGATGGGCACTTCAAGAACGACCCATGCATGCCCGGCAACTTCATGGTCGAAGCCTGCATCGAGGCAATGTCGTTCTACCTGGCAGCACTTGGGTATACCACCCGGCGCGACGGCTGGCGGTTCCAACCATTGCCCGAGCAGCCATTCGATCTGAAATGCCGGGGCGAAATCAATCCCGCTACCGGAAGGGTTGCTTACGAACTTCATGTCGAAGAGATTTGGGCGGGCCCGCACCCCACGATCATCTGCGACGTGATTGGGTTGGTCGATGGGCACGCAGCATTTCACGCTCATCGGGTCGGCGTCGAGCTGGTACCGGGTTGGCCTCTCACGACAATGCCAGAGCTCTACGAGAACACCATCGAACCGGTAGAGGTGGCGCGGGATTCAGACGGATTTCCCTTCGATTGGAAGGCGATGATCTCCTGCGCATGGGGCAAACCGTCCGAAGCGTTCGGGTCGATGTACGAGCTGTTCAATGGCACCCGCCAGTCGCCGCGGCTGCCCGGTGAGCCTTACCATTTCATTAGCCGGGTGGTACGAATCGACGGCGAACTCGATGTTTGTGAAGCTGGCATGGAGATCGTCTGCGAATACGACATCCCCAGCGACGCCTGGTACTTCGACGAGAACGGCACTGAGACAATGCCGTTCGCCGTGCTGCTAGAGGCCGCTCTGCAACCCTGCGGGTGGGTGGCGTCGGCGATTGGTTCGGTTACCAAAATCGCCGACGACATGATGTTCCGCAATCTCGACGGCACAGGAACTGTGGTTAGCGAACTGTCGCGCACAGCGGGCACGCTAACCACTCATGTGAAGCTCACCAATGTCTCGCGCGCTGGGGGCATGATCATCGAGAGTTTCGACGTCGAGTGTTTTCTTGGTGGCCGACTCGTTTACACCATGAACACAGTTTTCGGATTCTTTCCGCCAGCAGCGTTTGAAGATCAGGTTGGACTAGCCATCACCGAGGCCCACACCCAGCAACTCGAGCTAGCCGACGGCGTCATGATCGATCTAAGCGACCGACCTCCCAAGTACTGCTCGGGCAGCCCTCGCCTCGCCAACCCAATGCTGCTCATGCTCGATCGAGCGATTCATGTCACCGGTGCCGGTGAGGCCGGTCTAGGAATAGTTCGAGGCGAGAAGGATGTCGACGTTTCGGAGTGGTTCTTTAAGGCCCACTTCTTTCAAGACCCTGTGCAGCCCGGTTCGCTCGGCATCGAGGCCCTGCTGCAACTACTTCAATTCTACATGCTCGACACCGAGATGGCCGCCGGGCTCGAGGATCCATACTTTGAGCCGCAGATGCTCGACACACCAATGACTTGGAAGTATCGCGGGCAGGTAACTCCGAAACACAACCTGATCACCACAACCATGGAGATCAGCGAGGTCGGAATCGACGATCGCGGCCCATTCGTTGTTGGGGCAGGCTCGGTCTGGTGTGACGGGCTAAGGATCTACGAGGCCTCAAACATGGGGATGCGGATTGTTTCGAGGCCGAAACCAGCTCAGCAACCGGCCGTTGCGGCCGAGCTTTCCATGGCTCTCGTCAAGTCACAGATGCAGGAATTCTGGCGACCGCTCAGAAGCACACCGACCGAGGGTTGGCTCGGCGAAGACCTGCTGCTCGGCCTAGTCGACCGCTACGTAAACAGGGTGATGGTTCCAGGGCCCGACACCCTAAATCAACTTCGCGGTCGGCCGGCCATCTTTCTCGGCAACCACCAGGTGCAAATCGAATCGCTCATCATCACCCACCTCCTACCAGCGCTTACCGGCGCAACCATGACCACCGTCGCCAACGCCAAACACGAACACCGCTGGATCGGTGAACTGATCAGAGGTCTCGAGCAGTACCCCGGCTTTCGGGTCAACGACGAGATCGCCTACTTCGATCCCGAGCAGCCCGACTCGATGTTCGAAATCATCGAAACGGTCAAGGCAAAGATGGCTGCTGGCGGCCATTCATTCTTTGTCCACACCGACGGCACCCGCTCCCAGAGCTGCCGCGACCGAACCTCGAAATGCAGTTCGGTCTTTCTCGACCTGGCACTCGAACTCGACGTACCGATCGTGCCCGTCCGTTTCACCGGCGGACTACCGGTCGAACCAATTGTCGGCAAAGCCGAGTTTCCCGTGGGTCACGGCCGCCAGGACTACTGGATTGGAGAACCCATCTCGGCCAACGAACTGCGCTCGATGCGGCTCCGAGATCGAGTCGACCGAGTCGTAAGTTCGATAAATGCCCTTGGTGTGACTCCTGAAGTCGAAGAACCGCTAGCCGGAGATCCGGAGTTTGCGGCCCGGGTCGAGTCGTGGCGGGAACAGAGCGGAAGCCACGAAGTCTTCGCAGCCGGTTGGCAGATACTCAACGATGTGGCAGACGCCAATGAGGAAACCCAAACGCTTCGCTCCGCGGCTCGCGATGGCACGTACTACTCAGACGGCAGTCCCCGCGGTGAATGGCTGGCCAACTTCGCCCGCCCATTCTTCGGCCCGACTGGGCCAAAGGTCGTCGCTGCGACGTCAGCGCAACCGATCAGTATCAGTCGTGCCAGTCACCCGCATCTCGTCGACCATGCCATCGACGGTACGCCGGTGGTGCCCGTCGCATACGTGGTCGAATGGTTCGCCCGAGCTGCTGCCTCCCACGCACCCCACCTTCGCTTAGAGAAGCTTTTCGAACTGAAGGTTTTCTCTGGAATAGTTGCCCAGCACTTCGAGAGCGACGAATCAATGAGTCTTTCGGTGTCGGTCAGCACAACCGAGTCCACCGGTAGCACGACAACGCTTCGTCTCGACCTCAGCGATGACGAAACCGGTCGACCCAGATACCGTTGCTCGGCAACCCTCACATCCAAGACGTCGGCACACGAGATTAGAACCACAGGGCTACCCGACTCCGACGAAGAAATGCCTTGGACAGACCCGATCTACGATGACGAGGTTCTCTTTCACGGCCCGAAGTTCCAAGTAATCGAGCAGGTCGCAAAGCTGACACCCGCTGGCCTAGAGGCCACGGTGGTTGGCTTGCTCGACAAAAACTGGCCCAGCGAAGCTTGGGTTACTGACCCCGCTCTAGTCGATGCAGGACTTCAGCTGGCGTTGTTGTGGACCAAGCGCCTACTCGGCGGGCCATCGTTACCAACGGCTATTGGTGAGATACGAATCGTCAGCCCGCCGGTTCCCGGGCCCTTGTCGGCGACACTGACAATGCGCGACGCCGGTTCGACCAGAGTCATATGTGACGTGGTGTTTCACGACTCTGACGATGAACCGGTAGCCGAACTGATCGGTGTCGAGACCCACCTACTCCAGCGCAAATAGAAGTGCTAAGGGCGGCTCCGATCGGTGAGAGTCCTCTGTCGACGAGCCATTGCTCGCCACTCAGCAACTCGAAGAGTTGCCGTCGCCATACGGCGACGGCCCGTTGGGCCCGGGGCCACGCCCCTTAGTCAGCCGAACTGGTTCATGGTGTTGTCTTCGCCTTCAGCCTTTAGGGCCTGATCACCAGAGAAGTACTCCTTGTGATCGTCGCCGATGCTTGAGCCAGCCATGTCCTGATGTTTGACGGTGGCGATGCCTTGGCGAATCTCTTGGCGCTGCACGCCTGCCACGTAGGCGAGCATGCCTTCTTTGCCGAAGTATCCCTTGGCGAGATTGTCGGTGGACAATGCCGCTGTGTGATAGGTAGGCAAGGTGATGAGATGATGGAAAATGCCAGCATGTTCAGCAGAATCGGCCTGAAACGACTGGACTAGGGCGTCGGATTCAACCGCCAAGGGTGTTCCGTCGTAGCTGGCGCTCATTAGCTCGTCGCGGTCATAGCTCGACATGTCTTTGCCCTCTTCCAGCCAAGCATCGAAGACTTGTTGACGGAAACTGAGGGTCCAGTTAAACGACGGTGAATTGTTGTACACCAGCTTGGCGGTGGGTACGGCCTCGCGGATGCGATCGACCATTGCCTTGATTTGGCCGATGTGGGGTTTTTCGGTCTCGATCCACAACAGGTCGGCACCGTTCTGCAAGCTGGTGATGCAGTCGAGGACGCAGCGGTCTTCGCCACTTCCCTCTTTGAACTTATAGAGCCCATTGGGAAGGCGGGTTGGTCGTACCAGATCGCCATCTCGTTTGAGTAGTACCTCGTCTTCGTCAGCATCAGCGATCTCGACAGCCTCCGTGTCGAGAAATGCCATGTACTTGCTGGCAAGGTCACCTGGTGTGCCTACAACCGGCAGCTTTTGAGTGAGACCAGCACCGAGTGAATCGGTTCGGGCGACGATTACACCGTCGTCAACGCCAAGCTCTAGAAATGCGTAACGAACAGCATTGATCTTTGCCAGAAAGTCTTCGTGAGGAACGGTGACTTTGCCATCTTGGTGCCCGCACTGCTTTGCATCCGACACCTGGTTTTCGATCTGTATACAGCAGGCGCCTGCTTCGATCATCTGTTTCGCCAGCAGGTAGGTGGCCTCCTCGTTTCCGAATCCGGCATCGATGTCAGCGATGATCGGCACGACGTGAGTTTCGAAGTTGTCGATAGCTTCGACCGCGGCTGCCTCGGCATCGACGTCGCCAGCCGCCCGAGCGGAGTCGAGGTCGCGGAACATATGGTTGAGCTCGCGGGCGTCAGCCTGTTTGAGGAAGGTGTACAGCTCTTCAATCAGGGCAGAAACGGAAGTCTTTTCGTGCATCGACTGATCGGGCAGAGGCCCGAACTGCGAACGAAGGGCGGCCACCATCCAGCCGGACAGGTACAGGTAGACCTTGTCGGTGCTGCCCTGGTGCTTCTTCACCGAGATCATCTTTTGTTGGCCTATGAAGCCATGCCAGCAGCCGAGGCTCTGGGTGTATCGCGAAGAGTCGTTCTCGTAGTCGGCAATGTCGCGGCGCATGATCTCAGCGGTATAACGAGCGATGTCGAGACCGGTGCGAAACCGGTTCTGCAGCTTCATGCGAGTGGCCGACTCGGCACTGATTGCACTCCATGCCCCACCGTGGCTTTCGCGCAACGAACTAAAGGAGTCGATATCTGACTGGTAGGTACTCATAGGAGACAACTATGAAAGCAATTTTCGTCAGAAACCACTCTCACCATTGCAAAACTTCGGAGAATCTTTCGATTTTACGAAATGAGGGTATGTTTTCGATATAAATGAGCTGAAACACCTAGGGTCGAGTTCTAGCAGGTTGGCCTTTCGCCAACGATGCTCGCCCGCTCCATAATTCGGATCGAGGGCCAGTAGTCGCTTGCCGCATAGTGCTGCACCGCCCGGTTGTCCCAGAACGCCACCGAATCGTTCTCCCAGCGGAACCGGCATTGGTACTCGAGCGTGTCGGACTGCCGAGCCAGCAAATCGATAAGGTCGCGGCTTTCAGAGTCGCTGATGCCGACGATGTGACTCGTGAAAAACCGGTTTACGTACAGCAACTTTGCACCGGTGGCCTCGTGGCGAACGACCACCGGGTGGGTGGCCTCAGGATAGAGTTCGCGCATCTCTTGCTGTTTATTCGCCGGGACCGTTTGGCCGAACGAAGCCACATAGTCGTGCACTGCGTCGAGATTGTCGATGCGGGTTTTGACCGAGCCGGGCAGCCCCTCGTAGGCCGCCGCCATGTCGCAGAACAGCGTGTCGCCTCCTGTGGCGGGCACTTGCAGGGCGTGCAACATCGCTGCGGCGGAGGGCATTTCACGCCAGGTGACATCGTGGTGCCAACCATTTTCATAGCCGCCGGTATCGGCTCCCTTTTCGAACCGTACCAGGGCTGGTTCGCGGGTATTCGATGGAAAGAAGGGGTGAACCTCAAGCTCGCCAAAACGACTCGCCAACGCAACGTGCTGTTCTGCGGTTAGTGGCTGATCGCGAAAAAAGATGACCTTGTAGGCGTGAAGTGCGTCGCGTAACTCCGCTAGCGCAGCGTCGCTTACGCCAGCCGTAAGATCGATTCCGCTGAGTTCGGCGCCGATGGTGGCATCAACCGGCCGAGCATCGAAGTGATTCCAAGAAAGCCCGGCGAGTCTGGTTCGCTCGTCCGCCAAGTGGCCAAAAGGGCCAACCATGACGTCGGGGAACGAGGGCAAACCAAATCTCTTCGCCTTGAGTACCGTTCCTGGATCCGAATTGACTTGACTCACATGCCCTCGTTTCGAAAAGCAGTCAAACTGCGCCGACTAGTCAGAATAATTCTGGCTAGCCGGCGCAATTGCAAGCCTAAGCCTTGGGTTTCTAACCCCTCGCCGCTAGCACATCTGCGACAATCTGCACGGCTGCGTCGTCATCGATGTCGAATATCACGCTCTGCCATGGCGACTCGCCAACGGTACGGGTAGTCACACCCGCCGCCTCAAAGCCTGCCGACAGTGCAGCTACCTCAGCGTCTCGCTGGGCGATCTGCTCGGGGAGGTCATCGAAGTCGCCAAGTGGCTCAACCGGCTCAGGTTCCCGAAAAGAGCATGTTTCTAGCAATAGGACAAAGTACCTGTACGGATCGCGCAGCTTCGCACGTGTTGATTCTGTGCTTCGAGGATGCCACCAAGAGACGGTTCTGCGGAACCGCCCCGCGGGCTGACCTGGTGAGAGTGTGCCTTGCTGGTTCTTAGGGTCCTAGCGGATAGGTGAGAGTGATTTGCCCGGGAGTTGTTGCTTACCACTCAGCAACTCGCAGAG
>CBERPN010000101.1:0-13563 GCA_965524675.1 uncultured bacterium
GCCGCATCTACCAATAACCGGCACGATTGAACCTACTCGTGTTCCAATCCTCAAGGAGAGGAGAACATCCGCAGCAGCTTCTTCCAGAAAGCTCTAGGATCAAGGGCTATCTTGCAACAGCGGAAAAACGCTCCAAACGAATGAGAAAAACAATGCATGTGATTGTCGCTACCGACGGCAGCCTTGAGGCAACCAAGACAGCCAAGATCGCGGCCAGTTTGGCTGGTGCCGACGGCAAGGTCACGGTGCTCACGGTTGTCGAAGTTCCTCGCGAGATGCTCAACGCGATGCGCCGCGCTGCCGCCGACTCCTCCGGACCAACAGACGCGAAAGTCGACCCGGAGTTTCGACGAACTCAAGCCAGCGATACGCCGCCCATTCGCTGGGTTGGCGACGACGTCGTGGTCAAGCGCTACGTCGACGACACGGTCTCATCACGCACCTCAGAACTAACCGCCGAGCTCGAGACCTTGAGCGTCGACTTCTCGATCTTGGGAGTCGAGGGCGAGAGTGCCGCCCGGACGATCCTCGAAATTGTCACCACTCATGGTGGTGACATCTTGTGCATAGGCACTCACGGCTTAGGCCGCTTCGAAGGACTGCTGGGCTCAGCATCAACCAAGATCGCTCGCATGGCCCCATGTTCGGTAGTACTAGTTCGCTAACGCTATTGCGGCAGCGGGACCAGTAACCGCCTGCGGGCGATCAAACCCATCGTGCCCGAATTCCTATTCGGGTCCGGGCACGACAGATCGACCACCAGGTAACAATGAACGCCAAAGCGTTCCTGATGTAGCTAGCCGAACACTCTCGATATTGCTGGCAAAGCCTCGTCGATCGTCTGGATCGGCGTGGTCCGAAACTCCATCCATTGCTGGTAGTGGAGAGCGTTTTCGTAGGCATCGTCTAGCGAGTCAGATTCGCTAATAATGAAGCCTCCGCCGCCGTCGGCGGCCACGTAGTGAGCCACCTGGCCGCTCGCTGCACCGCGCTCAGCAAATACCGCCAGCATTGCTTTGGTCGATTCGGGTGATCGATCACCCTTGAACTTGTACTGTGTAACTAGTAGCACTATCTCCGCCTTCGCTATGTGAATGTCACGCACAGCCTATAGCTTCCAGAAAGGGGGTCAAGTCTCTTCTTCCTTCAAGTATCTCGGGTTGGCGGTCCGGGACCCGCCAACGCCACCGACCAGCCCTCCCACGCCAACCCGTCGGAGCCTGCGACCGGCTTTGTCTCCCAAGTCCAGCAACTTGACAGAAGAAGAGACTTGACCCCGGCTCCGGAACGGCCACCGGAGGCGGAAACAATGCGGCCGTTTACGGCCCGCTAGATTGACCTGCGGTCAATTTGGTGGGCCGTAAGGGACTTGAACCCCTGACCCCCTGCGCGTCATGCAGGTGCTCTAGCCAACTGAGCTAACGGCCCCAGAGCGCTAGAGCGTAGCAGCAAGACAGGTCGTTAATGGCTACGGCCGACAAATCAACTGTCAGAGCGTTTTCCGTCGAATACTGAAAAATTTGCCTCGCCGGCTGGCTCGAAACTGACACTCCTACGGCCGAATTTCCACGTCTCGGTTCGCTTTTCGACCACATCGTACCCTCCCGAGCGAGTTCCGAGAACCGCGCCCTTGTTGGCTGCCTCCGGATAACAAAGCCCGTAGCGAACAACATCGGGACTTCGCTGCTTCGCTAACTCGGTGACGAGATGTAGTCCGCTACCCATCACGTTCTTCTTGCGATGCCCGGGCGGAATCCATGCCCCCTCGACAATCAATGTCTCGGGTCCGAAGTCAGGAAAGAGCGGACCCCAATATGACCTGACCTTGTCGGCTTGGCTGTGGGGGATGAAGAACTGGAGGTAAGCCGGTTCACCCTGTGGATCGACGGCGACGTAGCCGCCCTCGAAGCCCTCTTCCCACAATGTCCGGCGCCGATCCAAAAACTGTTTGTCGCGATCTTTGAGACCTTTGCTGTCGAACAGTCGCGTGGCCAATGTTGCATCGAGGGCGACGGCGGTTAGCTCGACATCGGGAACGGGCGGAGCGGCATAGGTCTTTGTGTAGTCGCGACGAAACCCCACCGACTCGGTTTGCGACGACATCCAATGCGCTACGTCGCTACGCGCTCCAGCGATATCCCCCGACCGAACCTGATTTGCCAAGACCTTTAACCGCGTTGTAACTCGACTCATGCGAAATACCGGTAGAGAAGGTCGCCAGCCCTTTCGGTCATTTCATCTGGTACTTGTGAGTCGACAAATAGCTCGGTCAATCGCCCCAGCAAAGCACCTGATTCGTCGGCTCGCGGGCAATAGTGTTCGGGTGCCCAGACAAAGCGGCCCAATTCGGTAGCGGTTGCTCCGAAGCGTCTTTTGAAGTCGATCAAGCCTGGCTGGTCGATATCGCTACGACCGAGGTCGAGATGTGAGAGGCCGCGAGCAAGGCCATACTTCATCGATTCGACCACCGCAGCATGACTCACTCCTAACTGGCGGTAATCGGGGTGCGAAGCGCTGAACTTGTAATAGAGCGTGTCGCCCGCTTCAAGAACAAGGCAACCGCCGACGGCCTGGTCGCCGTCGAAGCCCAGCATTACCCCGCCGCAGCCATCAGCGATGAAGTTCTCCCAGATGGCCTCAAATAACGAATAGGGCTGACAAAGCAGCTTGTGCTTGTACTTTCGTACCCCAAGGTGAAGGTCATAGAATGCTCGCAGATCGTCGCGCCCAGTCGCCATCTCAAACCTGAGTCCGGCTTTATCGGCCTTGCGAAGAAAGCGTCGCGGTAGTTGGCTAAATCGTGCGACGAGCGAATCGATGTCATCGTCGAGAGCTATCGAATGCCGCACTGTCGACCCAGCGGGCTCAAAACGGGGGTCGAGCGCGACGATTGAGTCGGCAGCGGTCTGCACCGAAACGGGCAAACCATAGTCAAGCATGGGCTCGACAAGCTTTTGCCACTGCGACTCGTCCTCGACCATCGGGATCACGAAGTCGCTAAAGGGGAGCGTCGCGATTCGCGAGCCTCGAATATCGTCGATTCGACAGAACGGAACTCCGCCAACAATTGCACCCGCTCCGTTTCGCTCGATCGATGCCTCAAACTCAAGACCAAATGCGCTGTTGAGGGCGCCGAGCCAGCGGCGCGACTGAAACAGCTCGCCATCAAGGCCCGACAGTGCTGAGTCCCAGGCGGGCTCGCCGAGTAAATCTATTAGCTCAGCCACACAACCATCCAGATCTAGCGGTCACCTAGCTCCATCGCCGCGCAGCAGCACCATAGGAGTCTTGATAAGGATACCAATATCGCGAAATACTGAGACCCGACCGGCGTAATCGAGATCTAGGTCAAGCATCTGCAAAGAACTCAGCTTGTTCCGACCCGAGACCTGCCACAAACCAGTGCATCCAGGCTTAACGAGTGAACGCATTCGATGTCGTTCATCGAACAGTTCGACCTCCCACGCCAATGCCGGACGAGGGCCGATGAGCGACATGTCGCCTTTGAGAACGTTGAAAAGTTGGGGTAGTTCGTCGAAGCTGAGCCGGCGTAGTATTCCGCCGACCTTAGTGACCCGCGAGTCCTGAAGTTTGAAAGCGCCATCCTCGGTATCGGCGGTCGCGTCGGGGTTCAGCAATTGTTCGGTAACAAACTCTCGGTGTTCGCTGTCGTCATTGTTGAGGGTCATCGTGCGAAGCTTGTAGATGGTAAAGGACTTCTCGTGAAGCCCGACACGTTCCTGGCGAAAGATGGCTGGTCCGCGCGAGCTAAGACGAATGACGGCCATCACGATCAGCAGCGGGATACTGAGCAAGATCAGCCCCAAGCCAGCCGTAACGATGTCGAATAGCCGTTTGGCGAACTTCATGAACAACGATGGCTCTAGGCGGCGAAGAGCGGCGCGGCGACTCGCGATCGCTGGGTCCTCGCGCTGCAAGCGACCATACCCGTGGCGACCCTGCGCCGGAATGATTCTACTCCCCTGTTCAGGAGCCCACTCGATATGGGCATATCCCACCATAGCCAACGCCAATACCGGCCAGAAAATATCGGCCGTCCCGCGAAGCGTGATATGCGGATCAAAGGTTTGCACAGCGAACAGCGCACAGAAGGAAGAGAAGGCAGCGATCGCGGCCACACCCACGGGCCCGTCAAGTTTTCTCGACAGTCCCCACATAGTCCGACCGCCATAGAACATCCATGCCATAAAGGCGATGAAGAAAGGCAGTCCGCCGATCCAGAACAACCAAAGATGGCCGCTCTCAATCCAGATGAACTCGGTGTTCCCGCCGACCGCTGGCAGCGGTACTCGCGCTTGGGGGCTAACGCCCCACAACCAGTCGTTCAGCGACTCGAATCGCGGCAGGAAATGGGTCCGCAAATTGAACTGGCGGACGTCCCAACTCGAACCGGGGTTTGTCACGTAGAGCGCGTAGGGTTGATCCCTGCCTTGCAAAGACTCGATCCCCTCACGCTGGTAGGAAGTTACGACACCTTCGTTCGAGAGACCTACCACCCTCGCTTCGATAACCGGGTAGAGCATCGCTGACACCACGAGCATCATCGGCACTCCGTACAGCAGTATCTTTCGGATGCTCTTGGTGACGATTGCGAAGCCGACCGAGCCAGCCACAAGCGCTATCAAACCACTGGTCTGACCCGACCCGATCGTGCCGACCACCATCGAGAAGGTCACGAGATATAGCAGCAGCCGCGGCCGTTCGCCCTTAAGCAACATGGCGAAAGCGATAAACGCGTGCACCGCCATGTACCCGCCGAGCCCGATCGCGTTTCCGATGGTGGCAGCGCCGCGGCCGTCGTTGATGATGTTTTGTCCGGGCGGGAAGTAGTTGGCAAGGGTGAACGCAAAGTTGCCGATATTGCGTGAATCGAGAACCGCCATTACGGCAATTCCGCAGGCTGCGAGTAGCGATATCCACAGCAGTTCGCGTACTTGTTGAGGGGTCCGAATCACCATCCGGACGATGGTGTAGACGGCGAGGAATTTCCACAAGGTGATCGAATAGAAGATGTCGTCGATCTCGAGCGGCCGGAGCCGGCCAAAGGTCAGCACGATTGGCATTACCGAACCGAAGAACACGAAACCGAGAGTCGCCACCTCAAAACGATTTATCTTGAAGGTGAACTGGCGCGACTTTACGACCCAGCGAGCTACCAGCGTGAAAATTACGATCAACAAGAAAACCTCGTTGATTCGCAGGGTCGGCAAGTAAAGGTCCCGCGGAATGCCAACCACATAAGGTGTGCCGACCACCATGATCCAAGCCGCGAACGGCGGGTATTCAAATACCAGAGCGACTATCGAGACTGCCACGATGAGGCCGAGTATTCGGTTGTCGTCGATTCCGATCAACGCTCCAGTGATCAGGGCAAAGAAGAGCCCGAGCACCATAAGGCGTCGTTCATGGGAGCGACCACTCGTCCGCAGCCGCCCCTTGAGGACACCGTCATCGGAACCGGGCAGAGAATGCTCGAGCGGCGGACGCGGTGCTCTATGGAGGGTAGCTACGGCCATTCTAGGATTCTCCTGGATTCCTAGACTCGGCCAGCAGCGATGCGCAACGCAATGAACACGAACGCTGCAGCGAGCGCTAGCCCAGCGAGAACTCCGAATATGGCGCGCCGAGCAGGCAATGGACCAACCGGTTCCTTAAGTAAGAACGGCTGAGTTACCAACACCGGGGTATTGGCCTGCTGGATGAACACGTTTGCCCCTGCGATCTGGAGCTGTACCTGCTGGTAGGAAGCGTTGAGCGCAGCTCGGTCTTGAAGCGCTGCGGTAAGCGCGGGCGAGGCAACATTGCCTCTCAACTCTTTGGTGAGATCTGCGATTTCGGCAGACTTCGCAGCGATCTGTTCGCTGAGGCTGTCAGCCAACGCCTCATACTCCACTATCACCTTAGGCCTCACCTCAGCCTCAGCCTCGAAGTCGGCTAAGTAGCTGCTGGTGATGGCAGCAACAATGGCTAGAGCTTGATCGCCATCCTCGCTGTTGTATTGCAACTCAAGAATCTCGGTGCCAAGTTTCTGACCGGCGATCCAGTTGCCTTCGAACTGGTCAATCGGGATGCCTTCTTTAAGCGCGACCGGCTCCAGCAAAGTGCGGCTGTTGATTACCACTGACTGGGTCTCGACCCAGGTGACTCCCTGATACTGAATCTGAGACTTCGCAGCGAATACATCGGGCTGCATGTCGGCGATCAGATAGGCCGCCTCGGTCGTCAGACCGACAATGGTAAGCGCTACCAACGCTACCGCTGTGAGCAACTTGCCAGAGGGTCGAGAACGAAACACCGGCTCAAGACCCCTAACGTCGGCACCCGCAGCGCTCTCAAATTCGAAAGTCTCAAGACTTGTTCCGCCAATCGGGATTTCTTCGAATGGTGAACCTGAGGGTCGGTCAAGCGTGGAAGTCATGAATGGCCTCGATCGTGTAGTCGATCATTTCGTTGGTTAGTGCTGGAAACATTGGAAGGGACATGATTCGTGGGGCCGACTGTTCCGATACGACCGGAGTGACTTCGGGAGCCCACTGTTTGAATGGCTTGTTGAGATGACACGGAACTGGGTAGTGGATTCCGGTGCCGATGCCTCGCTCGGCTAGGAAAGACATGAGCGCTTCGCGATCGCCGGACTGTACAACACACAGGTGATGTACCGACTTCGCCCTTTCATCGACCTTCACAAGGGGTAGCGCCGTCAGACCCGCCTCGTAGCGATCGCGTGCGGCTTGTCGGCCGACGTTCCAGCCATCGAGATGTCGTAGCTTCACACTCAGTATCCCTGCCTGGAGACCGTCGAGGCGGCTGTTCATGCCCATGTTGTCGTGGTGGTAGCGCGACGTGACCGATCGTCCATGAAATGCAATCGAACGGATTCGCTCGTCGAGCGCACCATCGTTGGTGGTAATAGCTCCACCGTCACCGAAGGCCCCTAGGTTCTTGCCCGGGTAGAAGCTGAATCCTGCGGCGACACCCCAAGACCCAGCACGCTTGTCGTCCCATTCGGCTCCGTGAGCTTGTGCCGCGTCTTCAATCAGTGCAATAGCAAGTTTGTCGCAAACCTCGCTGATGGAGTCCAGCGCTGCTGGCTGACCATAGAGATGAACCACCATGACCGCTGCTGTCCTAGGCGTTGCCGCTGCCTCGATCGACTCGGCTGTAATCAGCAGGGTTTCGGGGTCGCAGTCGACGAACACTGGGGAAGCCCCTGCAGCTACGACAGCCTCGGCGGTTGCAATAAAGGTATTGGCTGGGATAATTACTTCGTCGCCGGGGCCTATCTCGAGGCCGCGCAGAATCAACTCCAGTGCGTCGGTGCCGTTTGCGCAACCAATCGCATGGGTAGTGCCGATGTAGGCCGCGTATTCCTTTTCGAAGGTTTCGACCCAGTGGCCGCCGATAAAGGCGTTCTTTTCGGTTACACGAGACCATACCTCGTCAAATTCAGCCGCGATCGGGGCGTGCATCGACGCCAAGTCGAGAAAGGGTACGGTCATTTCGGGGGTGGCGGGGGGAGCCATGGATGGGTTTAGTTCCTCTCGAATGTGGCGACGCCACTTGTACTTGGGTTTGTCAGGTCGCTCGCAGCGTCGGCGACGGTTAGGTTCGACTCGGGCACCTCGGTGCGGCTGAGGGTCACCCGCACACCGTCGAAGCCGCTCAGTTCGATCTCGCGCTCGTTCCACTCGGTCACCAACAACTCGGCATCGGCGCTCAGCGAGTCGGCGAGCATCGCACGCGCATCGTAAGAGGGAAATCCGAAGAGCCGCAGCACCGCTTGGCCACCAGTCGGCCCGTCGCTTTGCAGGTCGAACAACGCGATCGCACCGGAGTTAGAACCCAACGCAACCTCGTTTCGCTGAGTCCAGCGCATTTCGAACCCAGAGTCCATAAGACGACGACAAAAGACATCGATCATCGGAGCTAGTTCTGCGCCACGAGAGCAGAGCAGCAATTCTTCGGGCGGGTTGGCGCCGAAGGACAAACTGGCGCCAAGCGGAGTAGGAGAGGCCACGTCGGCCACCGCCACCGCTGAAGCTTCACGCGGTCCTTTGGCTTTTGCGTCGGTAAGCTCCTTGGCTTCAGCAGCTTCATCGAGTTTGCGTTGGCCATCGTTGAGCTCGCCCAGCTCAACCTCGTCGAGGTTGATCGCTATGCCACCTGCAGCCATCGACTTGTCGGCGGCGACCAGGACTCGCACAACGTCGAGGCCCGCACGGCCGTCGGCGATCGGCGTATTTCCGCTGAGAAGGCAGTCGACGAAGTGGCCGAGTTCTACCGACAAAGGCTCGTCTGCCTTGATGAACGGCGCGAGAACGTCGCCGTGACGATACGACATTGGACGGTCGTGCATGTTTGGCATGTCGGGCGCCTCGACCGCTTTGTCATAGACCCGAATCGGCTCATCGGCCACATCGTCGTAGACGACCATGCGGCGCTTACCAACAACGGTGGTCTTGCGCACTTTGCAAGGGTCCAGCCAACTCACATGCAGGGTTGCAGTGACCTTAGGGTTTTCGTACTGGAGTTGCACGAACGCCACGTCTTCGCGCTCCTCGGAGCCAGCGTGGCTCGATCCCCATGCGCTAACGGTGGCGGGTGCTGATCGCAGCAGGTAGTTGAGGATTGAGATGTCGTGAGGCGCTAGATCCCAGACAACGTTGACGTCGGGCTGATAGAGCCCAAGATTCAAGCGCGACCCGTAGATGTAGAGAACCTCGCCGAAACCCGATTCCTCGACAATTTCACGCAGCTTCCAAACAGACGGATTGAACACAAAAGTGTGTCCCACCATTAGCGTCAGATTGTTTGCCTCGGCAATGCGAGTCAACTCAGCAGCTTCCTCGACGCTGGTCGCCAACGGCTTTTCAACCATTGCGTGAATGCCATTTTCGAGAGCCATTTTACCCAGCGGGTAATGGGCGGTTGGAGGGGTAGCTATCACCACAGCATCGATGTGGCTGAGAGCTTCCTCAAAGTCATTAAAGGAGGCGGTGACCGTAAAGGCATCGCTCAGTTCATCGATTCGTCGCTGGTCCTTGTCGATTAACACAACGTCGACATCGGAGCGTCCGCTGAGAACGCGAGTGTGTTTTGAGCCCCAGTAACCGCATCCGACAATCCCGACACGAAGTCGAGAGGCAGATGTGTTGCTGGAGTCGCCCGGCTGCTGCTGCACGTTTCTTACCTTTAGCTTTTCTTTTTTTGGGGGGTGGGTCTTAGGGAAGTTCTAGATGTTTTGAGGAGCTAGCTGAAGCTATTCGGCGGGGTTGACGTTGACCCGTGCCAAGGCGCCATCTTCGCTGGACAGTACGAGTTCGCCAGCGACCGCCCCGCGCAACTGAAATCCGTGATTCAACAACTCAAAAAGTACTGCTTCAGTGGTCTCTTGCAGTTGTCCGCCAACCACTGAGATTTTCGCCGAGCCAGGATTCTCGGGCTTGACGCCGGCCACACTTGCGCTCGGAACAATGCTGACCCGAAGTGACTCGTGGGCTCCTCGCGAGTAGCTAGTTTCGCCAGCCGAATCGAGCTGGGCACGATAACCCATCTTTTCAAATCGAGCGGCCACGGTGGCCAGCACCTCGGCCAGTTTCCGACCGGTGAGATCCAGGCGGAGAAAGTCGGTTGCATGGGGATCGACCGAGGCGCGCAGTTCCGGCACGACCGCGGGTGGTGTTCCCACCGAGTCAGGAACACCGTTTGAAGAATTCCCGACCCGAGGCGTTGAAGGAGGCGCCTCGAGAAGCGAACTGACCTGGCTAGCAATCTCGTCGCCCGTATCTGCTGCAGCAGGAGGAGCGACAATGATCGGACTCGGCGCTTGAACGGGGATCGCTGGCGGCGCAGGAGCCGCGACCGATCCAGCGGGTGCGTTTCCGAGCAGGCGGGCCAAGTCGTCGTCGGTGATACGGCCAGCGACGCTGTCGAACGGCGGCGCGGCCAGGCTGTCGGAAACTAGGGGTGGCTGAGCTGGCGAATCGAGATCGGCGACCAAAGGCGAAGGTGCATTGATATCTCCGGCAAAAGCCATCTCGGGCTGCTCTACAGAGCCAACCACTGCGGCCACCGCCATCGTATCGACGGGGAGTTCGGCCGATACCTGCGGACCCGTAGGCCAATCGGACGCATCAACTTGAGTTATCTTGGCGCGTCGCGGCACCGCTTGGCGCCAAAGCTGCCACGCCATCACAAGCATCGCGAGGAGCAGCAGGTTGAATACGACTAGGACTACGTTGCCCATTTGTAGGCACCGCCTTCGGCTTTAGGGGGGGATGTTGTCAGCAATGCGTACGCTGCATCGACCACTTTACGTGACATAGATGAACACACTACGTGATGATAGTAGATGTCATCAAATGGCATGACAATTATTCTGTACAAACTTGTTCGGGAGGCTCATTGCTGCCGGAAGATCGGTAGATCCGAGAACCGGCATGTCGGGCTCAACATCCCCAGGACGTCGGCGCAGCGCAAGCGAGTTCGTTACGTGTTACCTGGGGGGAGGCGAGCCGTAATTCAATCCGGAAACCTAGACGAAGTAGGCGCCCACCACAAGTACCCAGATCTCCCGGCCGGGCAGTCCAATGGTGCGAAAGTCGCTTCATCATCTTTTCGATTGTGCCAAGTCCATGTACTCTCGCTGCCATGACTGCTCCCCCCGCGGCCCCTAACGTCAACAACTTCGACGCTGGCGTCGTTATCGATTACCACTGCGAACGCAAGCAAGTCCCCTCCCTTGAGCTGGGCGACAATGCTCGTTTGCGAAGCGGAACGATCCTTTACGAGGGCAGCAGCATCGGAGACAATTTCCAAACCGGACACAACGTCATCGTCCGTGAGGAATGCACCATCGGCGCCAACGTGTCGATCTGGAGCAACACGGTAATCGACTACGGCTGTGTGATTGGCGACAACGTCAAGATTCACACAAACATTTACGTGGCCCAGTTCACCATTATTGAAGACGGCGCTTTCTTGGCGCCGGGGGTCAGCATCGCTAACGATCTTTACCCGGGCGATGACGACTCGGCCGAGGTCATGGCCGGACCGATTATCGAAGCTGGCGCCCAGATTGGTGTTGGCGTGACACTATTGCCCTACGTGCGAATCGGTGCGGGTTCCATCATTGGATCGGGTTCGGTTGTGAGCCGAGACATACCGCCAGGCGTCGTTGCGTTCGGCAATCCGGCGCGGGTCAATCGCAAGGTCGCAGACCTCCCGCCCGTAGCGGAACGAGAGACCGATCACCCCTTGCGCTAGTTAAGCAAAGACTTTACGGCCTCGCCGTAGCTCGTGGGTGTTCCCTGGCTGTCGGCGATCAGCGAGGGACCGCCTGGGCATGGCCCCCAAGTATTCCAGGTCGAAGCGAAGAACGAGATGCCATGGTCGGCGACAGCTCGCAACGCCTCACCAATAAAGGCTGATGAGCAACTGCGATCGCCTACCCCGGTTGCCATCACCGCTACACCCTCGAGTTGAGCGTCGACCGCACTCTGCCAACACGAAGGGTCCGAGCACTCAACCGTGGCGTTCGCTCGAAATCCAACGATCAATTGATCGAGTGGATCGGTCGGCAAGTTCGCAACTAAATCGTTCACATTCGACCCGGGCGACGGGGTAGAGACGATGATCGGGTTGCTCGCTCCCGCGGCTCGAATCGCGTCGACCAGTGATTGCGAACCGACATAGCCGACCCCGGCGCGCTCACAACCCTTCAGGTTGCAATCGGAGTCGTCGATATCGGGCGACGCGTACAGTTCGAGGAGCACGCCATCGCGTTCGGCCACACTCTCAGACAGCGACCGCCAGAATGGAACAGAATACTCAAGGTTGGGCAGTGGCGCGGCGCCGTCAGCGGCTACTGGTCCACTACCCGACCAGCTAAGTGAGAGAACTACGGCGAGACCTTCGCCTCGCAAGATGTCGACATAATCGAGCATCGAATCTCGGTAAAGCGCCCCCGAGTAGGCGGGGTCAAGTCCATCAAAGCCCAACCAACAGTGCTCGTTGAGCGGCAAGCGCACGGCATTGAACCCCCACCCCGAGATAGCGGCCGCCGACATCGACGACGCCTCGCCGTCGAAGATTCCCCAACCCTGAACACATGCGTACTCGCTACCCGCCTGAGTGACCCCGGCCAGGCGAATCGGCTGGCCATCCGGGCCGACAAGGCTGTTGCCGTCGACCGCCACGCCCTCGATGAGCGCTGGAGCAAGAACAGCGCTGCGGTCGGCAGCTAGGTCGCCACTGCCGCGCAACACAAACCACAAGCCAAACGCTAGCAAGAGCCCAAGGAGAACGATCGGAATCCAGAGTCTTGACCGCCTGGTATCGGGTGGATCTTCAGCAAGATGGTCGCCCTGCTTGGCGCTGCCGGAACGGTCGGAGTGGTCGTCGACCAGCGGGAGGAATTTGGGATCTAACTGTTCGAACGAAGCCGCCTGAGTCTCCCAGTCGGCGCTGCCCCAGTTGGGTGTCTCGCGTTCGAGGCTGGAGGTGCCCCCAGTTGTGGTGGCCACCGCAGCGGCCAGCGGAGCTAAGCCCTGCCATTGACCCCAACCCGCTGGAACGGTCAGCTCCCCCGCCGCAGAAGCCAACACGATCGGTTCACTGTCGTACCCCGACGCGACCCGAGCGGCCGACGAAACCAACTCACGCTGTTCGACCTCGAACGGTTCGGCGTCGTCGCCGACCAGTGACGCTTTGCGGTCGGGCACGACGCCGGAGCGCCGCGAGCTATCGAACCGTTTGCCAAGCTTTATGAATGGCTTCTCGACCGCTAAGTGAAGTCCAGCAGCGATCGCCACCGATCCGGCGTAGCCGACCACCAAGGTTGCAAGATCGTCGAGGCGGCCGTTGCTCGAAGGAAAGATTCGTTCACCGACCGCCAAAACCGCCGGATGGATCAGATAGACGGCGTACGACAGAGTGCCCAGCCACACCAATGGTCGCCATCCGAGCATCTTGCTGATCGGATGATCGGGCTGGGTAACCATCGCGCCAAGGAACAATGCGGTTAATGGGGCGAGCATCTCGAACGCCCAGCGAGATCCCGTAACCCCAACAATGATGCAGGCCAATCCGATCAACCAGTACACGGCCGGGTCGCGCAAAAACGACAAACGCTCGAACCAGATACGGTCGTGCAACGCGAATGCCAACCCTGCTCCCACCAGGATGTGTCCGTATGGCTCGAACAAGGCAAAGACGAGCGAGTCAGCGAATACGATTCCACCCGCAAGTAGCGCCAGCCCCAACCCGGTGGCCATAGCTAGTCGACTGGCCTTTCTGGCCATAACAACGAAGGCTAGGAAGGGCCAAACGAAATAGAACTTCTCTTCGATTCCCAGAGACCAAGAGTGGTTAAACGGCGCTTCGATCTCCTCAAAGAGAAGCGGAACCTCGGATAGGTAGAACGTGTAGTAAGGCAGAGCCTGTGTGAAATCCCCCCACTTCGAGTTGTCGAAGAAGAACACGAGGACCACGTAGCCGGCGAGGACCACGTAGTACAAGGGAAAGATTCGAAAGGCTCGCCTA
>CBERPN010000102.1:0-13555 GCA_965524675.1 uncultured bacterium
AAAACGGCAAGGGTCGGGTCGAAGTGCTCGCGGCGTTCACCGACCTTTCCACAAGTGACGAGCCGCTGGTAACCATTGCACCGCCAGATCTTCCACCGGTCGAAGACTGCGTCGAACGATCGGGTCTTGAACAGGGGGTCGATCTTCCGATAATGGACCGCACCAACGTGCGCTTGCATCCGAGTCAGGCTCAGGCCGGGGCGGCCGGTGAGCCGGTCGTGTCGGGCTGGATTCGGTTTGTCGATGGTCGCGAGCCCGACACGTTGTCATTGTTGCTGTTCGCCGATGCCTTCCCGCCATCACTGTTCGGAACCCTCGGATACGTCGGTTGGGTTCCAACCGTGGAGATGACGGTGCACATCCGTCGGCGACCCGCGCCTGGCTGGATCCGAGGTCGATTCGAAGCTACCGACCTGACCGGAGGGCGGGTGATCGAGAGTGGGCAACTGTGGGATTCGACCGGAGCGCTCGTCGCTCAGACTCGCCAGATCGGGCTACTTCTCACGTAGCGAACGCGGACCCGACCGAAGGCTTTCCGGCCAGACGACTAGGAGTTCGAGCGGATGAAGGTCGGCTCGGAGGAAGTCGAGCGGTCGGGGTCGTAGCGGTAGCCCATGCCATCGAACTCTGTGATGGATTTGGCGCTCTTAGCTCGATTCATTACGAGCCAAGACGCCATAGAACCGCGTGCCTTTTTCGCGAAGAAGCTGATGATCTTGTAGTTGCCGTTCTTCTCGTCGAGGAACACCGGCGAAACGATTCGAGCGTCGAGGCGGTCGGGTTGAACCACTCCGAAGTACTCCTTCGATGCCAAGTTCACCAGCAGCTTGGAGCTGCGCGCGGAGAGATCGGTATTGAGGCGGTCGGTTACTCGGTCGCCCCAGAACTGGTAGAGATTCTTGCCGCGAGGGTTTATCAGATCGGTGCCCATTTCGAGACGGTACGGCTGCATTAGGTCGAGTGGGCGCAGCACCCCGTGAAGCCCTGAGAGAATACGGATTGTCTTCTGCGCGTGGCTGAAGTCGCGTTCGCTGAAACGGCCAACGTCCATACCCATATAGACATCGCCCTTAAAAGCCAGGACGGCAGGCCTCGCATTCTTGGTATCGAAACTGCTCGACCAGTCTTGGAACCGTTCGAAGTTGAGTTCGGCCAGGTTGCTCGAAAGACTCATCAGAGATCCGAGTTCGTCCGGACTCTTCTTAGCGAGCACACCGACGAGGGTCTTTGATTCGTCGACCATGTCGGGCAACGAGTGTTTGCGAGTGGGCAGCGGCGACTCAAAGTCGAGCGTCTTGGCAGGTGAAAGGACGATCAGCATGTGCAACAGCCTACGGGATTCAGCCCCGCTACCAAAGAGTTGGGCGTACCAGGTAGCTCAGGACCCAGCTCCCTACGTAATGAGGCGCAGATTAAAGGGGTAGCGATAATCGACGCCCTCATTCGCTTTGATTCCGGCATAGATCGGCAGACCCAACCAGACCAGGCCAACTATTGGAAGAAGAAAGATCCCAACTAGCGCGAGGATCAGGATGAACGAGATGATTCCTGCAATGAGTCCAGTGATCCAAAAGTTCAATGATTCGACCGCGGCGGCCCGAACGAAGTTGGACTCCTTGCCCTTTGTGAGCATGATTATCAAAGGCGCGACGAACCCTCCGATTCCCGTAACCAGCCCCAGCAATTGGCCAAGATGAGCAAACATCGCCATCTGCCGTTCCTCGACATTGGAGATACCGACGCTGGTCTCGGGTACCGACAGGCCAGCGGCCGGAGCAACATGATCGGTCCATTGGGCGCCATCCCAATATCGCTGGCCACCCGGCGCTGGGTACCAGCCTGCGACTGTGGTTGCAGCTTGAGGTGCTGGCTCCGAAACTGAGGGGCCCCCCGGAGCGGGAGGGGGTGGAGTCATAGAGTACGGATCCTGGTTCTCATCCACGGCGCATCAGCTCTCAGGTTGTCGGGCACTGCCAATGATAATGCTGATTGGCCCGAACCCTCTGTGGCGCTGGTTCAGTCATTGATGACTAGTCGCCTGCGATCGCATCGAGAATGTTTAGTCGGCTGGCGCGCCACGCCGGGAGTAAGGCGGCGATGATTCCAAGAAGTGCAGCGACAACGACATACGTCAGGATGCTTTTGACCGGAACCGCCGTGCTACGCACGAAGGTGTCAGGAATAGCTGTCGTGGCAGCAAAGCCGAACACCAAACCGAGTACTGCACCGAGGATCGCACCGAATACAGCGACGATGACGGCTTCCCAACGGACCATTCGGCGCAGCTGTCGTCGGGTCATTCCCACCGCTCTTAGCAATCCGAGTTCACGAGTTCGTTCGAACACCGAGAGGGCCAGAGTGTTAACGATTCCTAGAAACGCAATCAGGAGCGCGAGCAACAAGAAGACGTTGATTACTGCAAGGATCGACGACAGGTTGCGTTCGTTCGATTCTTGAAACTCGGCCCTATCTTCGGCCACGATCTGTGGGTACTTCTGGGCGACCTCATCGATGGCGGTTCGAGCTTGCTCGAGGGCATCGTCGCCTTCGGGAACCGTGGCGGTCATGAAGCCAATAAAGTCCTGTGGCGAGTGCTCCTGCATGAGTTCGAGGCTGATGACCCAGTTGCCGTAGATCGCAGAGTCCTCATAAATGGCAGTCACGGTAAGGGTTTCGGGTAGGCCATCGGCCATCACCGCTTCTACTGAATCGCCAACCTGTACACCGAGGTCAAATGCGGGGTCTACATGAAGCGCAAGATCGTGTACCCCGGCACCGAGCATCTTGCCCGAAACGACGTTGCCGTCGAGATGATCGGGAGCGATAGCGAAATCGATACCGAACACATCCTTGCCATCATCGTTAACACTCATGCCGTCTCGAAGGAACCGGTAGCCGGTGACCGACTCGAGTTCTGGGCGAGCCTTGAGGTCAGCGAGCACTTCTGAGGTGACCTCGACAGTTGGATCGGTATCGCTGCCCGCCGGGCGAATAAAGAAGTCGGCTCGTACGGCGTCGTCGAGCAGTTCGACGAAAGTGGTCTTGACCGATTCTCCGACGATCGCGGCCATCGTGACAAAGGCGATGCCGATCATTAGGGCAGCGGCCGTGGAAGCGGTTCGCCGCGGACTCCTCGCAGCGTTTTCCTTGGCGAGCCGACCTGCGACTCCGCCAACTTGTTGCACCGGGCGACCCAGGCCTAGAGCCACCGGCCTAGCGAAGGTCGGGCTCAGAAGTGTTACTCCGATGAAGACCACCAAGGCGCCAAGGCCGAGAAAGATCATTAACGGGACGGTGCCGAGATCACGGAGCATTCCGTTGGCCAGAAATATGAGGCCAATTACTGTGACCAGTCCGCCGGTGATAATCCGCCTGCGAAGCGACGTACCTTCCAGGTTGCCATCACTTCGCAGAGCGGCCATTGGCGAGATGCTGCTCGCCTTTCTTGCGGGCCCGATTGCGGCCAAGACGGTTACGCCCATGCCGATCAGAACCGCGAGCAGAATCGTGCGAGGTCGCAGCTCGGTTGGGCCAGATGGAATCCCAAATCCGACGGCGTTGAGCAGGCCTTGAAGGCCTATGCCGAGCAGGGCGCCTATCGCTAATCCGATGAGTGTCGAGACAGCACCGATGATGACCGCCTCGAGCATTACAGACTGGCGAACCTGCTTGCCGGTCGCTCCGATAGCCCGCAGCAATCCCAGTTCGCGAATACGCTGACCGACCACAATCTGGAACGTGTTGTTGATGATGAAGGCGCTCACCCCTACGGCGATGCCCGCAAACACCAGCAGAATGATGTTGAAAATGTCGATGAAGGTTCCGAACTGCTCTTGGGTTTCGCTGGTTTGCTCATCGTTCGTGAGCACGGTGAAGCCGGAGCCGAGTTGGTTAGAGAGGGCTTCGCGCACAGCCAACAGATCGTCGCCATCGCTTACCGCAACGTTGATTTGGGTTGCCTGGCCGATGAGCCCAAAGAACTCTTGGGCGGTTCTGTCATCGAAACCGATAAGCAGCGCTCCGAGACTTTTGTTCTCGGTCGGGCTAGCGAAGAAGGCCAAGCCAACCAGCTCGAACTCGCGTGATTCCGTCGCGATGATCGTGTAACTGTTCCCCAGTACAAGATCGTTCGTGTCTGCTGTCTTGACTTCGGCGACGAACTCGTTCGGGCCATCGGCGCGTCGGCCTTCGACGACGAACAGATTCGATAGGCGCGAGCCCGATCCCATGTTGATCCCAATTCTGGGCGCCTGGTTGACGGCCGGTACTGCAAGCTCCCCGTCGTCCTTGACCAGAGAGATCTTGTTGAGGGTTGTAATTACTGGCTCGGCGGATGCAACCCCATCGACGGATCTGACGATTTCTATGGATTTGTCCGGGACCGATAACGGCAAGAACGCGGTGACCTCAGAATGGCGCACCACTAGGTCGGTGCCACCCGTGATGTCGGCGGCGAGAGCGTCGAAAGAGGCACGAAGACTATCGGTAAGGACGAACACGCCGACCACGAACGACACCGCAACCACCACAGCGATGGTGGTAAGCAGGTAGCGCAGCTTCTTGCCCAAAATGTTCTTCAGCGTAAGTTTGAACACCCGGCAAAGCCTAATGGGGGTGCACTGATTCCCCAGCAGATGTTGTGCGGGTGGGAGCTATTAGGGACGTCTGATTAGGGACGTGTCTGACACCGTTAGTTTTGGGCGATGGCTTCTAGGATGTTTAGTCGCGCAGCCCGGCGTGCAGGCAGAATCGCTGCTAGTAGGCCTGCGATTATCGCTACGACTATGAACGACACCAGCTGACCGATTGGAAATTTCACGCTGGCGATAACGTCACTCGGGATAGCGGTGCTGATGGCGTAGCCGAACAGCACACCTAACGCGATGCCGAGGATTCCACCGAAGACGGCCACGATCACCGACTCCCAGCGGATCATGCGTCGGGTTTGGCGACGGGTCATGCCCACCGCTCGCAACAGCCCGAGTTCGCGGGTGCGTTCGAACACCGACAGGGTGAGGGTGTTGATAATACCGATGAGGGCAATCAGAACAGCGAGTCCGAGAAACACGTTGATGATGGCCAGCAGCTGATCAATTTGGCCTTCGATTTCGTCGAGGTATTGAGCCTGATCTTGCACGTCTAGCTGCGGATACTGCGCAACCACCGAGTCGATCGCGGCCCGGGACTGTTCGGCGGAGACACCGTCGGCGCCTTTCGCTACGAACAAGAAATCGCTCGGGTCAGAGAAGTATTCGTGGTAGTCGGCGTCGTCGATATTTATTGAGTCGAGGAAAGAGTTGTCACCAAAGATTGCTCCGACCGTGAAGTCGGCGCTGCGACCGTCCTTGAATCCAAGTGTCATCGAGTCCCCTATGCCCAAACCGAGCTCTTCAGCCTTTTCGTCGAAGAGCGCTACGCTGCCTCCGCCATCGATGAAGCTGCCTTCGAGTAGTTCGGCGTCGATGAGCGAGTCGAATGTGGCGAAGTCGATCGCGCTGACCGTTTCGGCTTCTCCGTTTAGCAGAACGTCACCCCCTCCGAAGCCAGAGGTGGCAGAGATCTCGGGCAGTGCAGCCACCTCTTCGAGAAGCCCGTTTGGTAGAGCGCCGAACGATGTCACCACGTAGTCAGCGTTGACGCTGTTCGAGAGAGATTCCGACACGGTGTCCTTTAATGAGGCGCCGATAATTGTGACGGTCGAGACGAGCGCGAGCCCAATGGTAAGAGCGACTGCAGTTCCAGCAGTCCGCTCGGGGCTACGCATGGCGTTACTGCGTGCCAGTCGACCAGGTGCGCCGAAGAACTTGGCCATTGGTGCACCGATCACCCCTGCCAGCGGTTCGACGATTAGCGGGCTGAGGATCGCTACCGCTATGAAGGCCAAGACTGCGCCGACGCCGAGCACGATGAGACGCGGAGTGGTCGAGTCGAATGACCCGAACAGGCCGAATAGTGTGCCAGCAATACCAGCAGCGGCGATAATGCCACCGATAATCGTGCGTCGACCAGTCTTGGATTCGCTGAGATTGGACGACTCTCGTAGCGCTTCCATCGGTGAGATTGTTGATGCCCTACGAGCTGGAATAAATGCCGACAAGGTAGTTACAAGCACACCGACAACGAGTGCCCAGATAATGGTCCGGGGCTCGAGGGGCATCGGCCCATCGGGAAATTCAGCACCTTGGGATTCGAGCAACGCAATAAGGGCGCGGGCGCCGAGCAGCCCTAGTCCAAGGCCAACCGCCGTCGAGAACAGTCCGACGAGAACTGCTTCGCCAAGAACGGTCATGCGCACCTGACGACCGGCCGCTCCGATGGCCCGAAGCAGCCCGAGCTCACGGATTCGTTGTCCGACGATGATGTTAAAAGTGTTGTTGATAAGAAAAGCACTGACGAATAGCACGACGAAGGCGAAGGTCAACAAGATCGTGCGGAACGGGCCGATGAATCCTTCGAACTGGTCGTTGAACTCATCCTCAGACTCTTCGCCCGTTACCACCTCGCTGTTAGCTGGAAGGAGCGCGTCGATCTCGGCTTGAGCCCGCTCGATGCTTGCGTCCGGCACCAGCGAGACAGCGATTGAGTCATAGGAGTCTTCGCGGCCCAAAAAGCGCTGGGCTGTCTCGGTCTCGAAGGCGGTAAAGCGAGCACCCACCGAGGAGTCTTCGTCGACCCCGAACCGGATCGTGCCAGTAAGGGTGAACTCTTCGATTCCGCTCGCCTGGGAGATAACCGAGTATTGCTGCCCGATCGTAAACGCACCCTCGTCGAAGGTGGTTTGGTCGATCACGAACTCGTTTGGTTCGACGGGCGCCTCTCCGCTGAGCAGCACGAACTGGTCGAGTTCGGTGTTACCCGTCCAGTTCACTCCGGCAAGCGGTGGCCCGAAACTGTCGGGAACCTCGCCATCATCGTCGATGGGAAAGGTCCCATCGACGAACATGCTGCCCAACGCGTTGTCGACTGAATCCAGAGCGAGCACGTCGTCGAGCACTGACTCTGGCAGCGGAACTAGATCTGATTGGCTGTCGCCGAACGGGCTTGAAGGCTGAACGGTGAGGTCTTGCGCCCCGAAGATGTCGCTCGATAGGTCGTTAAAGGTCGAGCGAAGCCCGTCGGTGACAACGAAGGCAGAAACGACGAATGTTACGCCGAGCACCACCGACAGCGCGGTGAGGAAGAAGCGGATTTTGTTGCCGAGCAACGAGCGGAGTGTGAGTCTGAACATGATTCCCGCCTTTGGGGAGTTGAACTTTGGGTGAGAAGAGCTGAGGTAGCGACGCTGAGTAGGACTGGGGTGACTAGGTTCGGCTCGGGTCAGTCGCCTAGCGACTTCAGGTGATCGAATACCGAGTCGGCTGTTGGATTGGCCATTTCGTCGACGATCTTGCCGTCGGCGAGAAAGATCACACGGTCGCTGTAGCTTGCGGCCACAGCATCGTGGGTGACCATCACGATGGTCTGTCCGAGTTCTCGAACCGCTGAGCGCATGAAGTCAAGGATTTCTCCGCCGGTGCGGGAATCGAGGTTGCCGGTAGGTTCGTCGGCGAAGATGATCGCCGGCTTGCTGGCCAGTGCTCGTGCCACCGCTACGCGTTGCTGTTGTCCGCCCGAGAGTTCGTCGGGACGGTGCGAGGTGCGGTCGCTAAGCCCGACGGTGCGCACCACATTGTCGACCCACTCTTTGTCGGATTTGGATTTGGCCAAGTCCATCGGAAGGGTGATGTTTTCGATAGCGGTCAGTGTCGGAATCAGGTTGAATGCCTGAAAGATGAAGCCGACTTTTTCGCGACGCAACAGGGTGAGGTTTTTGTCGTTGAGTGAACTGAGGTCGACATCGCCGATGAGCATTTGGCCCGAGGTCAATGTGTCGAGCCCCGCCATGGTGTGCATCAGGGTTGATTTACCAGAACCCGATGGCCCCATGATGGCGCTGAATTTGCTCTGCTCGAAGGTGACGCTGACATCATCGAGAGCGCGAACCTCGGTGTCGCCCTTGCCGTAGATCTTGCTCGCGTTAATCGCCTGCGCCGCTACGGCGATTGGTGGGGCTGCAAGAGTTGTGTCGGTCATCGTTTCTGCCATTTTCTTTTCTGTGGTCGGCACCCGAGGCTGGCTAACCCATGCTCAGGAGAGCGAGGGAAAGCCGGGGTAAGCGGTTCCTACGATACGGCCATAACGGCAATACGTCGTCCTCTTCTATGACGATTGACTACTCATTCGTGAGGATGACTCACTCAAATGTTGCGGTTGTGTGACGCTGACCGCACATTGGGGCGAAAGTTCACTACTTTGCAGATTGCGCATAACGGGGTTTGGTCTCATCTGGAGGGGAGAGACCAGACCCCGTGCGTGTTTTTCAGGGTTAGGACCCTGGTGTAACCAGGCCGCACTCGTACGCAGCCACAACCGCTTGCACTCGGTCGCGAACTGCCAGCTTCATGAGCACGCGACCCACATGGGTTTTGACTGTGGTCTCACCCAAGAACAGTTCCGACGCGATCTCGGCGTTTGAAAGGCCCTTGGCGATAAGGCGAAGGACTTCGTTCTCGCGGGTTGTTAGAGACTCGATGGCCGGATTGGGTGTAGGTATCGATTTCTTGCCGGACGCATAGTCTTCGATTAGGCGTCGGGTCACCGAAGGCGCCAGCAACGCATCACCGGCCGCTACCACTCTCACAGCGTTGACGAGATCGTCCGGCGGGGCATCCTTCAGCAGGAACCCCGACGCACCAGCGCTGAGGGCGGCGTACACGTATTCGTCGAGATCAAAGGTCGTCAAGATGATGACCCTAGGGTCGTCGCTTCGGCCGCGTTCACATATTTGACGGGTTGCTTCGACACCGTCGAGGTTGGGCATGCGGACATCCATCAGTACAACGTCGGGTTTTTCGAGTCGGCAGGCCTCGACGCCTTTCAGCCCATCGCTCGCAACCGCCACCACGACGATGTCGTCTTCGGCTTCAAGGATCATGCGAAACCCAGATCGGACTAGTTCCTGATCGTCTACTACCAACACCCGAATCATTGGAGGCCGCTTCCATTTAGGGGGATCTGGGCACGAACGCGGTAGCCGCCACCGGAGCGCGGCCCGGCCGAGAACTCACCACCAATCGATTCGATACGCTCACGCATTCCAATCAGACCCTGGCCGCCGTATTCGGCCCACGGAGCCGCCGCCGAGCCTCGACCGTCGTCGGCTATCTCGACCATGAACAGGTCTGGTTCATAGTCGAGAACCACCTGCGCCTTGGCGACGCCAGCGTGCTTGATCGCATTGGTGAGCGATTCTTGAACGATGCGATAGGTGGATAGCTCGATACCAGCGGGCAGGCTACGAACCTTGCCCCGAACATGGACATCTACTGGTAACCCGGCGCTCTTGACCTGCTCGACGAGTTGGCGAAGGTCGTGCAGGTTGGGCTGAGGACCGAACTCGGTATCGTTGCCGTCACCTCGCCGTAGGACACCCAGCAGACGTCGCATTTCGGTGAGCGAGGTACGGCCAGCTTCCTCCACCGCAGCTAAAGCGATACTCGCCTGTTTAGGGTCTTTGCCGAGAACTCGGCGGGCGCCAGCAGCCTGAAGAACCATCACGCTTAGGCCATGGGCGACTATGTCGTGAAGTTCGCGAGCGATCACCGTTCGTTCGTGAGCGATTGCCCGTGCAGTCTCAGCGTTGTGCTGTGCTTCAGCGCGCTGCGAGCGTTGTTCTACTTCGGCAACGTAGGAACGGTGGGTGCGAGCGTTGTCGCCGAGTACCCATGCCGCGCCGACCGACAAGAAGATGCCCAGGGCATTCGCAGCGCTGAGGTCGTCGCCATCCCACAGCACGCCAGCGACGGTCACCCCAACCAACGCGAAGCCAAAGGCAAACCCGACGCGACGAACGACTTGGTCGGATGTGATGTGGGCCGCTGCCGAGTATGCCAAAACGATTAGCGAAAGCCCGACAGCTGAGTCGCTCGGAAAATCGGCGATCCAGAATGCGAAGGTCGCGGCCGAAGCAAGACCTAACGATGCCGCTGGTCGGATTCGGCGCGTGGCAACGGGCAGTGCGCCAGTGATTGCAAGTATCCAGCCCATCGTGTTGAACGGCCGCTCGCTGTTTTGTGCCAGGGTGTCGGCCGCGGTGACGACGACCAGGGCGAGAATCGCCAGCATCAGCACAATGTCAGCGAAGTTCGGGTATCGCTCAATCCACGACACGAACTTGCGCCACAGGCTCATCATGGTCCCAACCGTACGGGGTATTGGATCGCGCCGCATCCGTCTAGAGGACGACCCCGCTATCGCACCTAGGGACGACCAACCCGAGATTGGGTGAAGCGGGTGTTGTTAGCCGAAGACTCCCGAAAGCGTGATTATTAGGCCCCAGGTGCTCAGTGTGGAGCCGACCGTAAGGGCCATGCCAGTGCGAGCTTGCGGATTGAGTGCTCGCTCCATCAGAAACATCTCCGAGCGGAGGTTCGCGGAGCCGATCTTGACTTCGGAGCGGAGGTTCGCGAACTCGGAGCGCAGACCGCCGACAGAATCCTCAAGTCTCACAAGCAATTTGAGGGCGAAGCCAGGGTCGAAACTACCGGGGTGGTCTGACATTCGAATTGCTTCCTGGGTTCAACCTTGGTAAACGAGCATCCATTGCACGCCGAACCGGTCGCTGCACATGCCGAAGTTGTCGGTGATGGGAAAGATCACTTCGCCGCCGTCCGACAACTCGGCGAACGTCCTGGTCTGGCTCTCTTGGTCAGCAAAGGTCACGAAGACTGAGATGCTCGATCCAACGTCGGCCCCCGACGGATTGTCGGATGCCTTTAGGACGAGATCACCGGCGACGAGTTCGGAGTTAAAGATCATCGCATTCATCTCATCGGGAAAGCCCATGCCGGAGTCCCCCATTGTTTGCATAGTCGTGATTTCTCCGCCGAAAACTCGTTGGTAGTGCAGCATCGCTTCTTTGCATGTTCCGGGGAAGGCGATATAGGGGATGGCTGGCTTCATGATCTGTCCTTTGAGTTCTCGGTCGAGTCAAAAACCGTAGCCAGTTGGCCTGGAGTCGGTTTGGCTATTCTTGCCATATCCAGTTGCCACTGCGACGGGTTTGCTCACCAAATAGACTGTCTTGCCCGATGACCTTCCACATAGATCAAGCGGTGTCGCCCGAATGGCGAGCCCGAGTTAATCGGGTGGTCGATCATGTCCGTTCGAACCTCGACGATGAACTTAAACTTGCCGACCTTGCTCGACTAGCTAACTCTTCGCCCTTTCATTTTCACCGAATCTTTGCGGCGGTGGTGGGGGAGTCTCCGGCCTCGTTCGTGCGGCGGGCCCGCCTCGAACGCTCCGCTCATTTGATGATGGCGTCGCCAAACCGCTCGCTCAGTTCGATCGCCGCCGATCTTGGATTTGCCAGCCTGTCCGAGTTCTCACGATCCTTTCGAAAGCTTTATGGCGTATCGCCGTCGAGTTGGGATCGCACCACCCGGCTGGCGCTCGATGAGACAAAAGTTGTGCCTGCTGGGTGGGAGCAAAGCGACGGCCGGGTTCAACTACAGCCGATGGCGCGCATCATTTATCAAGAGCCGATGCGACTCGCGTACGTGCGCGCCAAGGGCCTGTTCGGGGTGGATGATCTCACCGCGGAGTACGACTCTCTGATGCGTTGGGCCGTCGAGCAAGGCGTTGATACCGCAGCCGAAAGACTCATTGGAATGAGCTGGGACAACTACGAGACAACCCCGGTCGACCGCTTGCATTACGATTTTGCCATCACGATTCCGACCGATGTCGAGCCCGACGGGTTGGTTAGCCTGTCTGAGTTGCCAGCTATGACAGCGGTGGCGGTTCGCTGTTGCGGGGGGCTCGATAGAATCGCTCAGGCATGGGACTACCTGTACGAGGACTGGTTTCCTGGTTCCCGTCACTCACCCGCCGACTTGCCGGGTTTCAAGTTTTTCCACCGACGACCCGACGAAATCGGTTGGGACCGGTGGAACCTCGATTGCGTCATCGCACTCGAACCTGAATAGGGGTGCTAGGTGAGGAGAGTCCCTGAGATTGAAGTCGTAACGCTCAGCGAAAAGCCTCGATTATCGGAGCGAAGTCATCTAACTCTCGGGCGGCGAAGTAACTAATTCCCCAGCGGTCGCGACATGTCGTGATCTTCTCGACTATTTCCTCTACGGTCCCGATCAGAACATAGGGAGTGGTTGCTACGTCGGCGGCAACTACTGTGCCCACCCGCTCACAGAATGCTTCAATGGCTCCGGCAGCGTCGTCTGTTACTTCGACATGTTGCACTAGCGCGTTCAATTCGATCTCGGCGAAGCGCTCGGCGGCACCTGATCGAATCTGCTCGAGTTGGGTGTCGAGCCATTCAGCGCTCCACTTCACATCGTGTCGGTGACCATCTTCAAGGGTGCGACCCAAACCTTGCAGACCAACGATGTCGGCGTGGGCGCCAGCGTGGCTGAGCAACGCGTTTCCATTCCCTCCGACCAGAATCGGAAGCCGTTCTTGCAGCGACCTGTCGATCTCAGCCTCTGACAACCGGTGGTGTGTGCCATTGTGGGTGACGGAGTCGCCAGCGAGCAGCCGTCGAATGATTTCGACTTGTTCTGCGAGGTCGGCCTTGCGGTCGGCGGGTACCCGAAACTCGATTCCGGTGGCTCCGTACTCCTGCGGCGTATGGCCAGCACCGAGACCAAGTTCGAATCGGCCGCCTGACAGATGGTCGATCGTGGCCGCTTCCCATGCCAGCTGAACCGGATTGCGCATATCGGTGTTGAGCACAAACGTTCCAAGGCGAATCGAACTGGTGGCCGCTGCTACCGCAGCGAGCGTTGGCATTGGCGCACGGCCGGAGCCAAAGTGATCCGAAACTAGGAAGGTATTGAATCCGATCTGTTCGGCTCGTTTCGCGGCTGCGATCGGGTCGTTTTCTTGTTGGCGGGTTAGCTGGTATCCAAATCTGATCGGTCGCGGCATCCTGTCAAAGTAGAACCGCGAGCCATTGATAGCAAATGCTAGCATCTGCTATCTTAGCGGGATGACCACTGATAAGACCGCGTTGTTCGTGCGCGTGCCTACAGCGTTGGCCGAGCGTTTGGATGTTCAAGCCCACAACTCTGGTCGGTCGAAACAGGATCTCGTCACCGAACTCTTGGCTGCTAGCGGCTCTCCCCATCCCGTATTAGCACAATCGGCGAATGATGCCTTCGAGATCTTGAGCCTCGACGAGGTAGCCGATCTTTTGAGAGTGGGCAGCGACGATGTTCTGGCCCGAATCGACGATGGTGACTTCCCAGCGCGACGAATTGGAGATAGCTGGCGCTTCTCGCAAACGGCCGTCCTTTCGTGGCTAGCCGGAAACGATCGTTCCAACCTGCGCCGAACTGGCTTCGAACCCGGCCGCCATCCCGAACTGGTGTCAGATCTGGCGGCCCCAACAGCCAACGCTGACACGAGTTCGGAAGATTCCTCGCCGCGAGGTCATCAAATCTGAAACCGGGGCGACCCGCTACCGATCGGCCACGGCGAGTCGTGCGGCGAATCC
>CBERPN010000103.1:0-13439 GCA_965524675.1 uncultured bacterium
GATTCCGGTAAATGCGCCCAACGATCACCCGAGTGTGGCTTGGCTTCACACCCCGCATGGGTCCAAAAAGCTGACTTTCGAAACCTGTGACCAGTACGGGCTTCAGGCCGATGCATTTGCCGCGGCGGTCTTCGCCGGCTCACCCGCGCCGATTCCGCTCACCGATACTGTTGCCAATATGGCGGTTCTCGACGCGTTGGCGGCGAGTGCCGATGGCGAGCAGTGGAAAATGGTCGCCGATTTCTAATGTGGTTGCCGTGGGATCTAGCGCTGTATGGCGCGGCAGCTCTCTTCGCATTCGGAGTTGTGGCGACGCGAGCAACTTCTCCTAGGCAGCGCTTCGCAGCGTCGTTCGCTCGCGAGGCGGCAGTGGTGCTGGTGCTGTACGCAATCTGGATCATCGCTGGTCGGCTATCGGTCTACGACGTCGAGGGTGCCAACGGCAGAGCCGAACTGTTGTGGGATTGGCAACGGACTCTCCTGTTGCCAAACGAAGCCGCTCTACAGAAAGCGGTGCTGCCACATTCTTGGCTGGTGCAGGCCAACAATATCTATTATGCGGTCATGCATGTTCCGGTGATGGTCGGCACCCTCATCTGGATATGGATTAGGCATCGCGAGCACTACAGCGGGCTTCGAAACGTGTTGGCTGGCACAACCGCTGCTTCGTTACTCATCCAGCTCATCGCTGTCGCACCACCACGATTCGTCGAGTCATTCGGCGTTATCGACACTCCCGAACTGTACGGGCAGTCGGTTTACAGCGCCCTCGGCTATCGCACGGCGGGACAGCTTCAAGCAATGCCATCGATTCATGTTGGCTGGGCCATCCTCGTAGGCTGGTACGGGTGGCGAGCGAGCCGAAGCGGTTGGCGGTGGCTGGCGATTGCTCACGCTGTCGCCACCATGCTCGTAGTGGTCGTGACCGGTAACCATTACTGGCTCGACGGGATTGTGGCGGGAGCGATAATTGTGATCGCAATACCGCTAGAGGGGGTCGTTCGTCGGAGATTTGGGCGAGTGTCCGGGTGGTTTGGGCGAAATGAACAACGATCGGGTGAAAATGGTACGTCGTTGACTTTGCCGCGAGCGCGTCAGGGTGTATCAACGTAGCTGTAATGAAGGAGTCATTTGACACTTCGGACGGCCGACCAGGCGAATGGTCGGGCCGTGAAGAAGCGCCGCCTCTAGGTCGCACGTTGTCCGACGATGATGGGCTTTGGAGTAGTCCCGACTTGTGGGTCAAGCCCGATATCAAACCCTCTGGATGGGCTGAACGTTCGACAAGCGCCTGGATCTCCGATAGCGCGAAGCCTGTTCAACCGGACTCGGCCGTCGTGCTAGAGACGACGAGCACGTCCTCGCCAAGAAGCACTGCTACTCGACGGCTATTCACGCTTGCTGTAGCGGTCGTGGCGGTTCTTGGGGGCGCAACAGTTATCGCCTCGGGCATGTCCGACGACGCTACCGACCTAGAGGTCGTGACAGCTGCCTCAGCAGTTTCTAGTAGCGAAGAGGTTGCCGGCCAGCCAGCACCGTTGATTCCCACGACGGCTGAGTTAGCGACGATTCCTCCGACCATCGAACCAGCCATAACGGTTGTCGAGGCTGCGGACCCAGGACCAGCCATCGATCTTAGTGGCATCGATCTTCCAACAATTCCGGTTGTGCCAGCGCCGACCACTCTCGCCCCGAAGCCTGAACCGGTAGTGACCCCGACGCCCCCGTTGCCTCCCGTGGTTGTCGATCCGGTCGTCGCCACACTCGCGGTCGCCCGCGATGCTCATCCGGTACTGTTCGAACAAAGTGAAGCTGAACTTCGGGCTCTGCTCGACCAAGCGTGCGGCGCCGCGTCGCTGAGCAACGCTTTGCGGCTGGCCAACTCGGAATCTAAGGGTGACAATCCTGCGCTGCAGGCTGCACTTAGCTTCTGGATTACGACTGGCGCAGCCGTCAGCTGCCCCGGATTGCAATAGCGAGCTGGCCGGAGCCTCCGAATCGCACTGAAAGCACAGGGGGAACCACCACCTGAGGCTTCCCACTGCCTAGCGTTGCGCTGTGGCAGAAATAAAGAGCTTCGGCGACGGTATTGCCGGGTCGCGCGCCAGAGGGGTGGCCCAGGCGTTACAGACCAGCCTGCCCGACTCGATGACCGTTCTGCCAGATCTCTCGATAAACGATGTTCATGGTCGGCGCTGGCACTTTGATCTAGTTGTTCTCGCGCCCCACGCGGTGTATGTCGTCGAGCTATACGACTGGACCGGAAACGTGGTCGGCGATCACTTCCAGTGGTCGATCGATGGTATTGCTCGCTGGGCACCTCAAGCGCTCATCGAACACAAACGAACCGTATTGAGGGAGTACCTGACAGGGCGCGACCAGCGGCTCGCGTCGGTTTGGTTCGAGCCGGTCACGGTGCTCACGCAGAAGCCGGCGAGCCTGAACGTGACCCCCGACGCTCAAGCTGGGATCACGGGTGTAAAAGGACTAGCCAGTCTCGTCTCGTCACCTGAGTCGCTCCCCGTCAAGGGCAGCCGCGACGGGTTGGCCGGATCCCAAACCCTGCTCACGTTGTCTCGCTTAGGCTTTACCTCAACCGACTCGACCGTGGTCGGACCTTACCGAGTCGTCGAGCATCTCGAATCCTCGGAGTGGCACGACCTGTTCCGCGTCACCTCGACTTCCACCCAAGGCGGACCAATGCGGCTGCTTCGGGCCGATAGGGGACCTGAGCTTCGCGAGCTGAGCTCTATTCACGAGCAGTGGGCAGAACTGGCCGGTCACCCGGGTTTGCCAGCAATTATCGACCTGTTCGGCGACGATCAGCTCGGTGCATGCACAGTCTTCGCCGAGCCCGAGGGGCGAACCCTGCGAGCGCTTCTACAGCAGGGCTTTGATGCCAGCGAGAGCATGGTTCTCGGTTGGATTCGTGACTGTGGCGAAGCTATCGCTGATTGTCACACCGAAGGCGTAGTCCATGGGCGGATCGCTCCTGAATACGTATCGATTTCGCCTGCGGGGGCGGCCAGTATTACCGGCCCAGCTCCGGGTATTTCCACGCCGCGCACTGCTCAACCCCAAAAGGGAGTCGACCCCGCTCCGCTCCTACATGGGGTCGGACGCTACATCGATCCAGCGTTTCTAGCGCCCGAGCTAAGCGAACCCGACGTAGCACCGGGGCCAGCTGCAGATATTTTCGGTATCGCCGCCATCGTGCACTTTCTCTTTTCTGGCGACACTGACTTCGTCAACGACGGTAGCCAAACCCTCACCAACTGCCCGGCCGCACTCGCCGAACTGTTGCCGTCGATGCTCGAACCGAACCCGGTCGACCGGCTTAGTTCAATGGATCCCCTGCTCGATGTGATCGAAGAGCTAATCACTGCGCAACGACAGCGAATCGACCTAGCGGGCGTTCCCCAAGTCGACGCCGACTATCTCATCAACGGCAGATACACGGTGGTTCAGCGTTTGGGAATCGGGCCAGCGTGGGCGAGCTTTCGGCTACTCGACGGTGTAACCGGCGACATTAAAGTCGGAAAGGTCTTCGATTCCGCGATTCCGCCGTCTTCGCTCAATCGGATCGCTCGACGAACTCCAGTCGATTCAATGGTGTCGGCCCCCGAGGTTGTAACCGACGGCGACAACCGCACCTGGATGATCAGCGACTTCATTCAAGGCTCGGCTCTTTCAGAGATCACTAGTTCGGGCGACCCGTTGGTGCCAGCCGAGGCGATTGCAATGGTCGATTCTTTGTTGCAGGTCTTCGCTGAAATGCACCCCGATGTTCGAGCGATTCAGGAGCTAGACGGGTGGGCGACCGCTGGTCTTCTCAGACCCGAAGAGCGTTCGCGCCTGCGCCAGCTGAGGTCGGTCGGATTTGTCCATGGCGACATAAAGCCCTCAAGCATCGTTCGAGTCGCCGGAGGAGTCACGCTTGTCGACCCGTTGGTACGTCTCGACTTCGATGATTTGCCGCCCCCCGAACACCCCTACGTCGATCCCGATCCCGAGTCTGGTCTGGATCGGTCCGATGTCGGCCCCGACCTTTTTGCTGCAGGAGTTCTGCTCTATGAGTTGGTATGTGGGATTCACCCCTATAGCTCCGGCACCCCATCTATTGATTGCGAGCCTGTCGATCCGCTCGATCTCGATCTCGATATTGAACCTCGGCTGGCCGAATTCCTTACGCGAGCATGTGCGCAGCGCCGCTCTGCTCGATTCGTCGATGCGCCCGAGATGCGGCGCGAGCTTCTCAAGACTTCGCAGCTCGTCATCGACCAAAAGGTGCTGGCGCGAGACACTCTCTATCGAGGGTTCTGGATCGAAGTACAGAGTCGGGCTTCGCTTCACGGACATAAGTGGTTTGATGGGGTCGATGTTCCCGATGAATGGACAGTGCGGTTCGACACCTATCGCCATGACGTCGCGCTCGGAGCGCGCTCGTTGCGTCGCTCGGTCGAACTAGTAGTCGAGTTTCCACCAGCGGAAGCCGAACGGTTCGCCGCGTTGGCGCAACGTCAAGGCGAGCTTCAGACTCTCTACCAGGGGCCGGTTAACTTCGACCACGAGTATCAACAGGTGACCGATACGATTCCGGGACAGGTGAGCGATGCGCCGTCGCGACCTCGTCTGGCCAGCACCTTGGTAGCCAGGGCGCTTCGCTTGGTCACTGCTATTGAACAGCTCGGTGTGCTGGTGGTCGACAGCTCCTTCGGCCCAGCTGAGGCTGATGACTTTATTGCTCGCAAGGTTTCTGGCCGATGGGTGCTCGAAAGCGAGGCCACCAGTACCGATGGCGAGATAAGTCGGGTTTCTCGAGTCGACGAAGAACTCGATGACATAGAGAGTGCGATCGCAGGTGATCGGCCTGCCTCGGAGCCGGTAATAGATCTCACCGAACGGGGCTTACCCTTCATCGAATCACCTTGGATGGCCGAGGCGGAGGAGGATCAGCGCGATCTTGCAGAATCGCTCTTGGCTGCGGCCCGCGATCTGGGTGGTGTCGTGGTGAACGATGCTAACGGAGCCATGGTTCTCGCTTGGGCGGTCGACCGTCGTGACAGACCGCTTCCAGTCGCGCACATCGATGGCTCAGGTATCACGTTTCGGACCGATCTTTTGGCGACGGTCGAACCGTTCGATAACCGTCGGGCGCTTCGTACGCTGAGGCATCGGCTGGCGGCGTTCGTTCAATCCGACTGGATGGGTCTGGCTAAGCCTAAGCAGGCCGCTGTTGGATGGCCCGTCGATTCAGAGGCCGAACTATTGCAATTGCTCGACTGGGTCATTCAACAGATGAGGGTCCGTCACGGCGAAGAGTTGATGACGGCAGCGAGAATGGGCGATGTCCTTGAGTTGTCGGTTTCTGAAGTTTTAGAGGCCGCCCGCAAAATGGGCTTACTCGTCGAAGACTTACCGCTGCTCACCCGCCGCTCAGCATTCGCAGTAGCAGCAGAGCTAGGAGTAGTAGCAGACGAATTAAGCGAGTAAGCAAAACGTTAGCAAGCGAGTCCGACGATCCGGGCGAGCGACCTCGACAACGCTGACACCACATCCAGGCAAGAACTTCGATAGTCCCGCACCCCAAGACCCAGTCCCCGCAATGCCAACGCGTTCAACAGACTCGAACCCCGACATCCGTGACAACGACGAGCGATCGCCCGCTCAACTGGTCGAGAACGACTCAATACCTAACTGTCGGCCAAGATGATCCCGAAGCGAGGCTCGCAGCCGTCAAGCGCAGCTCATGGTAAGTCTACTCGTCTGGTCGATTGCTGTCACTGGGCTCGGGTAGGCCGACGGTGGGATCGAAGAGTCCCGGCCACCCCTCGAAGCCGTCGCCGTCCTCCAAGTCTTTGAGGTCTATCACTTTAGTGACTTCGACGACTTGGTTGGATTCCTTTCCAATGTCGATCACGACTCGGACCGCGACCTCTTCGGGCTTGCGATTCGATGCGTCGATCGTGAACCCACCCAACTTCTTAACAGGCCGTGCTAGATCGGCATCTTCGTTGAATTGCCAAACCTCGACCTCACCAGAATCGTCAAGATAGCCGTCCATAGGTAGACCGACGAGGGCATCTCTAGCCTGGAAGCAATCGTTCCACCCCGCAGGCACCTTGGTACAGATCGTGCTCCCGGGCTCGAGCGGTTGGCTCAGTGAGAAGTGAAACAGCGTCGACTGAAGTCTGTCGAGTAACTTGTCTGAAACGTCGCCCGGATGTAGCAGTACCGGAGTGTCGAGAGGCTCGGGTGTGGGCGGGCGCAGCAACTCTGCAAGGGCTTCGCCGGTTTGACCTCGGATCGAAAGCAGCAATTCAATCGCGCCTTCGGCGCCTCGGCTATTTACCAACTGCTGATAGACCGTCGTAAACCCGCAGCCACCCGGCACAAATACCGTACCATCTGCCGCGGTAGCGATTGGATAGACGACCAACTGCAACGCTCTATCTAGTGGCAACCCTTCATCCAATAGAAGCTCTCTGCTCCTTTGGCTTGCTTCAGTAGTCGAGCTTAGGGCGAGCCACACGTCGCCACCGTTGGCCAAAGCCCAATCGACTCCCGGCCATATCTCAGCAAAAGCGCGAACCGTGGTCTTTGTGCCGTCGCTTCCCAATATAACGGCCGGGTGACTGCCATTCTGAGATTCGCGGTCAGCGTCAAGGATGTCGACTACCTTCAACCATTCCTCGGCGAAAAGGAGAACGGATTCACCAAATATCGAATCCTCCCCAATATCGCCGTCCGCGCAATCAGTGAATGCAGTAGGCAAATCTACCGACGGGAAAACGGTTGATTCGCCAGAAGCAGCAGATGTCGTGAGTTGTTGAGTATTGCTACAACTGGCCGCGATGAGTCCAGCAAGGATCACGAGCAACCCAAATCGTATTCGGTGCCGTCGAGGTATGCAGAGTAGAATTCTCATGTTCCGACTCCTGTTAGATCGTCCCATCTTAGTCCTGTTGTAGAACTCCCGATCTTTGCCCGACCGTACGCCCTAATTTCGAAGACATAACCATCTTCGGTAGGCGGGTTTTCCCAACCACCGGCTAACAGCTGCATCTGGTTCCCGCTGGCAATTGACGTATCCATTCCAGACGAACTAGCCAGCACCCACCCGCCAAATGTCACATGGTTTGGATTGACAATCCCGTCCTCGTATGAGCAACCGTTCGCAGCGCCCTCAATCATTCTTCGTCGATAGAGTCTCGTCATAGCGCTGGCGGTAGTCCCAGCTGTTGCCTTGCTCACATTTCCGTATGATTGATACTCTTCGTTATCGTCGCCAGTCCAGACTCGAACCTTCTTTCGTATGTAAGAGGTAAATCGTGTCTTTGATGCGAAGAATGAACCATATTTCGCGCCATTTTCGGCGATGCTCGAACTGTTCGCGACTATTAGACTACCGTTCTTAGTTTTCCAATCGCGCTTGCCTTGTTCAAATCCAAGATTAGGATGGATTTGGCGATCCGATAAACTGTTGTGTAACCACGCCAAATACGCTTCGTCATCAGAAGAGAGCGTGTTCAAAGCGTAATGTGAACCAAGAGCTCTGCAGGTCACCATTGTGGGTGGACTATCACCATCTCGTGAGTCACCCTGCCCAGCGTGATGGCCCCCGGCGATGTGGAAAGTCTCGTGACGAGCGACCTTCCAGAAAGTGTTTCTTTTAGCCGTACTCTGGGCGGGTTGTATGTTGGAGTTGAGCCAAATGTCATTGCAGCCTTGACCAAAGGGAAGGGCAGAGTCAGCGTGGCCCAATTGTGTGATAGGTACGTCCTTGAGCTTCACAGTCAAGGTGACATCGTGAGAAAACGAGACTGGAACTTCGCCGATCTGGATATATGAAGAGCCATTGTGATCTTTTGCGTCAGTTTCCAGCCGTTCGACAGCCTCGACAAATCGAGCCTTTTCGAAGGCTGACCACGTCTCTTCATCGTTGCTGAATTGGAACCGAATGCTGGTCCGAGTGCAGTCTCGGGGATCCTGCGGGTAGGCGTCCGCTGTAGTAAAAGGGAGGACAATTCCAATCGTGGTCACTGACATAACCAAGCAGAGAAGTCTGAAGTTTCTCATCGGCATTGAATTGACCTTGGCAGAGCTACGCCAACTAGGTCTTCAACCGTAGAGTGAATCTGCACTGCTTTCGGCGAACTCATCACGAGAATCCTCTCAATCACGAGAATCCTCTCAATCACGAGTGTTTCATATGATGTTCGTCATGTCAATATTGCAAGCTGCGAACGGTCAATCATGCGCGAGCCGCCGTCTCGCCTAGCGAATCCGGATTGACGCGTAGGTGACCATGGCTTGGTTGAAGTGCCAGTCGAGGCAGTGGCGGTGTACCACAGAACGGATCGGCGGGGAAGTAAACACCGATTCCAGCGGGCTCCTGCCCCTTGGGGACCCTAAGCCCAACCCCGCAGTTCACGGGAAGACTCACAAGAAGCCCCCAAAGCTGCGCTTAGCGTCGTCAGGTACGGCCTGCCAGTGACGTGGAACCATCCAGATCTGGGCCTTGACAGGCTGCCAAAGGAGCAGGCGTGCCAAGATTGGATGTGGGTTCAATTATTGCCGGTAGCGCCATCGCAATTCCGCCGCGGGTGGTCACCAACCATGATCTCGAACAGATCATGGACACCACCGATGATTGGATCGTCTCACGAACCGGTGTGCGACAACGTCATATGGCTGACCCTGGCGTCGGTTCGTCCGATCTAGCGACCGACGCGGTGTTGGCAGCGGTGTCTAATGCCGGCACAACGGTCGATGAAATCGATCTCTTGGTCATGGCGACGATGACCCCCGACCAGTTCGCCCCCGGCCCAGCTCCGCTAGTTCAGGACAAGGCCGGGCTTGGCCACGTAGCCGCTTTCGATATCAGGCAACAGTGTGGAGGATTCCTTTTTGGGCTCGACCTGGCCGACGCCTATCTGTCGACCGGCCGTGCGCGCAGGGCGGTCGTTGTTGGCGCCGAAGTGCACACCGGATACCTGCCGTACGGCGACAGCGGGTTCGCGAGGCTAAGAGGTGGTACAGGTGAAGTATCGAGTAGCGACCGGGCAGCTGCCACCGAGGCAAGGGGTTGGGCTGTGTTGTTTGGTGATGGAGCGGGCGCAATGGTTCTGGAACCAAATGACGACGACGATGTTGGTTTCATAGCGTCACGACTGCATTCCGACGGCTCGCACTTCGATCTGATTCAGGTTGTCGGGGCTGGATTCGCACACCAGCCCTACATCGATGCTGCCCAGCTCGAGGCTCGGATGCACTGGCCTCAGATGAATGGGTTGGAATTGTTTCGTCAGGCAGTGCGCCGAATGCCCGAGTCGGTCGAAGAGGTGCTTGTCGATACTGCTCTGACAGTGGCCGATATTGATGTGCTCATCGCGCACCAAGCCAATGCCAGAATTTTGCAGGGCGTGCAGCGTCAGCTCGGCATTGCTGAGAAGAGGGTAGTTAACGTGATCGAAAGGTTTGCCAATACCACCGCTGGCACGCTTCCAATCGCATTCCATGAGCGACGTGGCTCGGCGGGAATCGATAGCGGCGATCTGGTCGCGTTCACAGCGTTCGGAGCGGGCGCCCATTGGGGTGCCATGCTGTACCGCGCACCGTGACCCGCGGCGACGAACTAGACGAGCTTTTCGATTATCGCTTCGGTGGTTGGCCCGACTACGTGATCGAGTCGCCCGGCCGGGTGAACCTAATTGGCGAACACACCGACTACAACGATGGCTTTGCCAGCCCGATGGCCATCGAACGCTCGGTCTTGTTGGCGGTACGAGCACGCGACGACGACCAGGTAGTCATGTACTCCGGCTCAAATCCGAATTCGGCGAGGTTTGCAATCAGCGACGGTCAGCGCCTTCACGGCTGGGGCCTCTACCCGCAGGCCGTGCTGTGGGCGATGGCACAAGACGGGCTGGAGGTGCAAGGATTTGACGGGCTTCTCACGTCGAATATTCCTTCGGGCTCGGGGCTTGCCTCGTCAGCAGCGTTGGAGTTAGCAGTAGCGCGCGCTCAGGTCTCGCTCACCAACGGCGAGTGGGACCCAACCGCGATGGCGATGCGATGTGTGCGGGCCGAGAACGAATGGGTGGGTGTCGCCTGTGGGGTGATGGATCAGCTGATCTGTGCCACGGCATCAGCGGGTGAGGTTAGCCAGCTCGATTGCCGCGATCTCTCCATCGAGAAGATGAAGCTACCCGATGAACTGACAGTCCTAGTGCTACACACCGGTACCAAGCGAGGTCTTCGTGATTCGGAATACAACGATCGCCGCTCTACCTGTGAACGAGCCGCGAAGATGCTCGACGTGGGGAGTTTGCGCGATGCAACGATCGAACAGATCGGCTCTGCCGGGCTCGACGATGCCACGGCTAGGCGCGCTCGCCACGTAGTGTCGGAGAACCAGCGTGTTCTCGACTGGGGTAGTGCCCTAGCTAGGCGGGACTGGGATGCGGCAGGCCGATTGATGGTGGAGAGTCATCGCTCGCTGCGCGATGACTATGAGGTGTCTGGCCCGGCGCTCGATGCAATGGTCGAAGTCGCGCTCAGAGTCGACGGTGTTCTCGGTGCGCGACTTACAGGCGCGGGCTTCGCTGGGGCAGCCGTCGCCCTGGTGAAAAGCACCCAAGCCCAGCGAGCGGCGGCCAGCATCGATAGAGAGTTTCGGATTCGCTATGACTCGGTGCCCAACATCATCCCCACCCGACCAGCTGCAGGCACTCGGCTACTCTGACCCGAAACCCAGCCGCTTCAAAGACGCACCACTAGTGCAACAGAGAGCGCACCGTCTCGATGCTGTCGACGTCGGCGATCGATTTGTCGGGACGATAGTGACGCACCCGGGCGAAGCGAAGTGCCACGCCGCCGCGATAGCGGGTTGACGACTGGGCCCCGTCGACGGCGATCTCAACAACGAAGTGAGGCTCCAGGTACACGGTGTAGTCGTCTTCTCGCAGCTTGTGTACAGCGAAGTTCTCCGTTTGCCATCTGAGTAGATCATCGGTCAGCCCCTTAAAGGTCTTGCCGACCATCACAAAGCTGTCGCCGTCGCGCGCCCCGAGGTGAAGGTTAGATAGCCAACCGGTACGTCGGCCGTGGCCCCACTCGGCGGCGAGGACGACGAGATCGAGAGTATGTACAGGTTTGACCTTGCGCCATGACTTTCCGCGACGGCCAGCCTGATAGGGGGAGTCGAGACTCTTGATCATCACCCCTTCATGTCCGGCATCGAGTGCGGCGTTCAGCGTGGTGGCTGCCACCAGTGGATCATCTGTCGAGATTGCCGGAATCCTGTAGGGGCTCGCGATTCGCTCGAGTTCAACAAGGCGGTCCGACAGTGGCAGATCGATTAAGTCTTGGCCATCGACATGGAGCACGTCGAAGAAAAACGGTTTCAGCGAGTTTGCGTCATCGGACCGGTCTTGGCCTAGCCGGCTCATCGTGTCTTGAAAGGCGACGGGCCGTCGGTCATGGCCGAACGACAGCGTTTCGCCGTCGAGAACAACGCTTTCTAGCGGAAGGCTTCTGACCGCCGCGACCACGCTGGGGAGGCGACTGGTGATGTCGTTGAGGTTGCGGGTGAATATCCGTACTTCATCGCCTAGGCGATGAACCTGAACTCTTGCCCCGTCGAGCTTCCACTCGACCGACGCCGCACCGGTAGCCGTTAGAGCTTCGCCTACATCGGCCGCGGTCGACGCCAGCATGGGCTGCACAGCGGTGAGCACGGTGAGCCCAACCGCCTCCAAGCCAGTTCGACCCGCGGAGGCCGCAATAACGGCGGTGGTGCCCAAATTGCCCGAGAGCATCGCTGCCCGCCGCACGACGGTAGCCGGAACACGATTCGCCTTGGCGATGGCGTCGGCTACCAAACCGCCAAGGGCGCCACTGCGAATCTCGCCGACGAACAGTCTCTGCAGAAACTCGACCTCGTCGCTGGTCGCCAGCGCGAACATCGCTGTGAGCTGTTCGCCGCGTCGGCCTGCAGACCCTGGACCTGATGTGGCCTCAAGCTTCGCGATCACGCTGTCGACTCCTATGAGCGTCAAAGAAGGCTGCGCTGCCGCTTTGGCCTCGACTCCTGAAACCGTGGCCCAGCCGATACCGATTCTTCCCTGGCGAGGTTCGCCCACCAACAAGCCGACGGCTATTTCAGCTTCTTCGGGCTCGAGGGCACGAAACAGCTCAGCGAGACGCTCGGTCTTGGTTTTGCGCGAAGAGGTTGCCGCTACCTGAGCCGAGGTCGCGACCAGCTCGTTTAGCAGCACAGCTAGGCTTAGGCCAGCGACAGCAGACCGTTAACGAAGTTCGGCACTTGTTCGTCGAGTTGGTTGCGGTGCAGGGCATCGCCTCCGAGCACTTCGGCACCCTTTCCCTCGACGAGCTTCGCGAGCTTGTCGACCGTGCGCCCAGGATTCTTGGCGTAGGTACAGAACACTGCCGCCTTCTTGTGGTGGATTTCGGGCATCTGCCATAGCCGGTTTGAGCCACCCGGGCGTTGCCCAAAGAAAAACAGGCCGTCGGTCCAAGTACCCACGACGACAAGGTCGGCTTCGGAAACCGCATGCAGGTCGACCGCCGTGGACGGGTAAACCGTGGCGTGCGAGCCGTCATCGATGATGCCCTGGGCGATCATCTCGGCTGCTCGTTGGGTGTTGCCGGAACGGCTTTCGTGGATAACTACAACGTTCATCGAATCTGACACTACCGTGCGAACCAGTATCGGACTACGACCCAGAATCCCGGTCAAGGAAATTACGTCGACCACCATGCCATTCAATAACCGAATTACCGAAATGTTGGGGGTCGAGATCCCGATCCTCCAGGCGCCGATGGGTTGGATCGCTCGATCTCAGCTTGCGTCTGCTGTGTCTGAGGCGGGCGGCATGGGCATCATTGAAACCTCGTCGGGAGAACTCGACGAGGTAAAGGATGAGATTCGCAAGATGCGCGACCTCACCGACAAGCCCTTCGGGGTCAATATCGCGCAAGCGTTTGTGTGCGATCCTGGCATCGTCGACTTCGTTATCGACCAGGGCGTTCGGTTCGTGACGACATCGGCGGGTAACCCCGAGAAGTACACGGCGCAGCTCAAAGCTGCCGGACTCACCGTATTTCACGTCGTTCCCACCCTGCGGGGTGCTCGCAAGGCGGTCGATGCTGGTGTCGACGGCTTGGTGGTCGAGGGCGGCGAAGGGGGTGGGTTCAAGAACCCGGTTCCCGTATCGACGATGGTGTTGCTTCCGCTTGTCCGCTCGAAGGTCGATGTGCCGATCGTTGCGGCCGGCGGATTTGTCGACGGTCGCACGATGGCCGCAGGGTTTGCACTCGGTGCCGAGGCGATCCAGATGGGAACCCGCATGGTTTCCGCGCTCGAATCACCGGTCCACGAGAACTGGAAGAATGCCATCCTGGCTGCCAAAGAA
>CBERPN010000104.1:0-13333 GCA_965524675.1 uncultured bacterium
TACTCGTCATGGTCGTCGTCGTACTCTTCATGGTCGACCGTCTCGTTATAGACCGACGAGGCTGGGGCCTCGGTGACGACCTTGGTCTCGACGGGAATCAAGTTGCCTTCGGCGTCGATGTACTCGACCACAATCTCGGCCGTGGTCGGCGGTGATTCCTCACCCGAAGCGGGAGCCGACTGAGTTGAGATAATCAGCGCGCCGGTGGCTACCGACGCGAGCAGGACCATTCCTGCAGAGGCGGTTATGGCAGTATTCTTGTGCACGGTTCTCACCTTTACGTTCGCTGTCACGACACCTGTCGTGAGCTAGTCAAACAATGAAGGAGACAACCTGAGGCTGCGCTGAAACGAGCCTTAGCGGTTACTGCGCCGCTTGAAAGTCTCGTAGATTTGCCAGCGCCATCTTCCTCACCTTGGCCGCCAGCGGTGGCGACCATCCGAGCAGCTTCCCAGGCATTCCTAAAGCCTGGGAAGACCATTTCCACATGGAGAAATCGTCGCGATGATCGACGATCTTTCCATCGCGAATCGTCATCGTGGCCGTTACCTCGTTACGAACTGGTCGACCGGTCGCCGAGAACGTGTAGTGAGCGGTCCATGACGTTCGAGCCATCTGGTCACTAGCCTCTTCCACTGTGTGGTCGACCCGTAGGTCGGTGGCGTTGGCACACAACATCCGCCACATATCGCCCGCGTCGCCATCGTTTAGCTCACCGAAGGCTGGGTCTTCGAACCTAACGTCGTCGCCATAGCAGGCAACCATCGCTTCCGCGTCCTGGCTAGCGAAGCTCGAATAGAATCTGTCGACCAAGTCTCGGCTCATTGCAAGACCCTATTGCAGAATTGGTATGCGATGCAGGAAGAAGCAGCGTTGTCATAAGCGGCTGTACTCGATGTAAGTCGCCCAGTTGCCTTTCTTGCCCGAGATGAATCGGTCGCCGTCTCCCCAGGCCGATGACCCGACGGGATCGCCATTGCCATCGACTCGCTGAAGCGCGACGTGCACGGCTATCACCAAGTTTCCGTCGGCGCTGTCGGGTAGGTCGATGACGTAGCTAATCGTTCCATCGCCGTCGGAGTCGTCGCCGTGGTAGTCGAAGCGCCCTGGCCTGGGGTTCCCCTTACCGGTTGCCGGAATGGCCTCTATTTCATCAGCGACCTGCAGATGACTGTCGACCAGTTCCACGTCGGCATCGGTCTTTACGATCGTTATCCACAGTTGGTCCCCGTGTCGTGCGATCGTGATGTCACCCACATCGTTGCCCTTAGACCCTTCGAGCAGGTCCACCGTGAGCGTCTTGAACGGATCGTCGTCACACACGTCTCCGTCGCCATCTCCGTCGGAGTCGAATTGATCGGGGTTCGGTATTGATGGGCAGTTGTCATCCACGTCGAGGATCCCATCGTCGTCTAGGTCGTCGTCGGCTACCTCATGGTTGGTGAAACCAAACCAAACCGCAGAAGCACCTGAACTGAGAGTGGCTTCGACACACGGCTGCCCGTCCGCGTCGGGGGGTTGGGTGTATTCCCATCCAGGCTGCGGAGTCTCACACGCCACCAACACTGTTCCGGCCGGGTATGAACCGAGGTAGACGCCGACTTGATGCAGGAGCCCCGGGTCGGTCAACAGAGCAGTAACGCCGGAATCAAGGAAGGCACCGTCTGTGTCGTACAAGCTGATTTCCCAGCCTTCAAGCTTCGGTTCGTCGTTGACCGCTTCGACGATGTCGCCGTCGCCGTCCAGGTCGTTGATCTTTAGTCCATAAACCGGGATCATCTCGTCGCCGGGGATTAATGGGTCGCAGGGCGCCGGGTCTTCAGTGTCGGCGACTCCGTCATTGTCGTCATCGAGATCACCAATGTCGGCTATTCCGTCCCCATCGCAATCTGGGCCATCGTTGTTTGGAGTCTGGTCCGAAAGTGGACCGAAGTCATCGGTTCCGATCGAGCAGTCATCGGCGAGATCGTTATCGCTATCGGAGCAGACATCCGGGTTGAATGGGTCTTCGTCGAAAACATCGTCGACGCCGTCGTTGTCGTCATCGACGTCTTCGAAGTCGTATATCCCATCGCCGTCGGTGTCCACCACCATGGCACTGGCGGGCGTCACGTTTGATGTCGATAGCGCCGCCAAAAGTGCTAGAGATGCGAGAAGTCGTTTTGTCTTGATCATCATCAGTCCCTTTTGATCCCGGTGCTCCGGTTATGTCGGAGCTGGTTGGTTGTTCTGTTGATAATCGTTCGAACGATCAAGATCTGTCGCGCTAGGCGCTGGCGGGTAAAAACTTTCGGGCGAAGACTGCGCCCACGATGGCCACGCCAGCGGCTACGAAGCTGCCGACACTGAGCCCCGAGAGAAAGGCGTTGTTCACTTCGGCGAGGTATGCATCAGCATTCGGGCCGAGGTCGGCTGCGATGATTCGAGCAGCGCCTACCGATTCGGCGGTGATCTGTTGAACCTCCGACGGAAGTTGTTGGAACACCTGGCCATCCTCAAGCGCATTGATGTACACCGAGCTGAATACGCTGCCGATTATTGCCACCCCGAGTGTGCCGCCCAGCTCACGTGTGGTGTCGTTAACGGCCGAACCAATTCCTGCCTTGTCGACCGAGAGCGAGCCCATGATCGATTCGGTGGCTGGAGCCGTGGTGAACCCTAAGCCGATTCCAAGAAAGATCATTTGGCCGACGATTATGATGTATGGGGTTTCGACATCGACCACTAGGCCAATCCAGATGAGTCCTGTTGCGAACGAGAGCAGGCCCGAGGTGACGACCATCGTCGTGCCCAGCTTCTGGACCATCAAAGGAGCAAGTATGGATGCCACTGCAATGGAGATTGCTACGGGCAGCACTCGCACTCCGGCTTGTAGGGGTGAGTAGCCCCGCACCAGTTGAAAGTACTGTGTGATGAGAAAGATGAAGCCAAACAGTGCGAAGAACGCGGCCGTGATAGCGCCGCTGGCTGCGCTGAACCGAAGATTCTTAAAGATCGAGACGGGTAGCATTGGATTGTCGACCCGCAGTTCCCAAAGCACAAAGGCTGTGAGCAGGGTCGCGGTAATGACTGCCCCGACGAGGCTGTTGACACTTAGCCAACCCCATTCCGGGGCTTCGATGATGGTGTAGACGAGTGCACCGATTGCGCTGATCGAAAGCAGCGCGCCGACAACGTCGAGCCGGGGCGCGCCCGCTTCTTTTGATTCGGGCACAAAGAGCCATGCACCGACGGACACGATGATGGCGATCGGCACATTTACATAGAACACCGAACCCCACCAGAAGTGTTCGAGCAGCCAGCCGCCAGCGATTGGGCCGGCGGCCACCGCCATGCCACTTACCGCAGCCCACACGCCAATAGCCTTGGCACGTTCTGCGGGGTCGTTGAAAGCATTGGTCAAGATGGCCAGGGTGGCAGGAAAGATAAGGGCGGCGCCTATGCCCATCAATGCTCTGCCAACGATTAGCTCGTTGGCGCTATTCACCGAGCCCGCATACGCCGAGGTAATTCCAAACAGAATGAGGCCGATGATGAGGGACTTCTTGCGGCCGAACTTGTCGCCGATTCCCCCAGCCGCCAACAAGAGGCCGGTGAAGATGAGCAGGTAGCTATCGACGATCCACTGGAGTTGTCGGGTGCTAGCGCCCAAGTTCAGGGCCAGCGACGGAATAGCGATGTTTACGATGGTGCCGTCGAGCAATGTGACAAACACTGCCATGCAGACGATCGCGAGAATCGCCCAACGTCGTGGGTTGGGTTCGCCCAGATCGGTACTGGCCGAGGCGACGGTTGTAGCGGTTGGATGGTTCATAGTGGCCTTCTCATGATCAAGAATCTTGACACTGACAAGTTGACACTGTAAAGATATATCTAGGCAACGTCAAGATGTTTCCGATAAAGTCTCTCTTATGACTCCGCAGTACCACCACGGCGACCTACCAAACGCCCTCCGTTTCGCTGCTGCTGAGGTCATCGCCGAGAAGGGCCTTGGGGCATTCAGCCTGCGCGAGGTAGCCCGGCGAGCCAAGGTGTCGCACACCGCACCCGCTCATCACTTCGGCGACATGACCGGCCTACTTACATCGCTAGCGGTTACTGGGTTCGATGCCCTACACGAAGCCGAGCTGGAAGCGATCAATCCCGACGACAGCGCGGCGCAGCGCTTGGCCTCGATCGCCCGCGCATATGTTGAACTGGCGCAACAAAATCCCGGATTCTGCGAGGTCATGTTCAGAGTCGACGTGGTCGACGTTGACGACCCTGCACTTCAGGCGGCAGGCATGCGTTCTTTTGGTGTGCTGGCCCAAACAATCGAAGATCTGATCGTCGAAGAAGAGCTCACGGCCGATGTCGACGATGTAGTGGCGCTTTGCTGGTGCGCCATGCAGGGCCTGGTGGTGCTTCAGCCAAAGATCGATCTGGTAGCCGGGTTTCGAGGATTGCCGATCGTTCCAGTTGGAGAGCGCGTCGAGCAGTTCGTCGACTTGGTTTTAAACGGCGTTCGCCACCACTAATGGTTGACCGGTGAACGATCGCGAGCTTGAAGTTCGACCAACTGTTCGGCTGGGATGTGGCAGCGCATGGAATGGCCGGGCGTGATCTCGACCATTTCGGGCTCTGTCACGTCGCACGTTCCGGGGATGAAACGGTGGCAGCGGGTATGAAAGACACATCCAGGAGGGGGATCCTTCGGGCTTGGAATTTCTCCGTCGAGCGGAATGCGGTTTGTGGTCTGGCCATCGATGCTAGGTACCGCGGATAGCAGAGCCTCGGTATAGGGATGGTTAGGGCCGGTAAACATCCTATTGGTTTGAGCGAGCTCCATAATTCGGCCCAGGTACATGACCGCGATGCGGTCGGCAAGATAGCGCACCACCCCAATGTCATGACTAATGAACAAATAGCTCGTTCGTTCGTTGCGCTGAAGGGTGGCTAGGAGGTTCAGAATCGCAGCCTGTACCGACACGTCGAGGGCCGAGGTTGGTTCGTCGCAGACCACCACGTCGGGATCGCCAGCGAACGCTCGGGCAATCGCCACCCGCTGCTTGAGGCCACCCGAGAGCTGACGTGGGCGCATATCGAGATGGCGCGGCGACAAACGCATCGCCTCAGCAATCTCGAGGGCTCGGCTATCTGCTTCGCTCTTGCTGACACCGGTCAGCTTGGAAACCGACCGGGTGAGAATCCGACGAACCGTCCAGGCCCGGTTTAGCGCCGAATCCGGGTTCTGGAAAACCATTTGGATCGAGCGGATGGACTCTTCGGTACGAGAGGTTGCTTTGTCAGCCATCTTGCGGTCCCGCAAGGTGATTGCGCCACCCTCGTCGGGAGCATGAACGCCGAGCATGGTTTTGGCTAGCGTCGACTTACCCGACCCAGACTCACCCACCAAGCCCAGTGTCTCGCCATCAGAAAAGCCCAAATCCACACTCACCAAGGCAGGAATGTCGGTGCCTCGCTGGCGGAAAGTCTTCGATACCCCGCGCACACCAATGATCTCTTCGGTGCCAATCTCGTGATCCCAGTCGGTATCTACCGGATCGGGAACATCGTCGATTCGGTCGGGATTATGACACCTAGTCCAGTGGCCCAGTTCGGTGCGATCAACGATGGGTGGAGCCTCTTCACCACAAATATCGGTGGCGATCGGGCAGCGCTCGACATAAACGCACGTGGGGAGAGGGTCGCCAATTTGGGGTAGGTTGCCGGGAATAGCGAACAGCTCGCGATCGGTCTTGCGTAACCCTCGGCGAGGGATCGAATTGAGAAGTCCCTTGGTGTACGGGTGGCTGGGATTGTCGAACACTTCGGCAACAGTGCCCTCCTCGACCACTTTGCCGGCGTACATCACACCCACCCGGTCACACATTGTTCGGATCACGCCCAGGTTGTGAGCAATGAGCAAGATCGCGGCACCGCTCTCGTCGCGAAGCTCGCGCACGAGGTCGAGCACTTCAGCTTCGACGGTGGCATCTAGACCAGTCGTGGGCTCGTCGAGGACAAGGAGCTGCGGTTCGGAGGCCAGCGCCATGGCGATAACAACCCGCTGGAGCATTCCGCCCGAAAGCTGGTGCGGGTATCGCTGCATAACCGACACCGAGTCGGCGATGTGGACTCGTTCAAGCGCCTGCAGAGCTAAACCTTCGGCAGCGCTGCTCGAGTGCCGAACTATCTCGAAACACTCCGCTACCTGGCGTCCGACTTTAAGGACCGGATTCACTGCCTGGACGGGGTCTTGGTACACCATCGAGGCCTCTCGGGCCCTGAAGTGGCGCAACTCTTTGTTCGACATCGAGGTGAGATTTCGTTCGCCCGCGGTGACCGTTCCAGCCGTGATTCGTCCGTTGCTCGGAAGGTACCGCAGCGCAGCGTACGCGGTAGTTGATTTGCCACAACCCGACTCGCCCACCAGCCCATAAGTCTCGCCAGGCCTAACGTCGAACGAGACTCCGCGCAGCACCTCGCGCGGGGTCCCCCGAACGACGTAGGACATATGCAGGTCTTGGATCGATAGTGCGGGACGAGGATCTTGGTCGGTCATGAGCTCGTTGCCTTGTCGATGGAATCGGCGATTAGGTTCACGGCGATAACTAGGCTGGCGATCGCCAACGCCGGAAAGATCGTGGACCACCAAATATTCGACACGATCTGTTCGAAGTTGTCGGCGACGTCAACCCCCCAGTCGGCGTCGGTCTGATTTCCGCCCGTAATACCAAGAAATGACAACGTAGCAACGGTGAAGATGGCGTAGCCGAAGCGGACCGTTAACTCGACCACGACCAGACCGCTGATATTTGGGAAGATTTCCCTGGTGATGATGAACAGGCTTCGTTCGCCTCGCATCTTGGCCGACGTCACGTAGTCGAGCTGCGACTCCGCAATAGTGGCGGCACGCACCGTTCGAGCAACCGGCGGGGTAAACAGCAGGGCGACAGTACCGATGATCACCGGATCTGAGGCGCCGAAGGTGAACACCACAATGATGGCCAGCAAGATGGCGGGAATCGATAGGAGCGCTTCGACGATTCGGCTTAGAATCTCGTCGACCCAACCGAGGTAATAGCCCATCGTCATGCCAATTAGGCTGCCTACTGCCACCGCAATCCCTGCCGCCAAAGGCGTCACGATCAAAATCGGGCGAACTCCGTGGATGACCCGCGAGTAAACGTCGCGCCCAATTCGGTCGGTTCCGAACCAGGCATCGCTGCTGGGCGCATCGCGAACCAAGGCGTCGCCCGCAGCGTTGGTGACGAAATCCTTAGGCCCCCACTGGGTTAACAAGCCTGGCGCAAGCGCGGCCAACACCCAAAAGCCAAGAATCAATACCCCAAAGATGAACCCGGGTGAAGTGAAGAGAACCCGACGCTGTTCCTTGCGAATCTGTTTTCGGGTGCCTGCGGCAGCAATTGCCGAATCGACCTCGTCGTCAGATACGTCGTCGTCGATTGTGCTCATCAACTACCACCCGTTGCTTGCAGGCGGGCCCTAGGGTTCATCCAGGCGATCACCAGGTCGGCGGTTAGCGTGGCGGCCATGTAGATGAGCGCCACGATCAGCACGCCACCGCGCAGTACCGGATAGTCGGCGCTGCGCACGGCGTCAAGAATCAGTCGTCCTAAGCCCGGATAGTTGAACACCAACTCGAGGCCCACCATGCCACCAAACATGTAACCTAGCTGTGTCCCTACTACAGCCACAGTGGGTTGCAGAGCATTGCGGAACACATGTTTTCGAAATACCTCACCCGTCGATAAGCCCTTCATGAAGGCGGTGCGCGAGTAGTCGGACTCGAGCGCATTTATTGTGCCAGCCCGGGTAACCCTGGCGATATAGCCGAAGTACACGGTGAGCACAGTGAAGGCCGGCAGCAGCATGTGGTTGAGTTGAGTGAAGATTCCGGCGCCCGCTCCCGAGTCGGCGTTGACCTTAAAGAACCCTATGGGCACGGCCAAGAACGCCAGGAAGAACACCCCCGCCACGAACTCTGGCACCGACGAGAGCGCCAAACCTACGTTGACGATTACCCGGTCGATCCAAGTGTCCTTCTTGTAGGCCGCCCACATTCCACCAGCGATGGAGATGGGCAAGACCAAAGCAAGGGCAAACAAAACCAACTTTACCGAGTTCCACAACGCGGTACGCACCAACCCCATCACCGATTCTCCCGGCTTGGTAAACGCCTCGCCGAAATCGAGTGTGAATGTGCTTTTGATCAGATCGGTGAGCTGTGTGGCTACGGAATCGTCTAGACCTAGTGACTCCCGGACCGACATTAGGCGTTCGGGTGAGGCCGTCCCGCCAGCGATCTTTCTAGCCGGATCGCCCGGCGCGATATTCGGGATCAGTGTCACCACAATGAGTATCAAAATCAAAGTGATAAGCGACAGCAGCAGACGTCTGGTGATGAACCTAGCCATTCAAGCCCCCCTGGCGATGAATAGACGAACCATTGCACACTGCGTGGGGTAAGACACAAACGTGCCCTACCCCATGCAGTTCAATACTTCATAGCGTGTCGGCCCGAAGGACTAAGCCTTCGAAGCCTTCTCAAACTTGATGTGACCGTTAGCCGTTACCTCAACACCGGTAATCGATTTGTCGTGGCCCGCTAGGTAGTTGAAGAAGATCGGGTAACACGCTGGAACATCCTCGTGCAATTGGTTGATGATGCTCGATACCGCAGTCGTCTGCGCCTCAACATCTGCGGCTGCTTGGTAGTCCTTGAACAGCGAATCGAACTCAGCCGATGCGTAGTTGGAGGAGTTCCAGTCGCCGTCGGTCTGCAAAGCGCGTCCGAAGAAGATGTCGGGGGTGGGCCGATGGCCGTAGTCGACGATGCCGATCTCGGCCGAAGCGCCACATGGTCGACCCGGGCCCGCTGTCTCGGGCTGAGTTCCATAGGATGCACCGGTGCACCAGTACTCTCCGTAGAAGTCGGAGTTGTCGGTAACGCCAACGGTTAGATTGATACCGGCCTCGGCGCAGTTTGCTTCGATGATCGCGGCCATGTCGGGGATCTCTTGGAGGTTTCCGACCTGGAGGGTGGCGGTAAGGCCATCGGCGTACCCGGCCTCGGCGAGTAGCGCCTTAGCCTGCTCGATGTCAGGTGTTATCTGCTCGGCAGCGCCCGCATCGTAGAACGGCAGTGATGGGTGGATGGGATGGTCGTTGGCGATGATCGCCTCACCCTCATAGAGCACATCGACGATTTGCTGACGATTAATGCACAAACAAACGGCCTTACGTACCCGGGCATCAGCGAAGGGGCCCTCTTCGGGAAGCTGGGTGTTGAACCACAGCTGACGGTGTGCGGCCGATGGCGGTCGCAAGACGTTGAATTCGTCGTCGTTGAGCAAGGTGTTTCCGTCGATGACGTTGAACTGCTGTACGACGTCTACCTCACGGGCCGACATTGCTGCGACCATCGTGCCGGTCGACTCAAAACCTTGCAACGTCACGCTGTCTAGGTTGACTGCTCCACCCCACCAGTTCGGGTTAGGAAGATAGACCGAGGTGAATGTCGTAGCGTCGAAGCTGTCGAGGATCCAAGCGCCGGTGCCGCTCGGGCGACCATCGAGGGTCGTGCCATCGCTGTAGTCGACCGGAGTGATGAGAGACTGTGGGTTGAATAGCGAAACCAAGACCGGAAGGTTGCCGTTTGGCGAGTCGAGGTTTACGACCACTGTTAGGTCGTCGGGTGTCTCAGTATTTCCCTCGGTGACGATGCCGGCCAAGCCAGCACCTGCAACCGCCATGCGGTCGATGGTTGCCGCTACGTCGGCGGAAGTAAACGGCGTACCGTCCTGCCACATGACGCCTTCGCGCAATTTGAATGTCCAGGCGCTGGCATCATCGTTGGGTGACCAGTCGACTGCCAGTGCGGTGGCGCCGATGCCGCCGTCGGCAGCCAACCCGACTAGGTACTCAAAGCTCTGCGATACGGTGCCGTAGGTACCGCCATCAAGCATGTTGAGCGGGTCGAGCCCAGAGTTGGCGTCGCCGAACTGCAGCCCGACCTTTAGGTCGCCGCCTTTGCTACCGCCACCAGCGGGCGCAGCTGAGGTTGCTGGCGAATCTCCGCCAGCGGTAGTACCGGGGGCGCTCGTGTCTCCCTCGTCGCTCCCGCAGGCGGCGATGACCGACGCCATCGCAGGTGCTCCGAGCCCAATGATCACGCCCCGACGAACGAAGTCGCGGCGGCTGATTTTGCGCGCTGCGTAGTGTTCGATCAGGTCTAATTCAAGCGGGCTTGCCGATCGGCGCGCCCAATCAAAACTCTTTGCTGACATTTGGTATTTCCCCTCACAAGAATCTGACAGGGCGTCTTTGCCCATTCTGACGTTTTACTCTAGTTAGCGGTCCTCGCGTAGGCAAGCCATCAAATTCCTGACAGCTTGTCTGATTGTTCGGTAACGGCTCAATCTCAGATTTCGAGAGTTTGCTCATCGCTTCCGATCCACGCTCGTGTTGGCCAGGGTGTGGTGACGCTAACGTCGAACCCAATGATCGATGCGCGAAAACTCGGCGACAGAGTCGAACCTTGGTTAGAAATCCAAGCGGGGAACGTGGCATGGAACCTGGCTCAGGTACGTTGCCGGGTGGGTGAGACGCCGGTGATGGCGGTGGTGAAGTGCAACGCGTATGGCCACGGAAGTGTGGAGATGGCGCAGATCCTGGCGGACGCTGGGGTGCAAGACTTCGCGGTGGTCAAGATTGCCGAGGCGATCGCGCTCCGAAGCAGCGGGATCGACCAAAGAATTCTCAACTTCGGATCGTTCTCGGCCAGTGACGCCGAAACCCTTGTCGACCTGGGGATTTGCCAGTCTGTGTTTTCCGGCTCGATTGAGTGGCTGGCCAACGCCGCACAGCAGTTAGGAAAACCAGCCCGAGTCCATATCAAGGTAGACGCCGGAATGTCGCGGGTGGGCGTGCCCCACGAGGAGGCGATCTCGTTCATCGAGGATGCCCACCGAATGCCCGGGGTGGTAATCGATGGAGTCTTCACCACGCTCACCGAAGAGCCTGAATTTGATCTTGTGCAGGTTGATCGTCTCAAGAAGATCTGCCAGCAGGCAGCAACGCTCGACATCTCGGTGGGCACAGTGCATGCCGCTAGCAGCAGTGGCGTGGTCGATCGCCCGGCGGCCTATCTCGACATGGTACGGCCGGGCAACGCTCTCTATGGTTTCGAACAGCTAAGCGGTCTTGATCTGCGACCGACACTTTCGATGCACACCCGCGTGGTCCTTGTGAAGACACTGCCAGCAGGAGCCACGCTGGGATATCACCGGGTCCGACAGATCGAAAGAGAGATGAAGCTGGCGACACTGCCCGTCGGCTATGCCGATGGATTCCCGGCGAGCGCAGTGGACGCCGCCGAAGTTCTGATCGGCGGCCGTCGCTGGCCGGTCGTCGGTTACATATCGGCCAACCACACACTGGTGGACATCACCGGCTCGGATATTGTTGAAAACGATGGGGTCGTCCTGTTTGGAACTCAAGAGCAGGCGAGAATCTCGCTCGCTGAAGTTGCCGGCTGGACCGGCTTGAGCGCGTACCAGTTCGCCACAGGTCTGAGTCCGATGCTGCCGCGCTCAGTATTAGGTCGTGACGAGTTAGCGCCCCGTATATGACCGAAGACTCGCTATGGGGTCCGCGCTATCGCTCGGTCATGACTGCGCTGATGGCGACGATGGCCATCGCGTCGTATAACAACCTCGCGGTCACCGCGGCGCTTCCGGATGTGGGTGATGATCTCGGCAGCATTGAGTTACTGCCCTGGGTCATCACCGTTCAGTTGTTCACCGCCAGTGTGGCGGTACTCGCAGCTGGACCCCTGGTAGACAGTTTTGGTATCCGGCGCACCTTTCGATACGTCGGCATTGGTTTCATCATCACCTCGGTGGTCATTTCGGGGGCGCCGACAATGGGGTCTCTTATCGCAGCTCGAGCCGTTCAAGGCGTGTTCGCCGGTGCTGTAATGACCGTTTCGATCGCCGGAATCGGAGTCGCTATTCCTGCCCGTCTCAGGCCGCGGGCGTTTGCGCTGATCTCGGCGGTTTGGGGAGTGATGGGGGTAGCTGGCCCGGCGATCGCTGCAACCGTTCTTGCGTTTGTCGGATGGAGGGGCATCTTCTTGGTGAACGTGCCGGTGACCGCATTGGCGCTCGCTCTCGGCTGGAATCGTCTGCCAGACCGTCAAGAGGGCGCGGCTCGCGAGCGAGTAGATGCTGTGGGGCTGGTGCTGGTGGCAGTTATTACGGCCGGAGCATTGAGCATCACGACAGCTCGACCAACAGTGATGGTTGTGGGTGCACTGGTGATGGTTGTAGCTGCTGCTTTCTACCGCGGCTGGGCGGCGAAAACGCCCGACCCTGTTGTCAAGCTTCGTCACCTGGCCAACAGCCGTTACCGAACCGTTCACCTGACGACGATGGCGGTCATGGCTGGTGGTGTCGGCGCCGATTCGTTCCTTCCGCTTTACATTCGCGGGGCGAGAGGGGGAAGCACAACCCTTGCGGCGTTCTCTGTTCTGTTCCTCACCGTTGGATGGACTGCGAGCTCGGTGGTATCGAGCAAACTTCAAGACCAGTATGCGGGGGAGCGGGTGACTCTACTCGGCGCCTTCATCGCTGTTCCGGGCGCCGTACTGGTGGCGCTGTCCGTGTACTTCAACGCTTCGCTGGCCTTGATCTTTGCAGCGTTTGTTTGGCTAGGTGCTGGTGTGGGCATGATCTCTTCGACCGGGTCGGCGGTTCTTCAGAACCGCGCTGAAGTTTCGGAGATGGGCAGGATAAACGGAGCCCACCACTTTCTACGGTCGATCGCCATCGCCCTAGGAATCGCGACCATCGCGGCGATCACCTTGGGGGTGGTCAATTCGCGAGTCGGCGATGTGGAAGCGATGCGCGACCTGTTGAGCGATGATGAAACCGCGGTTTCGGACGATTTGGTCGATGCACTTAGCGATGGCTACGCCTATGCCCTGATGGCCGGAGCCGCCGTGGTGGCGGTGACGATTCCGTCGGCGCTTCACCTCGTGCGAACCGAGGAGGAGTCTCAGGAGCTGAGCCGGAGGTGAGAGTGCACTGCCTGGAAGCTGCTGCTGTCCACTCTGCAACTCGAAGAGTTACAGATCGAGTGGGCGACTGGTTGGGGTGAGCGTGATCGCGGCGAAGATGAGGATAGCGGCGAGGCCGTGGCTTAGGCGGATCGACTCGCCGAAGAACACGGCGCCGATGAGCAAGATGGTGGGCAGCTCGGCGGCACCGGCAACCGCCGTTCGGGCGGAGCCGATGCTCGGAGCGGCGGCGGCGTAGATGGTCATTGG
>CBERPN010000105.1:0-13280 GCA_965524675.1 uncultured bacterium
ATCGAGTACATGGTCGAGGATGGGTTGAGCACAGACTCCACCATGAAGGTTCTAGAAGGCCTCACATGGGACATCACATCGGTTGTTTCCGAAGCCGATCATGGACAAGCGCACGCGATCGACAAGGGTTTCCAGCGAACTTCTGGCGAAATCATGGGTTGGATCAACTCCGACGATCTCCTGCTTCCCGGCTCTTTGCGCTATGTGGGTAAGTACTTTCTGGACCACCCCGAGATAGACGTACTCTATGGTCACCGGGTCCTTATCGATGAGCAGGACCGAGAGGTTGGACGCTGGGTTCTGCCAGCGCATGATTCAGAGGTTCTCAGCTGGGCCGACTACGTGCCTCAAGAGACAATGTTCTGGCGGCGTAACATCTGGGAAGAAGCTGGCGGACAAATCGACCAGAGCTTTCAATTCGCTGTCGACTGGGACCTGATTCTTCGGTTTCGAGAAGCCGGAGCGAGGTTCGCTCGGGTCCCGCGCTTTCTGGGCGCGTTTCGCATCCACAGCAACCAAAAAACGTCGGCTCAGATGGCCGACATTGGTGAGCGGGAGATGTGGCGCCTGCGCGATAGATGCCACGGCCGCCGCGTGGAGTACCCAGAGGTTAACAGTGAGATTAGGGGCTATTTGCGTCGCCATGTAGTGGTTCACAACCTCTACCGATTCGGATTGTTGAGGTATTAGATGTCGCAGATATCTCCGATGTCGCGCGTACCGCCGGTCACCGCTGCTACCTTTCCGCTTGCCGAGCAACGGGCGCTCCCCCTGATCTCATTGGTCATGCCGACGATGAACTCCGAGAAGTTCATCGAGCGATCACTGGATTCGATCTTTCAACAACAGTATTCCCGGCTTGAGGTCATCATCATCGATGGTGGCTCTAGCGATGGCACTCTGGGGATAGTCGAGAAGTATCGCGACAGGATTACGCAGGTGATCAGCGAGGCCGATGACGGGCAAGCCAATGCCATCAATAAAGGCTTCGAGCTCGCCCGCGGAGAAGTGTTTTGTTGGTTGAATGCTGATGACCTTCTCGCCGCTGGCGCACTGCTCAAGGTTGGAGCCTTCTTTGCCGAGAATCGCCATGCTGAGTTCATGTTCGGAGATGCGATTGGGATCGATGAGTCAGGCCGCTCCTTTGGGCGCCGCATGAACGTACATGATGGGGGTCTTTGGGAGTTGGTGAACGAATCTGACTTCGTTGTTCAGCCCGCCTCATTCTGGCGTTCGGACCTTTGGAACGAGACTGGTGGATTGCGGGAGGAGCTCCACTTCACACTCGACTATGAGTTCTACATGAGAGTGGCGGCAACGACCGATCTGCACTACGTCCCGTCTGTTTTGGCACTCGAGCGGCACCACCGTGCCGCCAAAACCTCGAACGGAGGCCTTGCAAGAGCAGAGGAACTTCTCCAGGTAGCGCGCCTTCATGGGGCGACCCAAATAGCAAGAACGTTTCAGCCCGAAGCGTCTGCGGTGTTTGCGAGTGAGGCGATTAGAGCGCTGCGGCGACATGACTTGCCGGCTGCCCAGAATCTTTTTCGAAGGTCCGCTTCGGTGTTTCGTTCACCGGCACTATTCTCGGCCCATCTGGTTGTGCTGCTGGGCAGGCCCGGCGGTCTGGCAAAGGCCCGACTCTGGTCCAACAGGCTTCGGTGGGTGCGTAGTCGGTCCGTTGGAAGGCCGCCCAAACCGCTCTCCAATCGCTACCAGCGACCCAAATCATCTCGCACCTCCCACACAGAAATTGACGCAGAAATCGTATGAGAGCAACAACAATTTTTCTAACCGTACACAAAGGAGCCTCGACGTTTATTGCATCGGAGTTCGCCTTTAGCCTCGAAAAGGTCTTTCCAGAGCTCGAGGTAACCAACTTGGGCAATGAGATCATCGCTGGAAAGTCCTTCGAAGACGTAGCGTTAAGACCAGAGGGTTCCGCGATCATTCGGATGTACCCCCAGGACGTTGACCGAGTTGTTGAGATTCCTGCGCCGAGCGGTGGTCGATTTTCCGACAAGAAGATCGTCGTTCTTCGTCGTGACCCCCGAGACGCCGCCATATCGCTTTACTACTCGAAGGTGTTCAGTCACTCGAGCCAAGTACGCGACCCCGAAAAACTCCTGCGCGAGCGGGAAGAACTGGGTGAGATCGGTGTCTATGAAGGTGTTCTACAAAAGACGGCGCGGGCAGCGATGCGCGAGTTCAACCTGATGAGTGATTTCATTGACGAGTGTCCGTGGGCACTTGTGACTACATACGAAAAACTCGTGACAGACTACGCGACCTGGCTTGAAGGCGTGGCTGAATACCTAGGCTGGGATATTGCCCAAACTCAAGACCTATACGACCGGACAAAGGTATCGTTCGATCCTCCAGATGTCGAAGACCCGAATCAACACAAGCGTCGAATTACCCCCGGCAACTGGCAAGAAATTCATACCCCAGAGCTCCAACGTCTATACGAGCGCCTAGGCGGGGAGCGACTAGAACAAGCCGGATACCGGTGGGATCTACAAAAGACTGGTGTAAACCAATGAGCAAGAAAGAACTGACCGATCTCAGTAACGAAGAGATTGAGAAATTCAATTGGTACTACAAGATTGAACTCAAGAAGGGTGCGACCACTGGTGGACGGGTGCGAGGTACCTCCTCGATGACTAGGCGGATCGTCGCGAATATGGGAATCGACGGTAGTCGCTGCCTAGACATCGGCGCACAAGAAGGCCTGCTCTCGGTTCTGATGAGTCGCCACGGAGCGGCAAAGGTAGCGGCCTATGACCGGCTGGATCTGGCGGACCGGTTGGCTCTTGTGCAAGAGGCTTACGGTGTTGAGATCGACTACTACCACTCGCTTCAGTTGAACGAGCTCCCGGCAGCTGTTGAAAAGGCCGGCGAAGACCCCTTCGATGTGGTGGTCTTTGCTGGTGTTCTGTACCACATGATCGACCCCCTGGCTGGGTTAGCGCTGACGCGCAGCTTCATTCGAGAAGGTGGCTTGGCCGTTATCGAGACCTCGGTGGTGGCAAGTGGGGAATTGGTAGTCCACATTAACGCGAAGGGTCGCTACTACAAGGGTTCAAACTACTTCCAGATCTCGCTTGGTTCGCTCGACTACTTCTTGCGAATGCTGCGGCTCGAACCCATAGATCTGCTTTTCACAGAGCCGAGCAAAGACAACATCAGCAGAGCTACGATCGTCGCCCGAGCGGTCGACGCAGTCGTTGCCGACGCCGACGACGAATGGATGAAGGGAAACTGGGTTGAGAACGATATGGCCTCGACTCACGTGCACTACGACCAGCTAAAATCTGACAAGGCACCGGTCGAGTACACACCCATCAACCCGGCCCTCAAATTTTATGAGGGAACCAAAACTGTCGACATAATGTCGACGTTTGAGGCCTCCGAGCCACACAGAACCACAAAGGCTGAAGGCATGCTACGGCTCGACGACCACGCCTCACGCCTAGCGACGAAGTGTTGAGCGTTTTGCTGCTGACAGCACGTACAGGGGCGCAGCGCCGCCGGAAGGATCAATAGCTAGTAGTTCGTAGCCCTCTTCGGTCAACTTGTTTAGTACAGCAGACACGATTTCAGGGTATGACTCGTTGCCAAACTCCCAAATTTTCTGGCCACCGACAGGTGGCTCATAGATTACGGCGCGGTTCATTCCGCCGTCGCTCGAGATCTCAACTTGGAATAGCGTGTTCTTGCTCATGTTGGATCTAGAGTACCGCGGGCTGTGCGGCCGATGGCAAAGTACGCATTCACAGACCTGTCGAGTCCTTCGCCTATAGCTGGAGCTGCCAGCACTAATTCGGCGGCTAGCGAAGCCCGCCATGAGTCGTATAGTTTGGCCAGTTGAACTCGCTCGGTTTCTTCGCGGAACTCATCCATCACAGAAACTAGTTGGTCGGCAATCTCGTTGGATGAGTTCTGGAATTCTGCCGCAACATCTCCAGCCCGAAGACCACGGCGAAAGGTCGGTTGAAGGACGCGAAGCGCCTTCGGAAGAAACCGTCTTGAGCTTCGAGCGGCAAACTTTGGACCTGCCTGGTTCACGACCGCCCAGATACTCTGCAGCATGAATTTGTTAGCACCACTCGACCGCGCAACGTGGGCCTTCGAGATGCCCAGTAGCTCGGCGAGCAATAGCTCGCGAAACACTGCGTTAGCGTAGAGCCCGGGCAGGTGTGTCAAAAGCCTCTCGTCGGTCACGGCGAGTCATCCTACGATGAGTGTTAGCCCATTTCAATCCGGAGTGGGCGGGCCAATAGTCGCATCATCGGAGATTGTCAGCGCGGCGATCGTAAACTGCAACAGCTCTTCAGCGGTCTCTAGAAGCTCGATTATCTCAGCTGTGGTATCCGGTGCCTGAATCTGTCCAGTGTCGCCGGCGGCGCGGGGCTCAGCCATGAAAACCTGCAACGCGAAGACGGTCTGCTTGAGCTGTGCAACTCGAAGTTGAAGCGATGTGTGCTTTCGAATGAGCCGATCAAGCCTACGGGAGCCGTTCTCTGTCCCAACTGAACCCAGGGTTGAGGCAACTGTGTTGGGCTGGCTAGTGGCCATATCGACGATCGCTGGGGATTCGCCCAACAAGTGGGCTCGATACTGAGGGAGTATCGAATCGAGCGGGCCATCGTCTACAACTTCGCCATCATGAATCCAAAGGATCCGCTCGCAAAGCCGCTCCAAGGCGGCGAGATTGTGGCTACTGACGATTGTTGTCATACCGCGATCGAACTGTGCTGCAACACGAGCGGCTGCCTTTGCCTGAAATGAGGAGTCTCCAACACCAATGACTTCGTCCACAAGCAGCACCTTCGCGTCCACGTGGGTTGCGGCCGAAAAGGCTAAGCGTGCCGCCATCCCCGGTGAGTAGGTATTGAGCGGTTGATCAAGAAATGTTCCGATCTCTGAAAACTCCACGATTTCATCGAGTCGTTCCGCGATCTCTGATGCTGGCACACCCATCAGCGCTCCGAGAGTGAAAATCGTGTCCCGACCGGAAATTCGAGGATCGAGCCCGGCGCGCAGCGTGAGTACCGAGGCGATTGGGCTTTCCACCGAGATCGCTCCCGAAGTTGGACGAGACACCCCCGCGAGCAGCCTCAATAGGGTGGTCTTACCAGCGCCGTTTCGACCAACGAGTCCAATCGATTCACCGCTTTCAGCCGAAAAGCTGATATCTCGAAGCGCCGCGAACCCGAGCCGCTCGTCGAATCGTGAGTTTTCAGCTAGGGAGGTTCCTTTCACCTTGAGATTGAAGTACTTCGATACCTGCCAGACCGAAATCGGATGAGTCGGGACAGCCATTAGCGAATGTCCGAGAAGTCTGCTTCATGGTGCGAGAAGAACGCTAGTCCGATTCCGAAGACGACAATAGAGGTTGCAAAAGCAAGCGCTAGCGAGCCGGGATAACGAAGCTCATCACGAAATATGGAGTCGCGAATGCCGACCGTGAATGCAGCGATCGGGTTAAGCAAGTAGCCGTCGAGGTATTGGTCTGGGATTGTCTCGATTGGGTAAATGATTGGTGACAGGTAGAACAGCGAACGGATAGCGGGTTGAAGCAAATTGCTGATATCTCGATATTTCGCGGTGGCAGTAGCAAGAAACAACCCGACCCCGGCCGCCAGCAGTGCGAACCCGCCGAGTACCGGCACTACGAAGACGATCCGCCATGACGGAGTTTGGCCGTACCAGAGCATCAGCCCGAAGATCACCACTATGCCAACTGTTAGGTCGACGAGCTTGGACAGAATGATAGACAGTACGACGAGGTGCCTTCGAAATGAGAAATGCGACATCAGGTTGGCGTTGGAGATAACCGATCGCGAGCTCTTGTTAACGACCTCGACGAAGAAGGTCCAAGGGACGTATCCGGCTAGGAAAGAAAGTGCGTAGGGTTCTCCGTTGCTACTAACGCGCGCGAAGGCGCTAAAGGCCACCGTGAAGACCAGAGCCATCAGTAGCGGTTGCACAAAGATCCAAGCCACACCGGCCTTTGTCCCGTGGAATTCGGCACGAATTAGCTGCTTGGTCCACAAGCGCAACAATTCACCTGAAGTCGACTGCCTCGCAGAGTCTGTAGTCACTGGTGAATCGTTCGGCTTAGCTCTTCGATAAGTTCGAGCCTTTGCTGGCAGACGTTGGTGAGCATCAGGTTCGCTTCAGTGAGTCTCGTGATCGTCGTCGCCAGCGTTACTGCGTCGTCGAGGTTGGTGACCTCGTTGTAGGAGGCGATATCAAGCTCTACGTCGCCTGACCAGGATGACGTTGACTCATAACCAAGTTCGACGAGCAGTCCAGGAAACAAGGCTTCGAATGCCAATGAGGTGTACTCGTCGAAGTGGGACATCCAGTCTCCGGGACTTGCACTGCGGAAATGGCTTGTCACATCTTCGTCGCCTCGAGTACGTCCCGAACGCATTTCGAATGAGTTAGCTGCGATGGCTTCGGACATTGTCTCTTGGGAGACATCTAGCTGAAGAAATTCGAACACGTCCTGGAAGGAATCGGTTTCGCTCTGAGCGAGGCTCTCATACCGGATTACGAGACAATCCGACGTGCTGGAAATTCGGTCACGCCAAGACTTCATCGGGTGATAGGAAGAGCCAGCTAGCTCTGCCATGCTGAGGAGCAGTTTTCCAGGAAGGTCAAGCTCGCGAATCAGCGATCGCAGGGCACCGATTCGCCCTGTGGCTTGGTGTGAGTACTCAATCGAGTACACCCATGACACCACAATATCTCGAGGGTCGCGCAGGACGACTACAGCGCGTTCGCCCGGCTGGCGCGCTGCTTCCCACGAACTCAAACTCGCGAAATAGAGCGGTCCGTGAATTAATCCCGGACTTGAACTTGGCCAGCGGTTGACCAGCAGGTCGACGCCGGATTCTCCCGCCGCTAGGCCCGAGTCAGAGAGAACGTCTGAGTGGGTGAGAACGTCGCGGACCCACTGGCTGCCACACTTTGGAAAGGTCAGCAGGAAGCGGGAAGGCTCATCGCTAGAACTGGTCGAGCCCATACGGGAATCACTCCACTAGGTGCGGCCGCTGCTTGAGCATGCCCCAGACGAACTGCGGGTGACCTAGTAGGTAGCGTCGCCAGAGTCGCTTTGGTTCGGTGACGAGTCGGAACAGCCATTCGAAACCTGAGCGTTGCATCCAGTAAGGCGCCTGTTTGGTGTTGCCGGAGTGAAAGTCAAAGGCGGCGCCCACACCAATCATTACCCGCGCGTTGATGCGGTGAAGGTGCTCGTGCATCCACCATTCTTGCTTTGGGGTCGAGAGCCCAACCCAAACAATGTCGGGGTCAAGGTCGTTGATTTCGCGCACCAAAGCGGTGTCTTCGTCTTCGGTGAGAGGGCGAAATGGGGGAGAGTGCGCACCCACCACCTTAAAGCCAGGGAATTGGTCGGACAGCCTGCGTCCGAGTTCGTCTGCGACCCCTGGGCCGGCGCCGTAGAGGTAATTACTCCACCCCTGTTCGGCTGATTCTTTACATAACGCGAGCATTAGGTCGGGGCCGTAGGTGCGCTCACAGGTTTTGACGCCAGCGTGCTTTGCACTCCACACCAACGGCATGCCGTCGGGGGTGGACATTCCTGAATCGTTGTGGATGCGCCGCAGGTTTTCGTCGTGAAGCGACTCGACAACACCGTGCACGCTGGTGATGGTCACGTAAGTTCGTTCGTCGTCGGCAATGAAATTGCCGACGATCTCGACCGCTGTAGGTATGTTCACGGCGCTGATGTTCACGCCGAGGACATCGACACGCTGGTGCTCGGGGCGAGTGGTCTTCACAGTGTTTCCAGTGTTTCCAGTGTTTCCAGTGTTCCAGGATTCTCGGTTTCAGGCTTTCGATGCGTTGATCTGCTCGACGATCCAATGGTAGGTCGTTTCGAGACCATCGCGCAGCGGAATCGATGGCTCCCAGCCCATTAGGTCGAGGATCATCGTGTTATCGCTATTGCGGCCACGAACACCTTGGGGTGCTGTGAGGTCGTGGTTGCGTTCGATTTCGATTCCGGCGATCTCTGCGACCATGTCGGTGAGTTGGTTGATGGTTACGAGTTCGCTAGAGCCAATGTTGATGGGCTCAATAATGTCGGACTCGAGCAGACGAATCGTGCCTTCGAGGCAGTCGTCGACATACATGAAGCTGCGGGTCTGAAGGCCATCGCCCCAGACATCGATGGTGTGATTACCCGACATCTTGGCTTCGGCGATCTTGCGACAGATTGCGGCCGGCGCTTTCTCGCGCCCGCCCGTCCAGGTGCCCTCGGGCCCATACACGTTGTGGTAGCGGGCGACCCTGGTCTCTAGCCCGAAGTCTTCGCGGTAATGGCGGCACATGCGCTCGCTGAACAGCTTTTCCCAGCCGTAGCCGTCTTCGGGCATCGCCGGGTAGGCGTCGGCCTCTGCAAGTGCGGTTACGTCGGGGTTGGTTTGCTTGTCGCCGTTGTAAACACAAGCCGATGAGGCATAGAAGAAACGGCCAACTCCGGCAGCTTCAGCGGCTTGGAGAAGGTGCGTGTTGATGAGAACCGACAACATGCACAAGGCCTTGTTGTTCTCGATGAAGCCCATGCCACCCATGTCGGCTGCCAGGTTGTAGATCTTGTCGACACCTGCGACAGCCTTTTCGCAGGCATCCTTCTCGGCTAGGTCGAGTTGGAGGTTCTCGACGTCGCTATGAACCTGATACCAGTCGGCCGTGGGTTTCATGTCGACCGAGCGGACATCGTGTCCCTCACTCTTTAGACGGGCCACCATGTGACCACCTATGAATCCGCCGCCTCCGGCGACCAAGATCTTCTGACTCATCGATTTCCTCCGGGGGAATTATGCGCACTAGTCCTAGCCGTCTCCAGTCGGCAGACTAGAGCGCCCTTTGAGCGCACTGAGCACATTGGGGCGGTGACGATTCTATCGGCAGCCACCCTGCCATCACAGCCTAAATAGCAATGATTATTGGTAATGAATTATTTGATGATCTCTTCGAGCCGGTCATAGAGAACTCGCCCAACCTCATCTGGCAAGAACGAGTTCTGACAAGCATCGAACGCCTCGGTGTGTAGCTTGTTCAAATATTCGATGTCGTCGATCGACGCAAGAATCTGTTCGCCGACATCGTGAGACCGCGGTGCCGCCAAATAGTGGACATTTGGGTCGACGGGAACACCTGCCATCGCCGAGGGAAGACCAACGATCGGGACCCGGTTAAAGATGTAGTCGAGCACCTTCATCTTGAGGCCACCACCCTCGGGCTCGAACATGATGGCCATGCGGCATTCGCTTAGGTACTGCTCGAGATCGGGGACAAAGCCTGGGAAGCTAACGGTGGGGTAGCGGTCGGCGGTTGGCTGGTTAATGGTGTCGTCGCCTCCGACGATAGCTAGTTCGATTCCTGCATCGTGAAGAGTCTTGGCGAGCACGTCGAGTAGCTCGTGGGTGTTGCGACGCTTCACCGCCCAGATCAGATTGTTTACGATGACCACGCGGCGCGGTGTGTCTGAGGTAATAGTGCGATCGGCGATACGCTGTCTGCGATAGGCGGGCTGCATGAGCAGCAGTTTGTGGTCGGGTACGCCGTTGACCGTCGCGTAGGAAGCGGCGTCGATCGGTGAGATGGCGGTGACGAGCGAGGCCGCGTCGCACAAAGCTTGTTCGGCCTTTCGTAGCTTCGCGATGTCGAGGGTGTAGGCGACCTTGTGATGTAAGCGTGGATTGTTGTTGAGCGTCGATTTCTTTACCGAGTACTCGTGGTTGTGTGACAGGTAGACGATCGGAGCGACTTCTCGTAGATATTCGAGGGGACCCGAACTGCGAAGGTGATCGACGATGATCACGTCGGGATTACTGCGCCTGACCATCGGGCCTATCGACTCTTGCGCTTCGCGATCCCAGACTTCAGAGATCATGAAGGGGTGACGCTTTAGCTGGCCGCGGACCGTGTGGCGGTGGGTCGGGCCTAGCAAGGTCCAATCGGGGTCGTTTGGTCGTGGGACCTCGTCGCGTTCGTGACCGATGAAGGTGATTTCTGCACCGCAATCGATCAATGAGCGAGCGACGTCGCGCGGATATGTGAACAGGCCCATCGTGGCCGGTTCAAAGTGGTGGCCGGAGAGCCAAAGAACCTTCATGAATTACCTTTGTGGCGGACAAGGCGAACCTCATCCTATTGCAGATTGCCACCGACTACGCGACGGTTGCTGCTAAACATCGTTAATGGCGGTTTGTGGATCCATGCAATACTCTTGATTCGAAATATCTTGAAATATCTTGAAAGGTCATAAACGTGAACCCAGTAAGGCTCTCGTCCTCGCTCGTCGCTGTATTTGCTCTTGTCTTAGCTATAGCGGGCATGCTCTTTGGCTTGGTGGCGGTCGCAACTCCCGCTCATGGCCAGCCGGCTAAGTGCAAGGGGTTTGCTGCGACCATTATCGGCACCAACGGCGACGACGTTATTAGGGGAACCGCTGGCGACGATGTGATCGTCGCGTTCGGTGGGAACGACAGAGTTAGCGGCAGGGGCGGAAACGATATTATCTGCGCAGGTGCGGGCAACGACCGCGTCAATGGCGGATCCGGAAACGACTTCGTCAAAGGCGGTAGCGGAAACGATGTCATCATCGGCGGCAAAGGCAACGATCAGCTGATCGGCGATGACGGTCGCGACACCATTAGCGGAGGCAGCGGGAACGACCGCATCAAGGGATCCAAGGGCGCTGACAATCTCAAGGGCGGCTCCGGTGACGACAGGATCGCGGGCTCGGCCGACAACGACACGATGAGCGGCGGCCCGGGCAACGATGTTTTGGCCGGCGGCGGAGGCGACGATGTGATGTCTGGCAACTCGGGCAACGACAAGCTGAAGGGCTCCGCGGGCAACGACACCCTCTATGCCGACGCCGCGGGGATTTCACTTAGGGAAATCGTCACTATCGATACCCTTATCGGTGGAAAAGGCGACGATTTCCTGCAAGGCGACTTTGGCCCAGACACCCTCATAGGCGGTGGCGGGCAAGACGAATTGCATGACTTCAACGGTAAGAACGTGATGAATGCTGGCTCGGGCAACGACTTTATTGGCGGTACCGGAACGCTTCACGGTAATGGCGGCAACGACACTTTGTTCGCAGGCCCCTTAAACGACAGCCTGTTCGGCGACGATGGCGTCGACCTGCTGCTCGGGGGAGCTGGCAAAGACAAGCTCGATGGTGGCGCTGGCAACAAAGACGTCTGCGCTGGTGGTGATTGGGACGAAAAGGTAATCGCTCCCGACATCCAGATCTTCAAAGACGTGCCTGGCGACAGCTACGTCGGCTGCGACAAATCAGTTCGCAAGAAAGCCAAGCTCAGCGCAGTTACGCCCTTCACATAGTCCGTTTAGTCTGTCTCGTGCTGCTGCAGGGCTTGACCGGAGTATGGGCTTTCGGTTGCACGCTTGTACCAAGAGTCGAGGGCGGTGGCTGCTTCGCCGAGGTGAAATACCTCGCGGACCCGCAGCCGCCCGTCGGCTGCCATCTCGCCACGTCGAGCCGGATCATCGGCGAGGCTGATCATCGCGTTGGCTAGGCGCGTCGATGCCTGTTCGCGTTCACCTGGCTCTACGAGAATCCCCGAACTTGAAGCGATCATCTGTTTGGCGGCGCCGGTATCGAAGCCGATGATCGGCACACCCATAGCCATGGCGAAGACGAACAGGGTCGCGCCGCTGTCGCGCAAACTCGGGAAGACAAAGACGTGACTGCGCGCAATGAGGGCACGTTCGTCGTCGCGGTGAAGCGAGCCATGCAATGTAATGGCATGGCCAATTCCAAGCTCGGCGATCCGGGCCTCGATCGCGGCTCGCTCTGAGCCCTCGCCGATTAGATGAAAGTGCGCATCGGGAATTGAGCTGAGCGTTTTCGCAAAAGCCTCAACCGCCAAGATGTGGCCTTTCCAGCCGATGAGGCGACCGGAGCTTACAAAGTTGATAGGGCCCTCGAGGTCGGGGCCTGGGAGCGCCTCGAGTGTGGCGATTTGTTCGTCGTCGAGGGAGAACGATGGCCGGTAAAGATGAACATAAGAGGCACCGGCCTCGATCATGCGGGCTCGGGTTTGCTCGGTGCCCGCGATACGGACCGCGCGCTTAGCCCTAGCCATTCGCTGCCAATTGGTCGAGCGCATCGCCGACCACTGAAGGGCTTCTCGAGCGGCGTTGCTGGCCCTTGCCTTGGACGTGAGCATGTGGCGAAACTCGCTAGGAATGACCTCGCCTCCGGTGACCGGGCCAAACACGTAGGGCGGACCGAGGCGCACCATTGGGCTGGGAAGCCAGAACGCTCCGAAGGAGACGTGGTGCACGAGATCGAGTAGGTGCAGGTCGTGGATCTGTTTTGCTTCGTCATACGCGCGTCGGAGCCAACGCATCATGTGGACCGCGTCGCCCCAGCTAGTGCCGGTTTCGAACGGCCCTAGCGACTCCTCGACATCGATATAGACCCAGTTGATGCCTTCACTAGCCGGATTGGCCTCGATCGCCTTGCGGTTGCTGGCCTTTGTGAGTGCCCAAACGGTGTGGTCGCGCGCTGCTAGCTGAGTCCACTGCCATCCGAGCCCGGGTTCAGATCCGGCGTTGGGGATGCAGTCGTAAGCGACGACAAGTACCTTCACTGGTCGTAATGATAGTTCGTCGGTTTCATAACCCTCGGTATGGTTACCTGAGCTTTGATTGCGTGAACGTGGCGCGGCTAGCGGCGAGGCTTTAGCGGTCGGCGGCGTGAGGTTGCGAAGGCGGCGCCAATGACGGCCATGAAGGTGACGCCCACGAGAATCGGTATTAGAGGACTCGGCCCGGTTCGTGGTGGCTCCTCGAAGCGGTTAACCGTCAGCTCGCTTTCGGAATCGTCTCCGACCGGATCCGCCTCTGTATCAGATCTTGGAGCTTCATCTGCGAACGCTAGCTCTTCGGGTTGTTCGCCAATGGCGCCATTGGACGGCGTTGCTTGTTGGTCGTTCGGCTGATCGTCGGAGGAGCCGACCTGGCCTGACGGGTTTGACGGGGTGGATGGGGTCGATGGGGTGGTCGTTGTTTCGCCGTTCGTATCTCGAACCGGGGAGTTTTCGCCGTCAGCATCGCTGGACTCACCAAGCTTGTCGAATAGACCTTCGAGGGAGAATCCGCCAGTACTTGGCACGGTCGTCGTTGTTGTTGTTGTCGTGGTGGCGAATGGCGACCAGCCGTCGGGCAGTGTGACCGGCGGAGCAACCGTCGTGCTGGTC
>CBERPN010000106.1:0-13192 GCA_965524675.1 uncultured bacterium
TCCGGCGATGCCTAAAGCGATACATCACCCGCCAACTCCACCGACAACTCAAAACACCCCTTGACAACACATAGGAGCGTCACCAAAGCCCCGCCTGACCCCAAGCTGCGCTTAGCGCCGCCGGGTGAACAGCTGCTTAGCTGAGTTCTCTTCTTAGGACTTTTCCGTTTGGTCCTGTGGGTAGTTCGCTTACCAGGTCGATCTTTACCGGGCACTTGTAGGCGGCGAGTTGGGTTCGGGCGAAGGAGATGAGTTCGTCTTCTTCGGTGTGTGAATCGGGTTCGAGCACCACGATTGCCTTCACGGCCTCATCCGAATGCGGATGCGGAATACCGACCACCGCCGCCATCGACACGGCCGCGTGGCTCTCGAGAACGTCCTCGACCTCGGCCGGGTATACGTTGAATCCCGACACGATGATCAGGTCTTTGGCCCGATCGATGATCGAGATGAAGCCTCGCTCGTCGACGACACCGATATCGCCTGTGTGCAGCCATCCGTCGGCATCGAGAACACTGCTGGTCGCTTCATCGTCTTGCCAGTAGCCAGCGAAAATATTCGGTCCGCGAGCCAAGATCTCACCCGCGTCGCCGATGAGCACATCGTCGCCGTCGGCATCGACGATCCTGATCTCGACCGCCGGCAGCGGCCTGCCAACCGAACCACGAGGCGAATCTAGGCCAAGGTTGGTAGTGAGACTGGGCGACGCCTCGGTAAGCCCATACCCCTCAGAAAGCTTTATCCCAAGCCGCCGTTCGACGAGCTCGACCGTGTAATCGGTGAGCTTGGCGGCACCGGACACTGCGACACGCACACCCTCGAACTGAGCTGGAGTCACCTCAGGCAGCGAGGCGACCGACAACCATAGAGTTGGAGGCCCCACGACCAGCGAGACCCCATTCTGAGCGATTGCCTGCAGCAAAGAGTTGGGATCGAATCGTTCGACAAGCAAGACGGTGGCACCCAAACGCAACGAAGTTCCGAGAACGGAGTTGAGGCCGAAAATGTGGAACAGGGGCAGTACGCAATACGCCGTGTCGTCGGGTATGAACCCTTCCGCGGCTTGGGCGATTGTTTGACGCTGGTTCACCTCAAGATTCCCGTGGGTGAGCATCGCAGCTTTGGGAGGACCAGCGGTCCCGCTAGTGAAAATCAGGACCGCTAGGTCGTCTGGGGCTACCTCGGCGAGCGGGCTGGGTTCGTGGGTTAGAAGGTCGCTTAGCGGAATCGCTCCCTCGAGTTCAACCCCAGGGCAGGAAATGAACAGCACGAGCGATTCGACCTGGTCGCGATCGAGTGAGTGGATCGCGCCTCGGCCAGCTGGTCCCACGACTATCCCGCGGGCTGCGACAGCGGAGAGTTCGCGTTGCAACTCTGGTGTGGGGCTCAGTGGGTTGAGTGGAACGGCCACCAATCCCGCTCCGACGATTGCCAGATAGGAGACCACGAAGTTGCGTGTGTTTCCACACACTATCGCGACCCGTTCGCCCTTCTTTAGACCTCGTGCTAGCAGGCCGCCTCGTAGCGAAGCGCTCTGGGAGCGGAGTTCGCCATAGGTCATTGGCCCTAGAGCATCGATCAACGCGACCTTGTCGTCGTCGTGGTCGCTCAGAATTGACGCCAGATTCATCCGCTAGTCCTCATATCTCCCCATACTCCCCCCGTTCTGTAGTCGCCGACCCAACCGAGGAGGGGCGGCAGCTATTCGAGAAGTACCAGCCAAAGAGTAGGTGACAAGCAGCCCTCACCATAGTCCTAGCCGATCACTCAAGGAATGCTCACTCTCCGTCGACATAAATCCCACACAGGGTGGTTTTATCGGTTACCTGGGGTCGTTTTGGGATTTCGAAAACTTATTGCACTCGTCGCCGCGACGGTTCTGTTCGTTTTCGTCGCGCCCCTTCCTAACCTGAATTCCTCCGCCGGAGCCCAAGCCGGCGAAGAACAGGCCTTCCTCGACGCGCTTAACCAAACCAGAAACGATCTGGGACTCCCAGCTCTCATACTCCACGACGAGCTCACTTCGCTGTCGCGACTGTGGGCCGAGGAGATGGCCGCCGAGGGCGAAATCTTTCATGCAAATCCAATCTCGGAGAACCTCACAGCGAACTGGCTCAAGCTAGGCGAGAACGTTGGAGTCGGGCCAGAGGTCGGAGCGCTCATGGATGCATTCATTGCCAGCCCGGGGCACTACGAGAACATTATCGATGCCGAGTTCACTCACTATGGCGTCGGGGTCGTCTGGGACGGCGACATCATGTTCACGACCCACCGCTTCATGAAACTAGCCGACGTATCAGCGGCTACGCCCACAACGTCTGTCCCGGACCCAGACGATTTGGCCGCGCAGCCGACGTCCACACCAACCCAAGCAAGCCCACCCGGCGGTGGCCCTACTTCACCTCCAGCTTCTGAGGAACGCATCGCAGTGTTAGTCAGCGCACTGGCAAACCGCTAGGCGTGCTGCTAATTGGAGAGGAACACGAACTGCAGCGCAGACGCGCCGACGATGAATAGCAACAAGAGCACCATCATCAAGACCGTTCGCCTACGCATTGGCTAAACCTCATCACCGTGTCGAGAAGTAAGGCTAACCGGGGTGGTGGCCCGGCTGTTGCCAGACGTTGGCGTGAGCCGCACAGCGTCACCAGCGCTAACGACCAATTCTTCAGCAGCCGAACCTCGCTGCACTGCCAACGCCAGCAACCCATAGCTGTCGACGATCAATCCAACCGCTCCTGGTCCAATCGCATCAAAGGAGGCGGCTCTGCTTGCGGCACGGATCGTCGACCCCACCTCGATCCTCAGGTGATCTCCCAGAACTTCGAGATCGTCAGCGCCGATGTTTAGCTGCACATTTCCGAATCGGTCGATCCAAAGCACTTCAGCGGTAAGGGTCTCGCCCTCGAACTCGCTCACGGGTAAGACGCCCGGCACCAACAGTCCGGGATCGATTGCGTTGCCCACGTTCGTCAGCGGCACCCCGTTGCACAGGTGCGCTGCCACGGGCGCGTAAATGTCGCGCCCAGCGTCGAGGGTGATCCCTTCGTGGGGTAAGTGGTACTCGCTGTTCACCAACTCCACTGCTGCGGTTGCTCCTCCGACCAAAGCTACAGCGGATGCGAAGAGCCCATTGTCGGGACCAACCAAAACCGATGCGCCGTCGCCAACCTCGATCGCAACATGACGGCGCTCGGTACCGACACCAGGATCGACCACCCCCAGAACCACACCTGGGTTCAGAAACTGTGCACTGCGCGCCAAGGCCAGGCCACCGGCGCGAACATCATGTGCTGCGATTTCGTGGGTTATGTCGATCACCACTGCATCGGGGCTTAGCGACCGGATTACTGCCTTTACCACACCCACGAATTCATCCGCGGTGCCATAGTCGGAAAAAAAGGAAATCGTGTCGTAACGCAGCGTTGGAACAGGCGACATGGACAAGAAAGGTACTGCCCCGTACAACGCCGCCAAAACACCGACGGCTAGGAGTCTGCGAAAACGAACAAGTCGCCAGCTCCTGATGAAGCTGGCGACTTGGCTTGACTATCTCGTTTGGATTCGTACTTTGCGTCGTGCGGCTCAACCCGCTTCGGTGTACCTCGACTTTAGATATCGATCGACATCGTCTTCCTGAATGCGGTATGACTTGCCGACCCGAACGGCCGCCAGTTCACTTGCCTTGATGAGCCGATAGACGGTCATCGTGGACACGCGCATTAGTTCTGCGACCTCGGCAACGGTTAGAAACCGTGACCGTCCTTCAAATTGAGCCAATGGAAATACCCCTTACTCACTCCGCTTGCCACCATAGAGCCTCGGCTATTCACGCGCCACTTGGACCACAAGGACAACACCCGGCGCGTGCGCCACTCCACCACCTACTTTGTCAGCTGTCGCCCAGTTCGACCGACCGATCTCGCGCAGCTTGCACCACCTCAGCTACGAGGGCACCGAAGTCGTGGTCACCAAAAACAGCCAACCCTGCGGCAGTGGTTCCGTTGGGTGAGGTGACGTTACGGCGCAGCACCGCAGCTGAATCGCCCGACTCGGTCAACAGAGTCGCCGCTCCCAATAAGGTTTGGTTCACCAACGCCACACTGGTCGATTCGCTGAGCCCAACCTGTTGACCAGCCGCGATCATGGCCTCTGCCAGGAGAAAGACATAGGCGGGTCCCGAACCCGACAAACCGGTGACAGCGTCGATGTCAACCTCTTCGACAACCTCGACTATGCCGACCGACGACAGCACTTCACTTGCCCACGCAACATCGGCAGTAGTGGCCGACGTGCCACCAGCGACGGCCGCGGCCCCTAAACCGACCAGCGCTGGAGTATTCGGGATAGCCCTTATCACCGGTGTACCCGCTGGCAGCACCGCTTCGAAGTCGGCAATCTTGACGCCCGCTGCCACCGACAGAACACGACGCGGGCCCAGAATCCCGAGTTGCTCGGCCACATCGAGAACAATGTTTGGCTTGACGGCCAAGATCGTGTCGACTCCGGATTCGGGGATCGCCTGTACTAACAGGCCGGGGTATCCCTCGGACAGCTCGGCCCTGCGATCGGCGGACGGCTCTACAACTATCGCCCGCTCGGTTGTCGTCCAGCCGGTTGCCAGCAGCCCCCCCAACAACGCTTCGCCCATCTTGCCACCACCGATTACCTGTACATCAAACATGATCGGAACCGTAGCCCCCACAACCGAACTCGTGTCAGCTTTGGCGCTCCGGGCAACCAAAATCTGTCACCGGTTCGGTTGAGGTTGCCCCTATCCGGCCGGTTCGAATCGTTGGACGATTTCGGCGGCAGGTCGGATTGCATCTATCGCATCGATTCCCTCGCCCGCCCAGACGACTCGGATCGACATGTCGCTCTCGTCCACCGCCACGCGATGCTGTTGTTGTACTTGTTCGATTACTCCGACTAACTCATTCTCGCGTCCCGCCCACTCGTGGGTCAGAGCGGTTCCTATTGTTCGACCCGAGTACTCCTCTGGCCAGAGCGGGCCCCGAACATGGTCATAAACCCGACTACGAATGGTGTCGTCTCCGCGGCTGTTAACCAGTCGCTGCTTCGCGGCGTCGACATCGAGTGCTTCGGTGGTCGCGTAGAACGCAGAACCCAACGCGACCCCGGCGGCACCAAGGGCTTTGGCTGCTGCAAGCCCAGCCGCATCGTTGATGGCTCCCGCCGCAACCAGCGCGATATCGGGAATAGCGGCGCTAATTGCAGGTAACAGACCAAATAGCGAACGTCCCGATCGTCCATGGCCTCCAGACTCAGCACCCTGAGCCACAATCACATCCGCGCCTGCGCCAGCTGCGACAACTGCTTCAGCGACGGTTCCTACCTGGCAGATCGCGAGCGCTCCGGATTCTTGAATTGCAGGGATATGGGTGCCAGGGTCGCCGAACGACAACCACAGCGCACACGGATTGTGGGCAAGAGCGGCTTCGAGCGCTCCGTCCACCATGTTCCAGGTGATCAGGCCAATAGCTACACGCGCACCATCGGCAATGTCGACCTGCTCGGCGATCCAGCCCCGGTCGCCGTACCCACCGCCGATAATTCCTAAACCACCTGCGTTAGAAACGGCGGCCGCCAATGCTCCGCCACTCAGCTTGGCCATCGGGGCCAGGATCACGGGCCGTTCGATTCCTAACAGCTTGCAAAGCTTGTTTGAGGAGTTGTCGCTCATCTGCATGGGGTGATCGTAGCGACAGCCGCAGCGCAGAGAAAATGATAGAACCCGGGGAGTCTTAGAGGAACGCTCGCACTTCCCCGATCGAGCACTCCCCCGCGAAACCCCGGGTCCGTGTTACGAGAATACAGAGAAACAACAGGAAATTCAATGAGAGAGGCTGAACTGCGTCGATTCGGTATCTTCTCAAAGCGAAACTACTGTGAGAAATGCCGTGCGAATCCGATCCTCAACGCTGGTTCGAAGAACTGCTCGACCCACTGGTAGAGCGAGCCAGCGATGCGATCTAGCTCGTTCTCATCTAGCCACGCCACGTGTATCTGACCGACCAGAAATACCGCGTCTTGCTCGCCGATCGCAAAGGCCCCACCAACGATTCGCAGGTTGCGGCGCAGCAGATGCTCGTAGAAGGCTTGGTGATTCTCTTCGGGTGCAGGCATCAGATATGTCTCGAAATGCAGACTGCGCTGCCCAAGCCTGAACCGAACGGTGAAGCTATCCTTGGCTTCGCCGAGCATTCGTATGTGCCATAGCCGTGGATTCTCGCTGTCGCGCTCGTAGGCCGCTATCGCCGGGTTGTCGACCGACTCGGCCTCGAGCCAGCTTTCAATTAGCGCTTCTACACGATCGAGTTCGGCAGGAGAGGGTGGCCTATCCATTTGTCGCGAGGCTGCTAGTGGCAGCTGACCGGGGCGACCGCGGTGAGATCGTCATAAAGACGGCGGAGGTGCTCGGCAGTGCTCGACCAAGTGTATGCAGCCGCCCGGTCTACCGCAGCCGCAGCCTGTTCTACAGCGAGGGCTGTATTTCCGAGGATCTCATCGATGTACTTCGCATACTCAACAGGATTACGGCTATCGACTAGAAAGCCTGTCTTGGCGTGGTCGACCAAGGTGCGCAATCCACCAACCGCCGCCGCTACAACGGGAGTTCCACATGCGGCCGCCTCCAGCGCTACTAATCCGAATGACTCTGTTCGACTAGGTAGTACGCAGACATCGGCAGCGCGATAGTAAGTCGATAGCAGGTGATGGGGTTGCGGATCGATGAACTCGACTCGATCTGCTAGTGCGAGATCACTCACGAGGCCGCGTAGACGGCGAACCTCAGCTTCGCCGGTAGCCCCACTGGCTCCGCCAACTATTAGAAGACGCGCTTTGGTATTTTTGAGTGCAGCGAGGGCTCGAACCGCTACATCGACTCCCTTGAGCGGTTGAATCCGGCCTACAAAAAGCAGCAGCGGCTCGTCGCCGTATCCGAGGGCACTTCGCGCTCCGCCGCGATCGCCCGGCGAGAAATACGCGTGCACCACTCCGGGAGGCACGATCTCGACCCGCTCGGGATCGGCGTCGTATAACTCGATCAGCTGTTCGGCTTCGGCTGGCGCGTTAGCCACGATGGCATCGGAGCAATGAATCACTTCGGCCTCGGCGTCGATTCGGTGCTGAGGTTCTATCTCGCCAGTCTCGGCCTTGACCCTCGCCAAGGTGTGAAATACCGACACGAGCGGTAGGTCGAGTTCGTGCTTGATGCGGTGACCGGCTACGCCCGATAGCCAATAGTTTGCGTGAAGCGCGTCCACGGGTGGGCCGGTTCGAAGATGTTTGAGGATGCCATCGCCGTATTGCTCGACGATCGCTGGCAGCTCTTCTTTAGCCAAGTCGACCGGGCCGGCCTCGATATGGATTACTCGAAACCCGGGTTCGACCTCGACGATCTCGGGAAGTTCCTTGTGCCAGCGCCGCACGAAGACGTCGGCCTGCACACCGACCTGTGCTAGCGATGAGACCAACTCTCGGATGTATACGTTCATGCCGCCAGCGTCACCGTATCCGGGTTGGATCAGCGGCGATGTATGGAGCGACAGGACTGCCAGTTTGCGCATCGAAAGGCTACAACCTGACCAAGTGAGTCATAATTCCAAATCTTATCCCCACCCGGTGGTCCCGCACCACTCCCAGGCCGCCAGCGGGCAGCCCAATAGCGGCCGCGGATTGCGCGTTCTTAGACTCGGGATTGACGAAGGTGCGTTCGCTCCGGGTGAGTCGGCGGGCTAGAACAGATGGGACTGCCGGGCTGATACTGCTGTATCGCCACGAAACAGGGGGTTCTCTCGAATGACTAACACAGCGGCGAGCAGCGACGTGCCGCCGGTAACCGATTGGGTGAACGATTGGGACTGGCTAGACGACCAGTGGGGGCCCAACGCGATTGACATTTGGAACGAGGTCCGAGCGCAATGCCCTATGGCTACGACGGAGCGGTACGGCCGCGCCTTCATGCCGGTGACGATGGAGGCGGTCGCCGAAGTCGGCCACGATACCGAGAACTTCTCTTCGATCTGGGTGAACGTTTCGCGCCCCGACGCACCCCGTGCCCCGGCACCGCCGATCACCTCTGATCCACCCGAACACATGGGTCATCGCAGACTGTTGCTTCCAGCCTTCAATCCGAAGAAGGTTCGGCTCATGGAGACTGAGATGCGCGAGTTCTGCCGCGGTCTGATCGCCAATCTCGGCGGGCTCGGTTCCGCCGACGCGGCCGAACAATACGCCCAGCACATTCCGGTTCACGGCATCTGTCAGCTCACCGGATTGCCGGAAAACGACGCCGATATGTTTCGCGACTGGATCCACCGCACGTTCCAATTAGCACCTCGCGACAACACGGTTCGGGTCGCCGTCATGACCGAAATGGGCGACTACATCGGGGCGATCCTAAACGACAGGGTCGCCAACCCCCGCGGCGACATGCTCACCGATATCGCCAACTCCGAAATCGATGGCGAACCGGTCGACTGGATGCTGAAGGTGGGCTACGTGCGGCTGCTGATAGTCGCCGGTATCGATACAACGTGGAGTGCGATCGGCTCTGGGCTGTGGCATTTTTCGCAGAACGCAGCCCAGGTCGCTCGCTTGGTCGCGGTCGAGAACGACGACATGCTTTGGCAGACAGCGGTCGAAGAGGTACTTCGCTACTATGCGCCGGTCACGATGGCCCGCAAGGTCATCAAGAACACAACCGTCGCCGGTTGTCCGGTTCATGCGGGCGACCAAATGTTGCTGACATTTCCGGCGGCCAATCACGACCCAGCTAGTTTCGACAACCCCAGCGAGTTTCAGATCGACCGCGCCAAGAATCGCCACGTCGCATTTGGACTCGGCGTGCATCGCTGCGTCGGTTCAAATCTGGCTCGCCTCGAGCTTCAGATCGGGCTCCAGGAATGGCTGCGAGCGTTCCCCAACTACCAACTCGACACCGCGAAGGAAACGACTTGGGCGAACGGCCAAGTCCGCGGGCCTCGGATGCTCCCGGTTCTTCTAAACCGCTGAATCGATTAGGGACGTGCCTGACACCAAAGATCAGGTGAGCAATGCGTCGATGCTTGCTTCACCCGTTTTGTAACGGCGGGTGATCTCGCCTTGCAGAGTGTCAAGCGTGTTGTGAAGCGACCGGCGATGGTTCGATACTCGATGCTCGAACCCGTCGAGGTTGTCGACCAGAGCGGCGAGATGGTCGATCTCGAAGTCGACGATCGAGCTAAGTTCCGAAGCCGACAGAATCGACTCGAGTTCGTCTTCGAGTTCGGTGGTTAGCCCGATCGCGGGCTCCATCGCCGAAGGAGGGCGAGGGCTCGACCCGTTACCGCCGGTTCCGTTGTGGTCGGTGAGAAGGTCGGGCAATCGGCCAATTAGCTCGCTGAGATCGCCCTTGGCTCCACCGGCTCGGCGACGAGCAAGCTCACCGCCAACGATGTCGAGACGGCCTTGGGTCATACGGCGAACGTATGACGTGCCGCTCTCGAGTTGCTGACATTCTGCGCGCATGTCGCGAATATCCTGCATCTCCCTCGTAGCGAGGTCGACGAGGTAATCGGGCACTGTGACTCGTGAAAGCTCTTCCATTAGTGGACTAGACGGCATATTTCCTCCGAACTTGAGCCTATCGACGCAGATTGCGCTGCGGTGGCCTGACGACGTCTGTGTTTCGTACACTGATCGGGTGCCTAAGATTCGACTTTTTGCTTCAGTGCGGGTCGCCGCCGGAACCGGCAGCGACAGCATCGACGGAACCACGGTTGGTGAAGTGCTCGCCGCAGCTAACGAGCGTTTCGGCGACGACTTCGCCGAGGTAGCCAAGATCTGTGGGGTGTGGGTGAACGGTGAGCCTGCCGGCCCTGATGACCCGGTCGTCGATTCCGACGAGGTTGCGCTGCTACCTCCGGTTAGCGGCGGATGAGCGACGACCCTTCCGACCTGGCGCGGCTTCGTCTGGAGTACGAGAGTGCAGGTACCGATCGCGACGACCTCAACCCCGACCCGTTGATCGCCTTTGCCACCTGGCTCGACGAAGCCAGGGCTGCGGGCTGCGCCGAACCAAACGCAATGGTAGTCAGCGTGGTAGATCCCGATGGCTGGCCCTCGGCCCGAAACATGCTGCTAAAGGGAATCGACAACTGCACATTCACCTTCTTTACCAACTACGAAAGCGACAAAGCCCGAGCGCTCGATACCACTGGCAAGGCTGCGCTCACCTTTAGCTGGCTTGAGCTCCACCGCCAGGTGCGAATAGTTGGTCCCTGCACGCGCACGAGCGAGGCGGCATCAAACGAGTACTTCGAGGTACGCCCGCGCGGCAGTCAACTAGGAGCCTGGGCCTCGGATCAGAGCCGCCCGCTCGCCGATCGCGGCGAGCTCGAAACTCGCTTTGCCGATCTAGAAACGGAATGGGACAATAGGCCCGTAACGCGACCCGCCCATTGGGGTGGCTACCAGGTCGACCCTCAGCGGATCGAGTTTTGGCAAGGCCGAGATGGCCAGACCTGGACAAATCAACGCCTCTATCCATAACAACTAGTGTCCTGCGTCATAACTACGCCGTCATTTCGACGACCCTCGCCGCCACTCTCTGCGTCCTCGTCATCTCAATTACCTACGGGTAGTATCGACTCCTGCGTCCTTGACAGTGACGCCGAGTGACCGCCGAAATACTCACCGAACTTAAGACGCAGGACACTAGCAAATTTCTGCCCGCATAATCGCTGAGCGGTTATTACAACAGTAATTACGGGTTTGGCTGGGGCCAGGTAGAAATCGCGGTCTTGAAACTGGCGATGAACTGATCGACCTGCGGCGCTCGCCCGGCTTCGCCGTGGTCGCTCCAGTTCTTGTCGTTCCAATTCCACCGCAGCGTCGGTGGTAGCTCGATCTGAACACCTCCGAAGCGCGCTCGGTTAACAGGGTTGTCGGGATGTACGCCACGCAACTCTGGTGGGATGTTGCCGAGGTCGTCTCGCGATTCGTAGTCGGGTAAATCGCTGGCGAATTGTTGCGACAAGTGGGCGGCCAACCGGCGATGCGAGCCGCCGAGAAGTAGCACTCGCCGAAGGCTCTCACGGCCATAGCCATGAATCGCAACCGCAACATCGACATGGTCGATAAAGGCAGCGAGCGACGAAGAGTGCGCAGGATCTACAAGCTTCGACGGCACGTGGGTCGTTACCTCTTCGCCGTGGATGACTCCGTAGTAGGAGCTGTTGGTGGCCTCGGCCACCTCGTCGGCGATCAGATCGGTGACCTTTTCAAGATGGCCGCCATGAAAGGCCATGATGCCAAAACTCGATCGCAGATCGAGTACCTCGGTAACCCCAGGGTCGGCTAGCAGATCCTTAAACACTCTCTGGTTGTAGTCGAATCTGGTGGTCTTCGCCCGCCAGTAGTCTGCTAGCTGGCAAGAAACCTGAGTTAACTAGATGGCTTCTGGCGAACCGGCGCCGGGTCCAGGGCCACCTGCTGAGGCGCTGCGGGTCCGGCTCCAGACCTGGGTTGCGATGACTGCCCCAGCAATAATCGCCAGCAAGATCAGACCGAGACGCCCCGCACCGATATCTTGTATCCAGCCATTGAGGTCGGCTTGGAAGTCTTCGAGAATCTTCTGGAAGCGGTTCTCGGTTGCGCCGGTCGGGTCGCGAAATACCCGAATCTCCCACCAACCGTATGCAGCTACGTAAAGGCCGCCAAAGAACAACAGCGCTCCGGAGACCCTGTTTACATATGGAAGGATCCGGCGCATGTTCTTGGCGATGGCACCGCGGGCGAGCGCCACAGCCATCGTGAGAAACACGACCACGGCCGCCATTCCCGAGGCGTAGGCCATGAACGTTGCGAGACCGTTAGCGAAGCCATCGTTGGTGAACGAACTTGCCACGGTTCCAAGAAACAGTGGGGCGGTGCAGCCGAACGAGACCACGGCGTAGGACACGCCGAACATAAAGATTGAGCCAAGCTCACGACTGCCTCCGCCCTTGCTCATACGCGGGGTTGAAATCTTCGGCTCGAATCCGAGAACCATGGCGATTCCGATGGGCACCATCAAGATGCCCAGGATCAGCGTGACCCACGGTAGGCGCTCGACCACCGAACCTCTCGACAAGAAGTGGCTGGTGAGGACACCGAGGCCGCCAAACACTAGGAAGAAACCAGCGGTGAGAGTGAGGCCGACCACGAGGCCGCGCGAGACATTGCGGGCCAGGCTGGGCTCGGCGTCGGTATCGTCTTGGCCCATGAAGTAGGCCAAGTAAGTAGGCAACATAGCGAAGCCACAAGGATTGAAGGCTGCTACCAAACCAGCAGAGAAGGGGAAGGCGAGGCCAACAGAAATCATTGCTAAGGTCATATCGCTATTTCCTTTCGGGTCGCGGGCTGAACGAGTTCGCCCAGGCGGTGGCGAAGCTGGCAGCGGTGGTCATAGCAGTTCTCCGTTGATGATATCGGCCAGTGACTCTGCGGTGAGAACGCCCGAGAACGACCTCACCACCTCACCATCGGCAGAAACAAAGACTGTGGTTGGCATTGCGAGTGCGTTGAACGACTGGAACAGACTGCCGTCGGGGTCGTTGCCGAGTTCGTAGGTGACGCCAGTTTTCTTAACGAGGTCGAGGGCATCTGATTCTCGATCCTGCATCGCCACACCAATAAAGGTGACATCGTCGGCGAACTGCTGGTGAGCGACCTCGAAGTCGGGCATCTCGGCCACACACGATGGGCACCACGATGCGAAGAAGTTGATTACCAAAGGCTCACCCTTGCGGGCAGCGATCGATGATTCATCGAAAATTGCGAGTGCGGGAGCCGCTTCGGCGGCTGCTGGGTTGGCTGGCGCATCCGCTGAGCCGGTGGCTACATCGCTGTCGCTCGAGCAAGCTGCGGCGATCAAGCCAAAGGCGAAGAGTATGACTACGGGAGAAAATCGGCTTCTCATGATTGATTCCTGTGCGGTTGTTGGGGGGATTTAGAGCATGGAACCCGCTCTTTGATCACTGGATTCCACCAGCTAACGAGAATTATTGCCCCACCGTTCCGCAAAACGACCGAAAAGGAGGCTGTATTGCTTTTCTCCGTCTTCGGCTCCGGCGCTCCGCGTTGTTGGCTGGCGTTCCCCGGCCACGCACAAGTTGTGGCGCCCAGCGCCACAACTTGGTAAGAG
>CBERPN010000107.1:0-13187 GCA_965524675.1 uncultured bacterium
TCGGTGAGAAGCAGGTATTGCTCGGCCAGCCAGCCACACATCTGCTCGTATTCCTCACCGGGGTGGACCAGACCCTGCGGCTCTCGTCCCACCACATTTAGCCGGATTCCGCCTTCGGGGTCGTTGTTCAGCTGATCGAAGAACAGGCGACTGGCGAGGTCTTCTTTAACCGGCGGCTGCCTTCCGTCCGGTTGTTCCTGGCCACTCATCCGGGCGAGGGTCTCAGCCCTCGATTGGTCGCGAGCCATCCGGCGCTGATCGAGCGCGAACAAGATGTCGTCGTTCAGATAAGCGGGAAAGGTGTGGTGCCCCATGCCGTGGCTCATCCACACCATCACCGTTGTGTCTTGATCTATTCGATCGAGTACTTCGCCAAGGCTGCGGTCGATAGACCGGTAGGTTGCCTGCACCACGTCGCCAACGACGTCCGCATCGTCACCACCCCACTTTGGAGATGTCGAGTCGTGGTAATGCCAGCCCTGATGGCCAATACAATGGCTCTCGGCAAAAACTGTCAAGAACAGATCCCAATCGTCGCGGTCGTACATCGTCGAGGTGAGTACGGTTCGCCGGTCGAGGCTGTAAATCATGTCGTCGCGGAACTCAGCGATTTCGGCCGGTGTTCGGTCGAACTTATTGCAATGCCCATCGAGCCGGTGATCTCCCACCCGGCTCCGAATCTCATCCTCCAACGCCCCGGGACTTGCGGCGAAGCCCAGTTCACCGTCGTGGCTGCCCCATTCCCAAACTTGGATGCCATTGGCAGCCCAGCCCGGCACCAGAGGTGCGTCGATAACCGCTGACCGGTAACCAGCTGCAGCTAGTGCGTCCCAGATAACCGGATGGGTTTGGGCCACCCGAATTTGGCGCCACTCGAGGTCATAGCTGCCGGGGGTGAACATCTTCCAACAGACAACCCCGTGCTTGGCAGCGCCAACACCCGAGTACAGATCGGGCCAAACGTTTGCGACGAAAGTGCCGGGCGGGCCTATCGTGTGCACACATGCAGACCGGTCGATTACCGCTGCAAGGGTCGGCAGCGCATTTTCAGAAATCATGGTCGCGGCAAGTTCGTGGTCGAAACAATCGAGGCCTACAAACGCCAGTTTGCGGCCGCCGTTGGGTTTGGCTTCGTCGAGAACTGCGCTGACAACCGAGGTTCGAAAGAGCTGTCGGCCAGAGTGGGTATTGAGGGTCGCTTCGTCGACCACGACCTGAGTGTCGAAATAGACTCGCAACTGTTCTTCGGTAGAAGTGGCGACAAAGTCACGCCATTCGTTGAGCGGGAACGGCCGTGGGATCGATCCCTCCCACGTATCGTCGTGCCACTGCGACCAACCTCGGCATTTACGAGTCCACGACTCAAAGTCGCCGACGAAGAAATGCAGGTGGCAACCAAGATCCTGCGAGGCCGGCTCCGAACCATCGGGACGCACCCAGACGTGAGGGCCACCGGGCACGAGAGACGCACTGACCCGAATCATGGTCTTGCCCAACTGATGGCCGAGAAACTTGTCCATCAGCATTGGCTCGCCCGTTTCGGGCTGGGCGACCGATCGGACGAACGGCTCACGAAACTGAACCCAGTTGGCCCGAAAGAGCGATTGACCGACTGGTACTTCGACCGGCACCACCTCCAGAGTTTCGAGACGGATCTGTTCGATGCCCGGGCGCTCGGCCACTAGGCGGCTGAGTCGACCAGCGCCGAGAAAGCCCTCCTCCGGCGGGTTTACCGCGCGTAGGTCGTCGATGGATCCACCCCATGCAAACTCGTCGACATCGACACCTAACAGCCAATCGATCCCTGCTTCGCGGGCAGCTCCGAGGGCCCGTGAGGCCAAACGAGACTGGAGGTCAGACATTGGTTCGCGCTCGGGGCTCCATTCGACATTCACTATTTCGACGCCGTCAAACCGTTGGGCCAGTTCCAAGGTCTGGTCGGTCGAGCGGTCGAGAAACAGAAAGAACTTCTCGACCCCTAGGGCCTGGTGATAACGAACCCAGGGCTCGATACTTCGCTCTTCATTGCGAACCATCGCCCAGATCGCAATCGAGTCGCCCATCGAACCTACGATACGACGAACCAACGGTGCTTGCCAGAGCCCAACGAACCAGCAGCTGGGAAACCGCTCCTAGCTCGACGACAGGGTCGGTAGTTCGACAAACAGCGCTAGCAGGAGCAGCTTCTCGTTCGGGTTGCGGCCGAGCGCCTCGCCGGCGGCCGACAATCGCTGCAGCGCGGACACAATGATGGAGGGCATTGGATGATCGATCAGGACGTGTCGATAAACCCCGCCAACAGTGCCCAAGCCGAAACTCAGTTCGTCGTCGCGCACGGATCTGATCTCGCGCTTGTGGCGCGCTTCTAACAGCTTTCTGCCCGACCCGCGGGTTCCGAGCTCTTCCTCGCGGCGATCGAGATCGGCTCGCTCGACTTCATGACGAGCGACCAGTGGCGCTTGTGCAGCATCGATTAGTTCACGGAGCTCATCGACCAACACAGCGACCGAAGCTCCGGTACCGTCGAGCCGCGAAGGAACTGACCGCCAGGCGTCGCGGCGGGCCGCGAAATGGTCATCGTTTGCTAACAGTCGAGCCCGTTCCACCGATCCGTTCGACGCGCCCGCCACCTCGGCTGAACGAGCGGCATCGACGCCTTCGCTCACCAACAGCTGTTCGATGGCATCTCGGCTCACCGGCCCAAAGTCAATCCGGACGCAACGCGACGCGACGGTTATGTGTTCGAGTGGCACCTCTTCTGAAATCAATATGAACACCACCGGAGAGGGAGGTTCTTCGATGGTCTTAAGCAGCTTGGGGGCAACCCGAGCTTCGGCCGTGTGAAAGCGATCGACTACTAGCACCTTGCGAGTGCCCTCGACGGGTGATCGTGACGCCTCGGTGATTAGCTGTGCGGCCTCGTCGACCAGAAGTGCCCTACCTTCGGGTTCAAGTATGAACAGATCGGGGTGTTGTTCGGCGACTGCGAGCTTGCGATGACGCTCGGCCCCGTCAGGATCAGAATTGGCTAGAAGCTCGGCCGCGAATGCCGCCGCTGCTTGACGCCTACCCGAACCTCTGGGACCGACAAACATGTACGCGTGGAGCGGATGAGCTACTGAATTCCGGAGCTGAGCCACCGCCTGGTCTTGTCCGATGACTGCGCCTAACGGGTCGGCTATCTGAGCAGTCGTTGGCGTAATCGAAGTAAGCGTCACGGCAATATCTCAGTGACGCCAGCGTCGATTCTGACGGCGACCTCAGCAATACTTCCCGAGCTGTCGATAACCAACCATGAATCGTCACCCTCGGCGAGGTCGAGGTAACCCTGGCGGACCATTCGGTGAAACTCGTCGCCCGCCTGTTCTAGGCGGTCGCGGTCGCCGCCGAGCCGGCGATCGCTCAGTGAAGGATCGACATCGAGCAAAACGGTGATGTCAGGCAACAACCCACCGGTGGCGAAACGCGATATCTCGGCGATAGCCGCCGCGCCGAACCCTCGACCAATGCCCTGGTAAACCACGGATGAGCTGACGTACCGGTCGGCGACTACGTCGACCCCCGATTCGAGCGTGGGGCGAATTACCTCCTCGACGTGCTGGGCACGATCGGCGGCATACAACAAGGCCTCGGCGCGAAAGCTGAGATGGTCGTTAGCTGGATCGAGAAGGATCGACCGAACGGCCGGGCCGATCGAGCAGTCGCCGGGTTCGAAAGTGAACCGGGCACCGCGACGTTCGGCGAGCAGGCGCGCCTGAGTTGACTTCCCGGTGGCGTCTCCACCCTCGAACACAATGAACTTTCCAGCCACGGCTCAACACACTACCGACCCCCACCGACACGATGGGTATTGCGCATCATTGCCGCACCGCACCTCTACCCGTACCGTTGAGCTAGGAGGCGGAGTGATCAGACGAACCGATTTGCCGAGAGTTGTAGCAACTCTGGTAGTTCGTGACGAGGTGGACATCGTCGCGGCCAACCTCGACTACCACCTCGCCCAGGGCGTGTCGCAGTTTCTGGTGGTCGACAACGGATCGGTCGATGGCACCCGGGAGATCCTCGCTTGGTATGAGGCGAACCGTCCGGTGGAGGTTTTCGACGAACCTGTCGGTCCCTTTCATCAGGGTAGGTGGGTCAGCCGAATGGCCCAGCAAGCGGCCACTAGGTATCGAGCCGATTGGCTAATTCACCTCGATGCCGATGAGTTCGTAGCCTACCCGGGCGTGAGCCTGCCTTGCTTTTTCGCAGAGGTGCCCGCCGATATCGACATCATCACCGTTACCCGCCACGACTACGTCGCCCGCGACGCGCATGCGTTCGAAGTGGCACCGCTGACGATGACGGTTAGAAAGCTGCTTTCCAACAATCGCTACGGAAGCCCCCTCTACCCAAAGGTGTTTCACCGCGCTGTCGAAGGGGCAACCGTCGAGGACGGAAACCATAACGTCTCCGGTCAGGGCCTAGCCGAACAGCGGTCACTGTCGAGTATCGCAATACACCACTACCCGATTCGCTCGAGGACCCAAGCTGAACGAAAGATTCGCAACATTGCTTCGGGGCTCATCGAGGCCGAGGTGTATCAGAAGGGCATCGGAACAGTTTCGGTTGACCGACGAGACATGATCGACTCGGGAACCTTCGACGAAGAGTATTGCTTCCACCTTGCTCGAACCGACCGGCAAGCCAACGTTGAACTTGCCGATGGTACTTTAGTCATCGATACGAGTATTGCTGACCGACTACGAAAAGCCAGGGTGTCTGGAGAACTAGCGCGCCAGGACAACCTTGACCAATCGCTGAACGGATGGATCGAAAACGCTTCCGAGGCGGGCGCGCTAGCTCATCGGGTCGACACCCTTCGATCAGTTAGCTCCGAGACTCGTCGCGAGAACACTCTGTTCCAAATCCAGACCAAGACTGCTCTCAACCAACTCAGGGTGCTGATCGATGGCCCACTCGTTCTCCTCAAGGGTTTGGAGGTGGCACAGCTTTACCCGGAGCCATGGCAACGGGACTACATCGACATAGACCTATTGGTAGACGATGCAGACACGGCTGATATCGCCCTTCGAGAGGCAGGATACTCACCACTCTTCAATCTGGAAACGCTGCCCGATTACCACCAGACTGCTCCACTTGCCCGGCCGGGAAGTCCGGTCACTATCGAGCTACATCGCCACCCGAGTTGGCCCCGTTGGAACGCCTTTCCGGTCGACGAGCTAATTGCACAAAGTCGACCGAGCCGGACCAGTGTAGACGGCGTCATGCGTCCCCGCGACGATCATCACCTACTCATAATCGCCTGGCACTTTTGGCGCGACGGAGCACACCGGGGACGCGACCTCGTCGATCTACATTTGCTACGACAGCAGGTGCCCGACGAAGTGACAACCTCCACTGCGGAGACATGGGGTGTGACGAAGCTATGGAAGCGAACCCGTTCTCTACTGGACGCATTGGTTGAACCAGATCGAGCGACGCTGATCGAGAAGCGATTATTGAAGTTAGAATTGGTATCGCACCGTGAACGCAGGCTCCGCCAATGGTGGGGCATCTCGCTCGGTGGCCGAACGGCCATAAAGGAAGTAGTCGAACGGGGCGTACGACGCGAGCAAAGACGCAAAACAGGCGCACCCCTCTAGACCCAAAACAGGTGTCAGATAGGTTCGTTGTTCCTGGCCTCGCCGGCCAAGAGCCCGACCGCACAGCCAGGACTAAGGGACGAATCTGGCACCGATTCAGACAGCATGAAGTTCATGGTGCTTGCACGATAAGCGTTTATAGGCCACACTCGATTCTGTTAGCGGGAAGGGGCGTCAATTCGAAGCCCCTTTTGTGTAGGAAGAGCGGGAAAATTTAATGGCGGGTCGTATCCCTCAGCGGGTCCTAGGCGTACTTATAGAAGCAACCGGCGACGAATGGGTCGCCTACGCGCCCGATTCCAACACCGCGCACGCGTTGAATCAAGCAGCAGGCGACCTGTATTCCGCTATCGACGGCACCACCGACATTGGTGGACTCTGCGACCGCCTCGACATTGGTGTCGACATCGTGCTGCTGGGTCTGCACGAACTCGCCGACGCTAACCTCATCACCTTCAAAGGCGAACAACTAGACGACGGCGTCGTAGTAGAACTCGACCGCCCAGGCGCAGACCGCCGCGCCCTACTAATCAAACTCGGTATCGGCTCCGCCGCGGCCGCCGCGCTACCAGTAGTCGAAACCATCGCCGCTCCCAGCCGCGCCGCCGCCGCGTCGCTACCCAACCCGACACCAGTACCCACCGACTTCCCCACCCCCATGCCAACCGCGTTCCCCACACCCATGCCAACCATGGGCACCCCCGCGCCATCAATGGCACCAATGACGCCTGCGCCCACCGCAGCGCCAACACCAGGCCCGACCACCGCACCAACACCCGGACCGACCACTGCGCCCACAATCGCTCCGACACCCGCACCAACCGCAGCACCCACCGACGGATGCTCATGCAACGGCCTCAAAATCTTCCCCGCCCGCAACGGCGACGGACTCGGCGCCGCCGCCCAACTCGAAGACATGACCAACGTCGTCTACGAAATCTCCACCATCCTCACCGGCTGCAACATCGTCATCAACGGCCACAACCCGCTCCAACTACAAACCTGGGTTAACGGCGAACTATTCGCCACCTCCAACGAAACCCACATCTCCGTCCCCGACACCGGCGAAAGCATCACCCAAAACAGTGGACACGACGAACAGTTATTCCACGGACTCATCCACGCCCCCTGCCTGCCGTCGGGCGTCACCATCCGCCTCATCGACACCGGCACCGGACGCGTCCTCTGCGAAGGCCAAGCACCCCCCTGCAACCACACCCCATGTGACTGCACCATCGGCGTCGAAATCGACGACTACTTCGACATCGAAGGCACCCAACACGCCGAACTAAACGTCTACGGATCCATCACCTGCGACGACGACTACGACCTCGTCGCTATCGACTCCAACGGCAACACCACATTCGGCACCATAAAGAAGCGGGCCGTCACACCAACTAACGACGAAGGCGAAATCTTCGGACTCGTCGACGTCGCCTGCGGCGACACCTACACCATCGCCATCATCGGCGGCCACGGCATCAACTCAACCGCCCAAAACGACCCCGACCACCACATCATCTGCTCCACCACCATCCACATCCCCTGCCCAACACCCGCACCAACACCAGCCCCAACAACCGCGCCCACCCCCGCACCAACAACCGCGCCCACCCCCGCACCAACAACCGCGCCCACCCCCGCACCCACAACAGCGCCGACACTCGCACCCACAATGGCGCCAACCCCCTCACCCACACCCGCAGGATGCACATGTGCTGGCGTCACCGCAAGCTTTAGACCAGCAGACAACGAACACTATTTCATCGACATTCAAGCCAACTTGGAGAACTGCGAATCATCTAACTCGATCTTCGCAGTCCTCTCCCTAGACGATATTTTCCACAGCACCGAAATGGTCGCGACCAACGGAACCGCCACCTTCAGAGTCTTCTGCCAGTTTGGGACTACCCCCCTCAGCAGCATCGTCATAGTCGACGAGGCAGCCGGACTCGTACTCTGCTCGACCACCCTCACCATCGACTGCATCTCACCAACACCCACCCCCACATCCGCACCCACCATCGCCCCAACACCAGCACCGACCCCAGCCCCAACTCCTGCACACACGTCAGATGGATGTCAATGCAGCGGCGTAACCGCCATCGCGATGCCAGATCCTATGAACCAAAACGAATACTCCATCGCAATTAGCGCCTCACTCACCAACTGCGGACCAAGCAATCCTCCTGAGTACAGAATCGAACGAAACGGTAGTGCCATCGAGGGTGGCGTTCTCGACGCGAGCGGCCAAGACACTCAATTTGCTATTCCGTGCGGCGACCCCGTCGAAGTGGTCATCAACGACGACTTCACGAGCACCGAAATCTGCCGAACCACTGTCCAACTCCCCTGCTCATAGAACGCGCCAGATGCACGTCTAGCAACGCGAGTCTCAGTCGAGGTTGTGTATTCGGCGGTCGCCGAAGCCTTGGCTGGCCGATTTCGGCCACAGCAGATACTTCGCCGGTGTTGTATCGAACTCTGCCTCGACCACCACCCGTTTCGACTCTCCGCCCAACACCTCAGGGTCGTAGATGTCTTGACGCACTAGCTCGCGCTCGTCGGCACCCATCACCACGAACACCCACATCTCGTAGTCGTCGAGCGGCTCGATGCCGCTGGTGTCGAGGTCGATCTCCAAACGCATTTTCTCCGGTTCGCTACTTGTGGCGACACTGGCTAACTGATCGTCGTTAGCGAAGAACCGTTTGTGAAAGGTCCGCATCGCCTCGTGCTCATCGGCAGCGAAACGATAGTGGTACGACTTCTCAACCGGCACGTGCTGATCGGTGTCCACGTCTCGAAAGTCGAGCAAATTAACCGGCGGCTGGGCAAAGGTGTTGTCGGTAGTAGCCGACCGCCCCGCGCTGAGACGCGCAACCTGAACCTCAGGCGAAGTATTGCTGACGTGGGCGGCAGCCCAATCCGAAATCGACACATCGTCGGCGTATCGGTAACCCGACGCTGCAAGAACCGACCCAGCATCATCGACGAGACGATGCGCAAAATCACGCGATATCAACATCGCCGAGCCCGAAACGACAGGCCGACCGGTGTCCTCAGCAATAAGGACCGGACCCTGAAGAACCAGCTCCAACGGCATCTCCTGGGCATGTTCGACCAACACTGCCTGGTCCACGTAACTAGACGCACCCACCAACAAAAACGCGTCATGGTCCTGACGCTGCAACAAATACTCAAGCGACAACAAGCGCTTTCGCAACAAGGCGTCGGACCGGTGACCTATCAGGTCGCTGCACCCCACCACTAAAACGTTGCCATAGCGCCGAGCCTCCCCCTCGGGAACCGTCGGCAATGGTCGCCCAACGATCTTTTGAAGATCGGTGAGCTGATGATCTTCACACGCGTTGCCATAGGCGAAGAAGATATCGACATCCTCGTGGCTCTCGGCCGCCCACGTCTCACGAATAGCCGAAATCGATTGCTCAAATTGCGGTAGGCGACAACCCTGCACGACCACCGCGACCCTGCGCCGGCCGGCCCTCGCGCCAATCGGTCGGGAGGTCATCGGCGTTCTTGGCCGATGCGCCGATCCGAATTCTTCCAGCACTACACGAGCTTGGGGAGACAACTCAAAGCTGGGCAATTCATCGAGCGAAGAACAATCATCGATTGCATCGAATAGTTCGCGCTGGTACTCGGTGAGAATCGACTTCTCTAAGCTCGCCGACGTCGTTGCCCGATGTAGTGACGGCTCCACGATGGAGCCAATCACTCCCGCGGTGGGGATTTCTAGGTAGGAGTCCTCGAGCGACTTGATGAGCCCGACCATCCCTTTCTCAGGGTCGGTCACCAGATTGTGATGGCGAACCAAACGGCGACGCAGTCCTTTGGAGCTTTGCAGCGCCATCACCATGTACGCCTCCCACAACGCTGCCCCGGTTTCCAGAGCCAAGTTGTTGCGGCGATTCAACGAAACCGCCACCTCTACTGGGCGTCGCAACATAAGCAACACCGTTGGCTCGTCGAGAACATCTCGCCAGAGAGGAAAGAGCGGTACGAGGCGCGGGTCCTTAATAGCCCACGCACCATCACTACGGATTCTCGATAAAACTCGTCGGGCCCTTCGGAAAAACTCCTGACGATCGACATCGACCAGCGCTCCGTCAACTATCGACAGGACATCGAACCAACGAGCCGCCAACGATGCGAGCACCGCATCGTTGATCGCCACCAGCTCAGAGTTCTCGCGAAACCCTTTCGGGTTGTCGGGTCCGGTACCAAACAGAGCGTCTTTGGGACCCAGCCAACAGCCAGCAGCTTCGAGCAATTCCATCATCAGGGAGGTTCCCGACCGGTGCATTCCGAGAACCACATACTCAGACACGGCGCACCACACCCGACAGAGCGTGAAGCTGAGCTGCGATCCTATTCCCGCTCGACCTCGACTCTAATTGTGCCATAGCTCCAGTTTGGACTGGTACGGCTTTTCCCGCCAGTGGATCGTTGGTCCAATCCCATTCCGCCGCCGAGAATCGAAAGCGATTAGCTAAGACTGTGGATTCGGCGGTCTCCGAAGCCTTGGCTGGCCGACTTTGGCCATAGGAGATATTTGGCCGGTTTGATCTCAAACTCGGCTTCCACCACGACCCGTTTCGATTCGCCGCCCAACACCTCAGGGTCGTAAATGTCTTGGCGCAGCAGCTCGCGTTCATCTGCGCCCATCACTGCGAAGACCCACATCTCGTAGTCGTCGAGCGGCTCGATTCCGGTGGTATCGAGATCGATCTCCAGCCGTAACTTCTCAGGCTCGGGTAGTACTTCACCCTGTGCCGCGGCCTCAAAGTCGAGATCGGCGTATGCCTCGTACTCGGCGACGGTCCGGTGAGGGCCGAGCCCGTACTCGCCGAGCTGCGAGGCGTCGCCCACCAGCAACGTGGCTAACCTCTGTTGCGCACGTTTCTCGGCCGGTTGCATGGTGGCCGAATGATCGGACCAGTGCAACGGCTCGCCGTGGTTATAGCGATGCCAAATCACATTCTCCGACGGATAGAACAGATCGTAACCCCACGTGAAGGCCCGTACGGCTAGTGCTATCTCCTCGCCATTGAAGTAGCCCTCGGGGTCATAGGGAATATCGCTACAGAACGTGCCGGCAGCAAACAAGAATCCGGCCGCCAAGAACGGCGACGGGCCCGGAACGTCCTGGTTCTTAGCCACCCGGCTGCATTGCCGGGTCTGCAGACGCTGGTTAATCGATTCCAGAGCCAACACCTGAACAGGACCTGGTGCCGGGAACACGTCGTTGCCCTGCCCGTCGGTCGTGTAACCAGGCGGATACACGGTGAGCACCGGCTTGTCGGCCTCGATCGAAGAATGCATCTCGATAAGGGTCGAATCCCAACCCTGAGCGAAACGCATATGGGCGTCGATCTGAAGGTAGTAGTCTTCGTCGGCGAACAAAGCGTTGGCCCTGTTCCGAGCCCATGTGCAGCCCCGACTCTTGCGGTAGTAGACCTCGTCGACCGAAAACCGCGGATCCTCTAAATGGACCGACAGATCGTCGAAGGTGGTTTCGTCGTACTGCCAGCAAATACCAAACCGCAGACGCTCCGGGTGTTCCGCTTCGGCTAAGACGCTTGCCACAGTACGCGGTAGCTCAGAGTCGCGGTACGAGGCGATCTGGATGAAAATGGTTGACTCATCACTTACATCGGGCTCGCTAGTTTCGTCTTCTGTGGAGAAGTAGCGTTTGTGGAACGCCCGCATCGTTTCGGGCTTATCGGTGGCGAAATGGTAGTGGTACGAGTTCGCGACCGGAACATGCTGCTCGTTACTCATCACCCGAAAGTCGAGCATGTTGACCGGCGGCTGTATGAAAGTGTTGTCGGTAGTGGCGGGCTTGCCTGCTCGGAGTCGTTCGGCCTGAGTCCGCGCTGGGGTGTCAGCTATGTGGTCGGCAACCCAGTCCGAGATCGATACGTCGTCGGCATATCGGTAGCCGGATGCTGAAGTAATCGCTCCGGCATCGTCGACCAGACGCTGTGCCAGGTCGCGCGACATCAACATTGCTGAGCCCGAGACGATTGAGCGTCCCGTTTCTTCGGCAACGAAGGTCGGGCCCTGGAGCACCATGTCGGTCGGCATCTGCTGCACATGTTCTGCCAGAACCGCTTGGTCGACGTAGCTAGAGGCGCAGACCAACAGGAACGCTTCATAGGTTCCGCGTTGCAAAAGGTATTCGAGCGACAACAATCGCTTCTGTAACAGGGCATCGGACCGGTGAGCGATCAGGTCGCTGCAGCCTACGGCCAAGATGTTTGCGAATCTGCGTACCTCGCCATCGGGAACACCGGGCAGCCGTCTACCCACGATCTGCTCCAGATCGACAAGTTCATGGTCGTCGCAGGCATTGCCATAGGTGAAGAACACATCGACGTCATCGTGATTCTCAGCGGCCCAGGTTTCTCGGATGGCGGAGATCGAGGGCTCAAAGGCATCGAGGCGACAGCCCTGGACAATTACCGCAGTACGGCGGTGGCCGGGCTCTGCACTCTTGTGAGGAGTAGCTAGTGGTGTCGCCGGCTCGCGACCCACCTCGTAACGACTGAGAACCTTGCGTGATTCGGGAGATAGCTCGAACTCTGGCAATTCTTCGACCGAAGAACACGAATCGAGTGCCTCGAAAAGGTTTCGTTGAGATTCGGTAAGAATCGAATCCTCCAGAACCGACGAGTTGGTCGAGCGATGAAGTGCCGGGTCGACGATCGAGTCGAAAGTAGCACTGTCCGGCACGGTCAATTCGGGGTCATCGCACCAGTCGAGCAACCCGACCACCGTCGATTCAGCATCGATCAGCAGATCTTTGTGACGAACCAACGTACGCTTCAGCCCTTTCGAGCTGCGTAGCGCCAGAACCATGTACGCCTCCCACAGAGCGGCACCAACTTCGAGCGGCAGGTCGTCCTTGAGGCGGTGCAGCGACACTGCGACTTCAACTGGGTTGCGCAGCATCAGCACAACGGTGGGATCGTCGAGCACGTCGCGCCACAACGGAAACACCAAAGCGAGACGCGGATCCTTTACCGCCCACGCACCCTGGCGACGAACACGTGCCAGAATTCGTCGTGCCCGTCGCGTGAACTCCTGCCGATCGACCCTGGCCAGTTCTCCATCGATGATAGGCAGCACATCGAACCAGCGCGACGCCACCGACGCAAGCACTGCATCGTTGGTTGTCACCATGTCGGCGATCTCGCGGTAGCCGTGCGGGTTCGCGTGGCTAGTCCCGAGTAGAGACTCTCTTGGGCCGAGCCAGCAACCCGACGCTTCGAGAAGCTCCATCATCAAAGACGTACCCGAGCGGTGCATTCCCAGCACCACGTACTCACTCATAGTTCTTGCCCGCCCTCCAGGCGAGTGATAGTTGTTGCCCGATCGGCTTTCGAGACCCGGTTCGCCACATTCCCCAGTGTGGACTGGATCGGAAGTGATTACCACTGCGTCGTTAGGCCCATATCCGCCGTTCTGCCAGCGAGGATTGCCCTCAGAGGGGCGGTTTTAGGTGGCAGAACAGTA
>CBERPN010000108.1:0-13186 GCA_965524675.1 uncultured bacterium
CCCGGTCACGCCTTCGAATGAGATTTCGACCCATTCGTCATCGAGTTCGCCGGTCACCGTTGCGTATTCGCCCGGCTTCAGCGTCGCGATCACGTCGCCGTAGCGGATGTCTCGAATATTGACTCCAACCGAACCAGGGGTGTTGGTGACGATCGTTCCGGCCTGCATTGCGGCGCTGCGATTGTCGAGTTCGCCGACGATTTTCACCAAGAAGTGAGTCGAAACCCATCCGGTGCGGTTGTCGTAGCTGATCTCGCTCCATGTTTCGGTCGCGGTACCGGTGAGTACCACTACGCTGCCATCAAATAGTTGACCGATGATCGTTCCGTTTGGCGCCGATCGCAGGTTTAGACCGTCAGTGTCCTCGACGTAGACGATCGCTGGTCCGGTAGGGCCGGCGATGGTCTCGCTTTGGCCAAGCGAAACACCCCCTCCAGCGGTGAGTTGCACGACGTCGCGTCCATGAATCCAACCCACTTCCTGTTGATGAACAACCTCTATCCAAGCTCCCGACACTTGCCCGGTTGCGGTGACTTCACCAAGTTCGTCGACGTCGGAGAGCACCACACCGTCGGGCTCGGCTCGAAGAGTGGTTCCGCCCGAATCGCCGACTACCACCAACACATCGCCAGCTTGGGTCTGGGCTTGGTATGAGTCTTCGGTAGCAGTAGCGCTGGCGGCGGGCGCGAGGTAGCTGCTATGAACCCAGCCGACCGTTTGGCCCCAGCGGACCTCGATCCAGCGGGCTCCGTCGACGTCCATCACATGGCCGGTGCTAGCGATGCCTTCGCCAGGGGCGAGTAGGGCGAGTGATTCCGACACGGTGGTCGGTTCTGCCCGTAGGTTGAGGCCCGACTCGGTGTTGACGACGACCCATTTGTCCTCGGCGAGGGAGTCATCAGCGAATGCCAATGGTCCGTTCGGTTCGTCGAACCGGTCGGGAATGGCAATGCCGTCGTCTTTCGCGTAGGTGCAGGAGGAGAGTATGAGCACGCTGGTGAGTAACGCGGCTGAGATCGAGTGACGAAGCGACATGATTTCCACAGGGTCTAGAAACTTGGGTCAAACGACCTATCGGATCTTCAAGCTCAGATTTCACCCTCTCCCGAGAATTTGTGAGTTCTACCTCTGAGCGCCTCACCCTCTCGATCCAAGGACAACATCGCCTGTCGTGTACCTAAGAGCTGAGCAAGCAACCGCAGGAGATTTTGCTCGTTTGGCCTCAACCCGCTAGACGTGTGAGTTGTGTCAACTCTCACGGTGCGCGAACAAGGGACAGCCGAGCGCAAGCGCCGGGTTGTTGAGGCTGCACTCCTTCTAGCTGCGAAAGGCGGCTATGAATCGGTACAGATGCGTGGCGTAGCAGCTGCGGCCGACGTCGCTCTTGGGACGATCTATCGCTATTTCAGTTCCAAAGATGAACTGCTGCTGGCCGGACTTGCGGGGTGGTCCAAGCGCACGCGCAGACGGCTGGCCGAGGTCGACACGTCTCGTCTCTCCGCAGCCGATCGTTTGGGTCACGCGGTTCAGGAGGCAGCCAAAGAAGGCGATCGAGCGCCGCTGCTAATGAAGGCGTTCATCACTGCGATGGCTAGCACCGACCCTGCTGTGTCCAGGTACAAGCTAGACATCAATAGGTCTATCTCGGGCATAATCAGAGACGCGTTGGGTGATGATGTCAGCGGAATCGATGTTGCCAGCATCGAGTGGATGATCGGCCATGTCTGGTTCTCGGCGACCGCTCGCTGGGTCAGCGGCATGTCGAAAAGCGGTAGCGTGGGTCTCGAACTGCGACGAGCGGTCGAACTATTGTTACCGAGAGATTCCCAGACGGTGATCGACCTTCACGACTCCGGGTCCGGCCTAAAGAGCTCCAAGGCTGCCGGAGCGGCGACGGCGGGACTGAAGAGGTAACCCATAGCTTGGTCACAGCCAAGCTGGCAGAGCCGCTCGAGCTGCGCTTCGTTCTCAACACCTTCGGCTATGACGATTAGCTTCAACCTGTGCGCAAGGTCGATGATCCCCGCCACGATTGCCTCGGAGTCGGGATCTTCGGGCAGACCTGCAACGAAGCTTCGATCGATCTTTAAGATGTCGACCGGGAATCGTTTGAGGTACTGCAGCGATGAGTAGCCAGTGCCAAAGTCATCGATCGCGAGGCGAATTCCGAGACGCCGTAGATGCTCAAGTTTTAACGCTGCCTCTTCGGTGTCGTCCATTAGTGCCGACTCTGTGATCTCAAGACAGATCAGTTCGGGACTCAGTTGCGCGTTTGCCAGCGTTTGTTGAACCATGACGACGAGGTTGGGTTCGTTGAGCTGGCGCGCTGACAAGTTCACCCAGATCGGGACGCGACTTGCAGCGCTGTTCGGGGCAGAGTTCCAAACGGCTGCCTGGCGACATGCTTCGGTCAAGACCCAAGTGCCAAGAGGCACGATGAGCCCGGTGCGCTCGGCGACGGGAATGAAGTCGCCAGGGGGTACCAGTTCGCCGCTGCTGCGTTCCCAGCGGACCAAGGCCTCAAACCCGACGATTTGCCCTGTTTGCAGGTCGTACTCGGGTTGGTAGTGAAGGCGTAGCTCATCGTTGTCGATAGCGGCGCGCAGCATCGATTCGCTGACGAGTCGCCCACCCGCCGAGTTGTGCCGCTCGACATCAAAAGTCGCGAACTGGTTTCGGCCACCATTCTTGGCCGAGTGCATCGCCGCGTCTGCGTCTGCGATGACCTCTTCGGGACGGCGATTGCCGGTGGCGGCGGTAGCGCCGATCGAGGCGCTCAGACGAATTGATTCATCGCCGGTTCGAAAGGGTTCCTGCATTGCATCGAGCACCCTTTGGGCGACGATTGACGGACCCGACACACCGTCGGTGTCAGCACAGATCATAGCGAATTGATCGCCAGCGAGTCGGGCCAGAGTGTCTCCTGGGCGGACCAGTCTGGCTAAACGAGAGGCCACGGCCTTTAGCGCATCGTCGCCGCCGCGGTGCCCAATCGTCTGGTTTACGTTGGCGAAGCGGTCGATGTCTATCAACAAAACGCCAACGGCGCATCGGGTTCGTTCGCTCGACGCGAGTGCCTGATCGAGACGGTCATAAAAGAGCGCCGGTGCCGGTAGTCCGGTGAGCTCGTCACGAAGTGCCCTTGCGACTAGCCGATCGTGGTTGATCTGATCGGGACTTACATCGCAAGATGTCGAAAGACGCTGGGTTGGTGAACCGTTCTGGTCGACCATTGTCGTAAACACCGTCTCGAACCAACGTAGAGATCCATCGTTGTGGCGAAGTCGGTGGGTTAATCGAACCGAACTGGAAGATCCGCTGGCCGAGGGGTGGAGCGCGCTGGTGAGCCCGAGTTGGTCCTCGGGGTGAACAAGATCGAGGAACTGGGTACCGGTTAGGTGGTCTGGGGGATAGCCGAGAAGCTGTTGGCTAGCGGGATTCGAAAACAGGATCTCGCCGTCGACGCTGTGGATCGCGACCAGATCGTTCGACGTCGCTGCGAGCAGTTGGAAGCGGCGCTCTTGCCCGCGGTTGGCAGCGGTCAGCTGTTCTACTTGTTCGTGCAGCGAGATCGGCTGGGTCAGATCAATGATTTCGCCAGCACCGCTTTCGCGATCTATTTGACGGGCCTCAAAGAGCAGTGCGGTTGGGCCCGGGCGCTCATGGTTGGAGTTGGTTTCTGGAAGAATCCGGCCGACCGGAGACACGCTAAGTGTCACGGTCGCAGGCGGCTGGTCCTCACCGAACTCGATGTTGAGAGTGACCTCGACCGGTTCGAACTTTAGCGCTTGAGCAACCAGAAATCGGAGGGCTGAAGCGGCTGCCGGCGTCCGTTGCCACCATGGCGCCGACCAGATCGGCAGCCCGATTACCAAGGGGCGATCGCGGTCGAGTAACAGCTGGTTGCCCTCGATAAGAACCCCGCTCGGATCTAGCAGGGCGGCGAGGTGCGCGACCCCATCGAGGATGGGGCGTGACGCCAGAGCGCGATCGGGTCGGTCTGCGGTGGGGTCATCGGCAGCGGCGATCAGCGAACGAAGCGACGGCGCCTTGGCCGGTGCCTCCTGAGACCGTTCAGAAGAGGAAGGTAATAACTGAGCGTTGATGCGCATGATGCTACTGAGGCTGGTGTTGTTTGCGTTGGATGTGAGCATCTCGGCTCGGATGACGCTGAGCTCAGGATTCCAGTGCGCCCATTTACTTCGACGGTTGTCTCTGACCTAACGTGCCGTCAGATTCTGAGGGCACGGCGAGTATTGCCGTTCGACGAAGGGAACATGACGATCATGGCCGGATTTCTTGAAGGTAAAAACATCGCGGTGACCGGTGCGGGAAATGGCATTGGTCGCGAGGTTGCCATTTTCTGCGCGGGCGAAGGGGCGAGCGTCGTCGTCGCCGACTACGGAGTGGCGATGGATGGCTCCGAACCCACAAGCGATGTCGCCGACGCCGTAGTTGCTGAAATCGTTGGGTCGGGCGGCAAGGCGGTGGCCGTTGCCGGAGACGTCTCGCTATTCGAGGTTGGCGAACAGGTTGTCTCGGCGGCTGTTGATTCGTGGGGTTCGATCGACGGAGTGGTCTGTGTGGCTGGCAACCTCCGTGAGCGAATGCTGTTCAACATGAGTGAGCAGGAGTGGGATGCTGTGATAGCGGTTCATCTCAAAGGGCACTTCAACCTCTACCGGCACGCTTTGGCGGTAATGCGCAAACAGGAATCCGGCGGGAGTTTCGTCGGATTCACCTCCGGTGCATTCATGGCTTCTACAGCCCAAGCCAATTACTCAGCCGCTAAGGGCGGCATCATTAGCCTCACGAAATCGACAGCGCTGACCGCCGCAAGTCTTGCACTTCGTGGTGGTGGTCCAATCAACGCCAACTGCATTGCTCCGGTGGCCTGCACCCGAATGAGCGAGAATGTTCCGTTTGGGATTGAAATGGGTGAGGCGGCTGACATTGCGCCGATGGCGGCCTACCTCCTGTCCGATGCTGGGCGTTCGGTAAACGCACAGATTTACACCGTTGTCGGTCGTCGTATCTCGGTTTGGAATCAACCCGAGGAAGTACGAACGATGTGGGCTCCCGGCGAGCAGTGGACTGTCGACCAGATCGCCGAGATGCTTCCGACCCATGTCGGAACCGAGCCCCATCCCTTCATTGCCCAGATGGAGCAGCGTCTGGCCGAGATGGCTGCGACCAAGGCTAACGAGAACAGCGAGGACTGATCCAAATGGCGACACCTCCTCGCAATCAGAAGGCTCCGAGCTATGTGCAAGGCCATGATCTGCTCGTTGGCAAGAACGTGGTTATTACTGCCGCAGCGGGTACTGGTATTGGGTTTGCGGTTGCCAAACGCTGCATCGAAGAAGGCGCGACGGTAACCATCTCCGATATCCACGAGCGACGGCTCAGCGAAGCTGGCGACCGTCTGGCCGAGATCGGCAAGGGCCGTCCCCATGCCGTGTTGTGCAATGTCACCGTCGAGGACGATATTAGCTTCTTGTTCGAATCTGCGATCGAGTCGATGGGCCAAGTCGACGTACTGATCAACAACGCCGGACTCGGCGGCGACACCCGGCTCGTCGATATGTCCGATCAGCAGTGGTCGGCGGTTCTCGACGTAACCCTCAACGGAACAATGCGCGCCACGCGGGCGGCCCTACGCCACATGATGGATCGCGGCTCGGGTGTAATAGTCAACAATGCTTCGGTCGTTGGGTGGCGGGCCCAGGTCGGCCAGTGTCACTACGCGGCGGCTAAGGCGGGTGTGATGGCGTTGACGCGCTGCGCTGCGCTGGAGGCCGCGGAGGCCGGTGTTCGGATCAATGCGGTTTCGCCGAGTCTGGCAATGCATCCATTCTTGGAGAAGGTCAGCGATAAGGCCTTTCTGGATTCTCTAGTCGAAGCCGAAGCATTCAAACGCAGTGCCGAGACCTGGGAGATCGCCAACGTGATGGTGTTCTTGGCGAGTGATTATTCCTCTTACATGACCGGGGAGACGGTGAGCGTTAGCTCGCAGCACCCCTAATAGCGCTCCGCCAGCACCGACGGATTGAGAGCTAGCCAGAGCTGCTGGTCTTGTCTAGGTTGGATTTCTCCCATTGATAAAGCGCGACGGTAATCATTGCGATGACACCGACCAGCCCGACGACAAAGGGGAAAGCGCTGGTTGACTCGGGTGCGAGCGGACGCCACGCGACATCCAGAACCCGGTCTTCGGCTCCTGATATTCGCCAAATTAGGCGACTACCGTCGATCTCGTCCGCGTTGTGGTCGACGACCTGGCCACGGACTTCGAATACAGCAAGGAACACCATCTCGTCAGCGGGCAGTTCACTTGCATCACCCCAGGCGAGAAGCGAACGGCGGTCCGACACGCTCGGCTTGGCAGTGAGCTTGATGATTTCGGGGTCTTCGATGGAGAGTTGAATGTCGCGCCAAAGAACCGCTGGTGGTCGACCGGTAGATATGTCATCGCTGTTCAGTTCGGCTAGTTCGTCGAGGTTGTTGATTGGGTCGACGATACTGAATCCGGCCTCGGCTCCATTTCGGATTGCATTGAAAGCCACCTGATCGTTGAGTACGTATCGGTCTTCGCCCAATGCCTCAGCAACGACCTCGTTAAGACTTTGGCGAACCAACTCGATGTCTTCGCTCGCGAAACCGGAGCTATCGAACCGGTCCTCGGTGGCCGACCATTCCACTATCAGCGAACCCGATCCGGTCTCGTTGATAATCAGTGTTTCGGTGACGGTTTCACAGCCGGCCACTAGCACTGCGAGCGCGAAGAAGGCCACCATGCGAGCCGAGGTTGGGCGGCTCACGTTGCGCAGAAGCGCGGTGGGTTGTCGCCCGATTTGGATACCCGCCCCTCACGTTCGAGCAGGATCAGGTGTGACTCCACCGAGCGGGCTGCTGGTTTGTGCAACTCTTTGCTCACGTCGGCGTAAATGATCTCTACTAGCTCGTCGACCAACAAAGAAGTGTCCGCTAATTGGTGAAGGATCTGACGACCTCTCGCCAAACGATGTTCCAACAGTTGCCCGACGAACTCTCGCGGGTTGGTTATGGGCGGCCCGTGGGTGGGGTAGTACACGGTTTCGTCGCGTTCGAGGAGTAGCTCAAGGCTCGAAAGATAGTGCCCCATGTCGCCGTCGGGGCTAGGAATGATCGTTGTTGACCAGCCCATCACATGGTCGCCGCTGAACAACGCAGAGGCCTCGCGATACGAAAAGCAAAGGTGGTTCGAGATGTGGCCTGGAGTATGAATTGCTTCGAAGCTAAAACCTTCGCCCACGATGACGTCGCCGTGCTTAACCTGCACATCGGGGACAAAGTCGGTGTCAGCAGCATGCAGGCGGGTTTGCTCGGGACTGGGTAATTCGTCAGTGTCTTCTCGCGCTGCAGTGTCTTCTCGCTCGGCTTCGCCTTCGTCTTTGGCGGCAGCCGGGTGGCTGCCAAAGCCGTAGCTGGTGGCACCGGTGGCCGATTTGATAGCAGCGGTGGAGGGTGAATGGTCGCCGTGGGTATGGGTAACGAGAAGGTGGGTAACCTCGGCGTCTCCCACCGCTCGCAACACGGCGTCGACGTGGGCCTGAAGTCGCGGTCCGGCATCGATTATCGCCACCTGTCGATCGCCGACGATGTAGGTACCGGTGCCGTGATAGGTGAACTTGCTGGGGTTGTCGGCGACAATGCGGCGGACTCCTGGCGCGATCTGCAGCGCTTGTCCGTAGTGAGGTTTGGATTCTGAGACGAACGAGGGGCCGGCCATGGGCAATGGTTAGCAGATACGAAACCCGCTGCGGGCCACACCAACAGATGACCGATGACTAACGAGCGGTGACGTGCGAACTGTCGGGGAAGATGTGACGTAGCGCTCTCGGGGCTCGAAAAGGCTTCCACGATTCGGGGGATTGGGCTAGCCGGTCGGCAACGAGAAAGAGCACCGCTGGATTGTGGCCCAAACCACAGTGACTCCCGTAGACCTCAATGTTCTCGCGGCGACGACATGGTACGTCGACGCAGTGATCCCAGTTGACTATTCCGTCGCTGCGACTAAAAACAGCGGTACTGGGCACCGGCAGATCTTCGCGGGTCTTGTCTGGAATGCGCGGTAGGACAACGTTGTGGGAGTACTGCGCCCGAAGCAGCTCGTGTAGCGGCGCTGCATTACTGGTTTGAGGATCCTCCATCTGAAATGGGCTCCCCAAAGTAATGACGTCGCGAACGTGGTCGGGGGCGAGCCGTGCGAACTCACGCGCGTAGATTCCACCCAAGCTCCACCCGACGATACTGAGTGGTTGTTCGTGCTGTTCGACCAGTTCTTGGATCCGGCCAGCTAGGGCGTCGAGTATGAAATCGGTGGGTCCGACGTTGCGTCCGATGTTCCAGCCGTAGCTCGAGTATCCAAGTTTGTCGAGATACCAACGTATTGGGGCTGTAGACGTGTCGCTGGCCATAAACCCAGGCAATAGCAAGACCGGTCGACCATTTCCTCTCGGGGCAAACGGCAGCAGTGCCGGAACCGCCCCGATGAAGGCGCCGAATTCTGGAACCGCTCGTGATTCCAATGCGAGCAGTGTTAGTGATGGCTTAGGCAATGTTTCCCCCGGATCTCTCAGAATGGCTTAGCGGCGGGCGCGGAGCAAGCCTATGAACTGCGGGTCGGAGCTGATGGTCGCTCGCCAGCAGATGGTTTGGCCACGAAACGACGGTTAAAGCTAGTCACCGGAGATGTCGTTGCTTAGCGGGTGACCGCAGCCGCTATTGCTGATCTTGAGCACCCTTCAGAGGTGCCGGGCAACGAGGCGTCGCGCCAACCAACCTGGGGTTTGTTCGATGCAATGCTAGGCATTCCGGTGGTGCTGTCGCTGGCGATTATTAGCGGCATCGGGATCGCGCTTTCTTTCGACCTTGCGTCGGTAGCCGGGTCGGCGATTGGGTTGCTGTTCTTTCAAGGGGCAATGCTGAGCTGGCCGCTGATGGTCACGAAGTCGAAAGGCAACGGACTCATCCGCGATCTTCGCGTCGAGTTTGATGGCCTAACCGATGCGATGGGTGGGGTGGCATTTGGGTTCGCGATGATCATGGCGGCATCGGTGGTCTCAGGGATCGTTGGCGAGTTGGTGACGCTGGCTGACCCGACCGAAGCTTCCAACACAGGAGCACTTACCAATTCTTCTGGAACGATGTGGTTCTGGCTGATGGTTGGGCTCACAATTATTGGTGCACCGATCGTCGAGGAACTGTTCTTCCGGGGGCTTTTACTGCAAGCGCTGCGGCGCCGTTTCGGCTCTGCCGTCGCCGTGATCGGCTCAACGGTCGCGTTTACCCTTCCGCACTACACCGGTGCGGGTCGCGATGGCTCCCTGGTACTGTTCGCAGTAATCGGCACCATTGGATTAATGCTCGGAACCTACGTGGTGAAAACCGGGCGTCTCGCCCCAGCGATGCTCGCCCATGCGACCTTCAACGGGGTGGTCGTTTTGGCGACCATAGGATCGACTACCGGCTAGCCAATCGAGCTGCTAGTCGTTGACGTTGCCCGTGCTCGCTCGCAGATAGGCAGGGTTTTCGCCGCCACCATGAACTTCAACACTCGTGCCGGTCATCCAACTTGCGAGTGGCGAGCAGAGGAACAGCGCAACATCGGCGACTTCTTGTGGGTCACCGAGCCGGCCCATCGCTAGAACCTGACCCACAGCAGCGATACCTTCGTCGTCGCCGTAAAAGAGCTGCGCATCCTCGGTGAGGATTTGTCCAACGGTGAGGCCCAGAACCCGTACGGCCGGCCCCCACTCGTGTGCCAGGGTTTTGGTCAGGTTAATCAAGCCAGCTTTGGCAGCTCCGTAGGCCGCCCCCATCGGGTTTGTTCGGGTGCCGCTGGTACTCGCGATATTGATGATTACACCAGTGCTTTTTGCCCCACCCTGCGCCTGCATTTGCCGGTACACGGCTTGGCTAAATGTAAGTGGAGCGATCAGGTTGAGAGCGACAACTTTCTCGTTGAACCCCTGCGAGGCGGTGTTTGATGGAGCTGGTGGCGCGCCGCCCGCGTTGTTGATCAGGATGTCGATCCGGCCGTATCGCTGCACGGTGGCATCGACCACTGCCTGAACCTGTTCAGCTTCTCGCACGTCGGCTGCGATAAAGGTTGCCTCGGAGCCAGCGGCCTCAATCGCGAGTTCGGGTTGGGTTCGAGCACAGATCATCACCTGAGCTCCCGCCGCCAAGAACGTCTCGGCAATAGCCCTGCCAAGACCCTTAGTGCCGCCGGTGACGATGGCAACTTTGCCTGACAGAGTGAGCGGGTTTCCAGGGGGCGATTGGGTAGTCATCGCCTCCAACTTAGTCGTACGTCTTTCAGCAGGAGGATTGCTGAACGAATAGGATCTCGCGAGAATCTGACGTACCGTCAGCTTCTTGCTATCCCATCCGAGAAGGATCACGGCGCGTGCCCGACAAGACAATGACCGAGCATGATGTAGTCGGCGAACTGGCTGACGGAATGACCGTCGGAATCGGCGGCTGGGGATCGCGTCGCAAACCCATGTCGTTGGTGCGAGCAATCTTGCGGAGCGACCTCAAGAACCTCACCATTGTCAGCTACGGCGGCCCCGACATTGGCCTGCTAGCCAAGTCGGGAAAGGTCAGCAAGCTCGCGTATGGCTTCGTGTCGCTCGATTCGATCGCACTCGAGCCACACTTTCGCCAGGCTCGCCAGGCGGGCGGCCTCGAAGTTCTCGAACTCGACGAGGGCGCCTTTCAACTTGGGCTTCTCGCCGCCGCGCACCGGGTTCCCTTCTATCCGTGTCGCGCTGGTTTGGGTTCAGACATGCTTAAGCACAATCCTGAACTTCGTACCGTGAAGTCTCCCTACGACGACGGTGAAGAGCTTGTAGCCATACCGGCCATGAAGCTCGACGTGGCGCTGATTCACATGAACCGAGCCGATGCTGCTGGCAATGGGCAGTTCCTCGGACCCGACCTTTACTTCGATGACCTGTTCGCGATGGCGGCCGATCGTACCTTCATGAGTTGCGAGAAGATTGTCGCCACCGAAGACTTTCTCACCGAAGGGTCGGTTCACACACTCCGGATTCCTCGGATCTTCGTCGACGGTGTTGTCGAAGCACCACGCGGAGCCCATTTCACCGAATGCCCGCCCGACTACCCAAGAGACGAAGCGTTTCAGGCGGAGTATGCGGCTACTGCTCGCGACCCCGAAGCATGGGATACCTTCAAAGCTAGATACATCGATGCCCCCAGCCACGAGGCCTATCTAGCCGAGGTCGATGCCCGATGACTTCAACTACTGAAGCGACCATCGACGAGATCGTTGTGATCGCTCTTGCCGAGGCATTTCGGGGTGATGGCGAGATCCTGTGTAACGCCATCGGTACCCTACCCATGTGTTCGGGGCGCCTGGCTCGAGCCACCTTTGAGCCCGACATGGTCTATACCGACGGCGTATCGGTGTTGGTTGCCAACACTTTGCCGGTCGGAGTGCCCGATGCCCCTATTGTGCCCGAGGCTTACATCCCCTATCGCACCGTGTTCGACGTTGTGTGGTCGGGTCGACGTCACGTGGTTATGGGCGCAAGCCAGATCGATATTTGGGGAAATCAGAACTTTGCCGCCATTGGCGACGACTACTCAAAACCCAAGGCTCAGCTGCTCGGGATGCGCGGCGCGCCCGGCAACCTCATCAACAACACCACTAGCTACTGGATCCCGAACCATAGCAAGCGGGTGTTCGTACCCAAGGTCGATGTCGTGTCGGGCCCTGGTTATGACCGGATGCGCGAGTTGGGGGCAGAGGCCAGCAGGTTCCACGAGATTCGTCGGGTGGTAACGCCGCTCGCAGCGCTCGATTTTGAGACCGACGACAATCGCATGAGGCTGCGCTCGGTGCACCCCGGAGTATCCGTGGACCAGGTGGTCGAGAACACTGGCTTCGAACTGGTTATCCCCGACGATGTTCCCGAGTCGCGACTTCCGAGCGCCGAGGAACTGAGCGTACTGCGCAACGAGATCGATCCGCTAGGGCTTCGCAAAGGCGAGTTTGCGTGACCCTCGAGACCGCAGCAACCCGCCTATTCGGTGTCGAACACCCAATTGTGCAAACCGGAATGGGTTGGGTATCGGGCTCGAAACTAACCACCGCCACGGCACGGGCTGGAGGGCTGGGAATCATTGCGGCCGCGCCGATGACCTTCGATCAAATGGTGCAAACGATCGACGAGGTACAGGCCGCGACCGAGAAGAACTTCGGGGTCAACCTGCGTACCGACGCTCACGACATTTCGAAGCGGGTACAACACCTGATCGATGCCGGGGTGCGGGTAGCGAGCTTCGCCCAAGCGCCAGGAGAAAGGATTGTCAAGACCCTCAAAGATGCCGGGGTTGTCGTGGTCCCAACGATTGGAGCTGCGCGCCACGCCGAAAAGGTGGCCGAGTGGGGGGTCGATGCCGTAATCGCGCAAGGGGCCGAGGGTGGTGGGCACACCGGTGTCGTACCGACATCGCTGCTAATTCCGTCGGTCCTCGACACGGTTGATATTCCGGTGATCGCAGCTGGCGGCTTCTTCGATGGTCGAGGGCTCGCCGCCGCCCTCACCTACGGAGCTTCGGGTATCGCAATGGGCACTCGTTTCATGCTCACGAGCGATAGCGAGGTCGACGACGACGTGAAGGCGGTATACCTACAAACTAGACTTGACGGAACGGTGGTAACCATTGCGGTCGACGGCGCACCACAAAGGGTGGTTCGCACCGAGGTCATCGACAGCCTTGAGCGCGCCGGGCCTTTGGCCTTACCGAAAGCTGTCGCCAACGCACTTCGGTTCCGCAAACTCACCAACACGTCGGTTCGCGATCTTCTCCGCGAAGGCTTGGCGATGCGCAAGAGCCAAGACCTGTCTTGGAGCCAGCTCGCGATGGCGGCCAATGCACCCATGATGACCAGAGCGACCATGGTCGACGGCAACCTTGAGGTGGGGATATTGCCCACCGGGCAAGGGGTGGGGGTAATCACCGAGCTACCGACTACAGAAGAGCTAATCACCCGGGTGATGACAGAAGCACAACGAGCGCTCGATCTCGTGAAGGAACAGTACTAACGGTGCACGACTAGTGTCCCGAGTCTTAACTACGCCGTCATTTCGACGACCCTCACCGCCACTCT
>CBERPN010000109.1:0-13176 GCA_965524675.1 uncultured bacterium
ACCGTGATCTGCCCGGCTACCAAAGCGGTATGAAACCCTACGAGTTGTTCGAGTAGATCGGCTCGACGTCGTTTACGACGCGCCTCAGCGTCAGACAGGCTCGCCTCACCAGTAAGACGGTCCTGGGTAGACCGGCCATCAGCCTCAGACTCACTGTCAGGTTCAGTCTCACTGTCAGATCCACCGTCTGGCTCAGGGTCATCACTATCACTGCTACTGCTGCTGTCGTCATCGTCGTCGGGGGCGGGCCCAGACCGCGGCCCCGGACTTTGGGGGCGGGGCGCAGATTTGGCGAGCACATCAGCACGGGTGATCAACAGAGCCTGAGCCGCCGATAGCCATGACTGCATACCGGTAACCCGACCCAACAGATCAGAAACCTGCACCCCAGACGCACCAGAAATGTCGAGACTGTCGAAAGCGTCGACATGGCCACGAATCCGCCGAATGGTGTCAGATGTGGTGGCCGAACAGGTCATGACACGTAACCTACCGAACTATCACCACACTGTCAAGAACATATGTTTGCTTCTTCTAGGATGCCCAGAAAGGATAACAATCCCACCGTTCTAACCGGGTTGCTGAAACTGACTTACTAGCCCTCGAAGAAGCCGGTCATCGATTTCAGAAGTCCGTCATCACCACCAAAGCTTGTGCCCGGGCTGAGAACGTTGCCCGCCGCATCCACCATGTCCCAATTGATGATGGCGACATCGTGGTGGTCGGAGAAGTCCTTCGTAACGAATCCACCCCCAGGGAGCTGTTGTTGAAAGCCAGCCATGTACTGGGCAAGTTCGTCATAGCCATTAGCTGCAACGTTTGGGTCGGTGTAGCTGACATCGCTCGACAAGCAAGATGCGTATGTCGCCAGCCGTTCAGCGGTTGAGCCAGCTGTCCAGCTGGAGGTATATGTTTCCCAAATCGCTCGGCGGTCGGTTGGTGTTGTCATTATCTTTCCTTCTTTAGGGTTGCTGGCGCGAACAATGAGTCGATTGCGGTGTCGATAACTCGGTCAAAGGTCACCACCGATGCGCCCGATCGCAATAACACGAGCAGGCCCTCGTAGAGCACGATCAACACTTGGGCTGTGCTTGCGGCATCGACAGGCAATCCAATTTCGCCGCTGTCTTGGCACGACTCGATTTGGGCCTCGAACGCTTCGCGAATTTCGATGAGGCCTCGCTCCACTCGTTTATGTGCATTGCCGTCGACGACCGGTGCCTCGATAGCCGTGTTCGTCAATAGGCAGCCCTGTGTGGGCTTCGGCTCGGTGCGGTAGGTGGAAGAGAAGAAACTCCTGATGCCGTCGAGACCGTTGTCGGCTACTAGATGGGTTGCGATGCGACGAGCAATCACCTCCTCGGTGTAGCGATCCAAGGCGATGCAAAAGAGCGACGCCTTGTTGCCGAAGGCTTTGTACAAACTGGCAGCCTTGAGTCCGGTCAGCTTCTCGAGATCACGAATCGAGGTCGCCCCATAGCCACGCTCGCGAAAGCAATGCATCACCTGGGCGACCACCTCCGCATCTTCGAATGTTTTCGGTCGACCCATCGACTAATTGTTTAGCGTACGATAAACAAATGCACAAGCCGGTTGCTTAGCCGCCCCGTAAACAATGCTGAATGATGAGGTACCGGCGCACAGCGATACCGTGAAGCGGTGGTCGAACGACTTGACTTTGATGCGCTGATCGCGGCGAATCGGCGCGACACCTGGTTTCTGATGTTCGGATTCTTTGGGTTGCTCGCAGTCATCTCCGTAACCGTTTCGACAGTGTTGCGCTCCGGTCTGATCGGGGTGGGAGTTGCCCTCGCATTCTCGATGACGTCATCGTGGGTCGGCTATGTGAAATCAGACAGCATCGCCATCCGCTCCACCGGCGCAAAACCAGCGGAACGCGACCGGTTCGGGCAATTACACAACGTCATCGAGGGCGTAGCGATTGCGGCCGGAATCCCGAAGCCTCGCGTATACGTGGTCGAAGACATTGCACCCAACGCTTTCGCTACCGGTAAGAACCCCGAGCACGCGGCTGTCGCAGTTACCACCGGGTTGCTCGAAAAGATGTCGCGCGACGAACTCGAAGGGGTCATCGCGCATGAAATCGCACACATCCGAAACCTCGACATTCGGGTGATGACAGTCGCGGTAGCAACCGCCGGAACTATCGCCATAATCGTCGACGTCTTCTGGCGGTTCCTCTACTTTGGCGGCGGAAGGTCGAGCAACAAGAAGGACGGCAACCCGCTAGCGATCATCGGCTTGATAGTCGTGGCGATTCTGGCTCCGATCGGTGCAGCGATGCTCAAGGCAGCGGTGAGTCGGCGACGCGAAGCCCTGGCCGACGCAACCGCCGTACAATTCACCCGCTATCCGGCAGGGCTGCGGATGGCGCTCGAGAAGCTCGACGCCGACCGAACCGTGGTGCGCCGCACGTCACACGCGACTTCCCATCTCTGGATCGAGACTCCCGATGATCACCAGCGGGGTCACCGAGGACGGCGTTTTAACGACATGTTCGACACGCACCCCCCGCTCGAAACCCGCATCAACTGGCTGCGCGCGATGGAAGGTCTTCCTCCCTATCAGAGCGCTCCTTGAGCGGCCTGCGGTGACGTGTCGTACGCCCCCAGCTACCCTGGATAGAGATCGCTCCCCCTACCACCGCTTAGCAACGCCCTGCCGCAAATGCCTCACCTCCTCAATCCGTTGCGCCCATCGCAGGACTCGACTCGCCTACGGCTTCTAGGCTTGCTCATCAGCTTCGGCTTGTTCGCTGGCTCGCTCACCCCGGCCGCGGCCCAAGATGAAGACGAGCCGGGGGCCCCTTCGAGCGAAACCGAGGAAGACCCCGCCGACGAAATCGACGATCTAACGAAGCTCCGCGGTCGTCGCGACGCAATTCCTGTCGAAATCGAGCTTGCTCAGGCCGAGCTGATCACCGCCGAGCAACAGGTGGCGGAGTTTGCCGAGGGTGTCGCCTCTACCGAGATTCAGCTCGAGCTGCTCATCGACGACCTGACCCGTGCGGTCGAGGCCCGCGATGTGCCGCAAAGAATCCAGCACGAAGCCGCTATTGCGCGATATGTAAACGGCGACCCGCGAACTCAAGCCTTTCTTGCCGAGATCGACTCGGTCAATGCCGATATCGAGCCGCAGAACCGCCAGCACCTTTATACCGTCGTCGTCGAAGATGCCGGAAACGACATAGAAACAGCACGCCAACGCCTGCGCGACCTACAAGATGCTGTGGGCTCGCTACGCAACTCACAAAGGGCTCGCTTTGACGAACTCGACAACGCCCGCAGCGATCGAGCCGCCGCCGCCTCACGTTTGAGTTCTCTCGAAGAGAACGCCGAGGCTGTTGATCTGAGGATCGCCTGGCTCGAATCGCTCCTCGATCGTTGGGTGCTAACCGGTGTTGCGGGCGACTCAATCGACCGTCCGGCCCTCGCAATGAAGATCGACAACGTCGACGAAGCCCGCCCTCAATCTGGAATCAACCAAGCCGACCTTGTATTCGAGGAACAGGTCGAGGGTGGTTTCACCCGCCTGGTGGCGATCTTTCACTCTGAGGACGCCACGCCTGTGGGCCCAATCCGCTCCACCCGAACATCCGACATCGAAATTCTGTCCAACCTGAGGTCGCCCTTGTTCGGCAACTCCGGCGGCAATCAAGGCGCCATGAGGGCTCTGAGGCGGTCGGAACTTATTAACGTCGGGGTCGATGCCGAAACCGGCGCCTACTTCCGCTCCAATCGAGCGGCACCACACAACCTTTACTCAAACACCGACGAGCTGTGGGACCGAGCGGCGAGTAAGTCTTCGAGCCCGCCGCCCCAGCTCAGGTTCCGAAACCCTGGCGATCCGTTACCCGACACTGCGGTACCAATCGCGGGCGTGACAGTCCCGTTCACTCGCACCAGCATCGAATACCGCTGGAATGGCAGCGGCTGGGAGCGGTCACAAAACGGCACACCACACGTCGATGCAGATGGTGTGCGGGTTGCTCCTGTGAATGTGATCATTCAGTTTGTCGGTTACCGCCCAAGCCCTGCAGACGGAGCATCGCCCGAAGCGATCATGGTTGGCGGAGCGCCCGCATGGATCCTGATAGACGGATCTCTCATCGAGGGCACCTGGAACCGGCCGCGAATTACCAGCGCAACCATCTTCCGCGACCTCGACGGCAACCTGCTCGAACTCAATCCAGGCAAGACCTGGATCACCCTCGCCAGGACCAACCGAGCCTCCATTATCGAATAGCGCTACCGATCTGGCGAAGCGATCTCGGTTGCACTCATGGTTTCGGGCCTAAGATCTTTGAGCCCATCGCCTGCACCACACAGTCCGACATTCCTTTGGCGAAGTCTTCGAAGATCAGTCCCAGCAGTATCCGGTGTGGTCGTATCATCGGGGGTCGTAGTGACGCCAAGCAGTTGTGCTCCGGCAGCCATTGCTCCCTGGCAACTCAGGTGAATGCCGTCGCTCTCGAAGAAAGAGGGACCAGAGTCGATCGAAACTACGGGCTCGCCGAATCTCCTCGCAACGTTGGCGATGTGGTTTCCTAGCTCGTATAGAACACCGTCGAGCGATTCGTTGCTCGGCGAGCCGATTGGAAGAACCCAAACAACCTTCCCTGTGAGCTGTCGGCGGAACTCGACGAGAAGATCCTCATAGTCGTCTGGGATATCTCCGATAGCGGCGTCGGTAACTCGCTTCGGATCTCCGAATGGGGCTGCGTCCCAAAGGCCGATCGCAACAATAGTGGTACCTGCGGCATCGGGCGATGGTGTGGGCGAATCGGCTGCTAGGTATCGAGCACCAACCAGCAGGCGGAACTCCACTGGACCTAACCCCAGCCCTTCCAGGCCGTTTGCAAGCTGCTCTGCGACGCTGTCGCCGACAACAACTATTGGCTGCGTGAGTGTTAGCGATGATGGGCTGACCGCATTGGGAATTCTGAGAACGGTGGTTGCGACCACGACCGTGCTGATCGGAGTAGCCGTTGCATTTGTGGGTGACGCATGGATTCTTGGCGAAGGGAGTATCTCGTTCGCAACGCTCGAATCCGACGATACCGATGAATAGGAACACGCTGCCGCCGCGAGAACGAGCACAACGAGCGCAGCGCCCCGACATCGCCAGCGATTCCCAAGCGAGCGGACAGCTCGCACGACAGCAACCATCTACAGCTACAACTCCTTCCGTTACAGTCTCTCATGTCCGCGATAGGCCATGCAGCCCTGCCCGGTTCATCAGGCGCCGCGTTGCAAACACGATTCATTCCGCCACCCCGAGCGCTGCTGAGTCGGCGTTCGCTTTAGGGTCCCGCGCCTCGGTAGCTTGAAAGCTATGCCATCGCAACCAATCCGTTGTCCTGAACAGTCCATATTCGTCGACGGGTTTACACGAATACGTTCAGAGCTGGACCTGCCAACATCGTTCAAACCCGAGGTTCTTGCCGAAGCCCAAGCCGCCGCGGAGCGCGGACCAGTAATGCCGCCAGGAGTACCACATACCGAGATCGCCGATCGGCGCGATATCGACTTCGTCACCGTCGACCCGCCAGGCTCGCTCGACCTCGATCAAGCCTATGCAGCCGAACGTCGAGGCTCCGGTTACCGCGTGTTCTATGCGATTGCCGATGTTGCCGCATTCGTAGCCCCAGGCGGCGCAATCGATGCTGAAGCGATGGAGCGGGCCGTTACTCTCTACAGCCCCGATATCAGAACAGCACTTCACCCGACGGTTCTTAGCGAAGGTGCAGCCAGCCTGCTCGCTGAGCAAGACCGGCAGGCCCTGCTGTGGAGCATCGACCTCGACGCCGAAGGTCGCCTAGAATCGGCTCACCTCGAACGAGCGATGGTCCGCAGCCGTGAGCAACTCGACTACCGGACCGCTCAACAGCGAATCGACGAGGCCGGACGGCCCGAAGATTCGCTGTCGCTGCTCTCCACGATTGGTCGACTTCGCCAAGATCGCGAGGCCGAACGGGGAGCCGTCAGCTTGTCGTTGCCATCGCAGGAGGTCACCGAGCTACCCGATGGGGGTTACGGACTCGAATACGATGAGACGATCCCGGTCGAGAACTGGAACGCACAAATCTCGCTTCTGACCGGAATCGCAGCGGCCGAGATCATGATCGATGGCGGGGTTGGAATCCTCCGCACGCTGCCCAAACCGTACAATCGCACGGTTCGATCGATACGACAGAGCGCACTAGCACTCGGGATCGATTGGCCAAAGGGTATGAGTTACGCCGATCGGATTCGAGGCCTCGATGGAAACGAGCCTCGTTACGCGGCTCTACTCACCCAGGCTGCCAGGGCCCTGCGCGGTGCCGGCTATGTCGCTTTCGACGGCGAGCTACCCGAGATGCGCTCGCACTCGGCGATTGCGGCCGAGTACGCCCACGTGACCGCACCGCTTCGGCGCGTAGCCGACCGCTTCGCAAACGAGGTTCTGCTCGCGCTCTGCGCCGATCGCGAGCCCCCGGAGTGGGCGGTAGAGACCCTGGCTCAAATACCACGGGCGATGGGGCGAGGCACCCAACGCGACAGAAGCCTCGAAAAGGCGATCGTCGATTTCGTGGAAGCGATCGTGTTAGCGCCGAGGGTCGGAGAGTCCTTTAGCGCCGTGGTGGTCGATGTCGACGCCGAAGCCGGGCGATCCAAGGTACAACTGCTCGACCCAGCAGTAGTGGCTCGGATCGAGCGAGGCGATCTCGAACTCGGCGCCGAACTAACCCTCGAACTCACCGCAGCCGACCCCGACCAGCGCTCGATCGTCTTCGCAGTAGCCTAGGCGCCGGTCGGCTTCCCTAAGTTGGGGCCTCAACTCAGCCTGGTCGATAGCTCAAGGGCCTCGACCACTCCGTCCTCGGCCACAGTAGCGACCACGTGATCTGAGACTGCGAGGGCAGCTTCATCGGCATTACCCATTGCGACCGGGTGGCCGACCACGGTGAGAGCATCCACATCGTTGTGACCGTCGCCGATCATCATCACCGACGCCGCGGTAGTGTCCAAAAGCTCGGCGAGTGCGGTGATAGCTGTGCCCTTGTTCACGCCCGCCTTAACGATCGAGACGAACGCCACGCCGGGCTGGATTGGCGAAGTAGCCGAGGTGGCACGGGTGCCCGAAGGTGCGGCGGCTAGTGCCACATGGGTGTCGGCGCGGTCTACAACGAACTGTGCGCGCACGATGCCACCCTCAAGAGACTCTCGCCCGCTGCATTCAAAATCGACACCTAGCAGAGCTGCGTGTGCCCTTGCGGCGGGGGTATCGGTATCGACCGAGTACTGGCGGGTCGAATAGAACTCGACAACCCAGTCGTTCGCCCGGGCCGCGTCGGCGCATGCCTCGACCTGATCCAGTCCGAGTTCGGCCTTTATCTCCTCACCGGTGCCGCTGTGAATCAGAGATGCCCCGGCGTGGAAGATGTGCCAGCCAGCAGGGTCGAGACGATCCGCGAATTCCGCCGACTTACCAAATGCGCCGCGGGCTGTGCATAAAGCTAGGTGCTGTCCGCGCTCTACCGCAGCCTCTGTCGCCGCCCAAACGGCAGCGCTCGGCGAACCGGTTTCGCCCACAAGGGTTCCGTCGACGTCGATACAAACAAGTGGAAGCACCAGATCATCGTAAGAGCGTGACCAACAACTCCCGCCCACGCGGGTTTTTGGCTCCAGTACGTGCGAGACTGGCAAATCTGCTTCCTGAGAGGGGTCCGATGTCCGGGAATGCCAATTTTAGCTTTGACGACGTTGGCGTCGTTTCGCTCGCCGCCTGTGCCGCTCCCGATATCGTCACGTCCGACGACATCGATTGCAAGCTTGCCGGTTTTTACGAGCGCGTCGGAGCTAAACCTGGGCTGCTAAAGACACTCGCTGGCGTGAACGAGCATCGTCAATGGCCTGAGGGTTTCTCGTTCATGGACGCCGCCGCCGCCGCTGGTAAAAAGGCCATCGCTGCCTCAAACATCGACCGCCACCGTATTGGGCTAATCGTCGATACCTCGGTGTGTCGTGAACGGCTCGAACCATCTAGCGCGGTCACCGTGCACCACCTCCTCGGGCTGTCATCCACCTGCATGAACTTCGACCTCTCCAACGCCTGCCTTGGCTTTATCAATGGCATGCACCTAGCGGGCGCTATGCTTGAGAGCGGTCAAATCGACTATGCCCTGATAGTCGACGGCGAGGGAACTCGCGAGATCCACAACAACACGATCGCACGGCTCGACGACCCGTCCACCACTATCGACGACCTGTTCGAGAACTTCGCCTCATTGACCCTAGGGTCCGGATCGACGGCGATGCTGCTCGGCCGCCATTCGGAGAATCCCGGAAGCCACCGGGTCGTCCGCGGCCTGTTCCGAGCCGAAACCGAGCACCACGACCTTTGTGTGGGCTCGCTAGAGCAAATGCGCACCGATACCCGAGCACTGCTCGATGCTGGCACCGACCTTGCCAAGATCGCGTGGGACGATGCCGAGACCGACGACTGGCTCAACATGGATGTTTACATCCTTCACCAGGTATCAAAGGTGCACACAGCCGCAATGATCGACGTGCTGGGCCTCGACGCCGAGAAGGTTCCGATGACCTTCCCAAATTTCGGCAATATGGGTCCTGCAGCCGTTCCGTTCACCCTCGCCACAGAGGCTAATTCGCTTAACGCTGGCGACCGGATTCTTTGCCTAGGAATTGGTTCGGGACTGAACGCATCGGTCGTCGAACTGCTCTGGTGAGCGCGGCAGAACTAGTGCCATGACGGCGCTAGCGCCCGCACAATTACCACCTCGAGGGCTACCCGGGCTCGATCCCGCTTGGTCGCGTCTGGTCGAAGCGCCAGACCATTGCGGCGTGGTCCGCACATGGCATCTGCTCGATAATCGCGTCGAAGAAGCTCGACTGACCGTGCTATGTGTCCACGGCAACCCGTCGTGGTCTTATCTCTGGCGGCGGGTACTCCAACAGGCGCCAGCAGGTGTACGGGTCGTCGCGGTCGATCAACTCGACATGGGTTTCTCCGAACGCACTGGCAAAGTGCGCCGCTTGCAAGATCGTATCGATGATCTAGCGCGGCTGACCGACGAACTGGCGGTTACAGGCCCGATGCTTACTCTTGCCCACGATTGGGGTGGCCCGGTGTCGCTCGGTTGGGCTCAACGCCACGTCGATCAACTATCGGGCATCGTTCTTACGAATACGGCGGTTCACCAGCCGAAAGGTTCGCCCGCTCCAGCGGTCATCCGCGCGACTCGAACCAAAGGGCTCCTCCGCTCGACAACAGTTAGCTCCACCGCATTCATTCAAGGTGCGCTGGCAATGTCGCACCCCCGACTCAGCCGCGAGGTTCGTGACGCCTTCCTGGCGCCGTATCGCAGCGCACCTCGACGCGAGGCGATTGCCACCTTTGTCGATGACATCCCACTCGACGAGGATCATCCTTCGTTCGAATCGCTAGCTCGGGTTGCCTCAGACCTAGTGGTCTTGGCCGACGTTCCAGCGTTGCTTCTCTGGGGCCCTGCCGATCCGGTTTTCTCCGACCTGTACCTTCACGACCTCGAACGTCGACTTCCCCACGCTGATGTCCACCGCTTCGTCGGAGCTGGTCATTTCGTGCCCGAAGACGCTGACGTCGCGGGTGCCCTGTTCGCATGGCTCGATCGGCCGACCAAAGCGCCATCGACGACGCGGGCGGCCCGTCCTTCCCTCTGGCACCAAATCGACCTGAAGTCGGACAGCCACGACAGCGCGGTCGTCGAAATGGGCGACGACACAACCGCGATCATCAGCTTTGCCAAACTTCACGCCCGGACGATGGCGGTCGCCGCCGGACTCAACCACGCAGGTATCCGCCGCGGCGATCGGGTGGCGCTGATGATCCCGCCCGGAATCGACCTCACGACAGCGCTCTACGCGTGTTGGCGAATGGGCGCCGTCGTGGTGCTCATCGATTCTGGCTTGGGGCCCCGCAACATGAGTCGAGCCATAGCTTCGGCTGCTCCCGACTATCTGATCGGGATCACCAAGGCTTTGCTCGCCGCACGAGCCCTGCGCTGGCCTGGTGCGCGAATCTCAAGCGAACAGCTATCCGCCTCGAAACAACGATTGCTGGGCGTCGTGGCTTCGCTGCCCGAACTTGAACGCCGTGGGGCAGGCCTGCCAGCGCCTCCCCCAGCAGGCGATGACGATGATGCGGCTGTTGTTTTCACATCCGGCTCCACGGGGCCATCTAAAGGCGTGATCTATCGCCATCACCAGCTACAGGCGCAACGCGACCAATTGGCTGAACTCTACGAGATTGCCGACGACGACCGTCTAGTGGCGGCGTTCGCTCCATTTGCCCTCTACGGGCCAGCGTTAGGAATTACATCTGCGGTTCCGAATATGGATCTAACCAAGCCCGGCAGCCTCGCTGCCGTCGCGCTCGCAGAGGCCGTCAGCGCTGTAGATGCCACGTTGATTTTCGCCTCGCCTGCAGCGTTGGCCAATGTTACGGCCACCGAATCAACACTCACGTCGCAACACCGGACGGCTCTCGCGAAGGTTCGCCTGCTGCTCTCGGCTGGGGCGCCCATCAATGCCGATGTTCTGGCTCGAATGGCTCGGGTTGCACCCAATGCCGAACCTCACACACCCTACGGGATGACCGAGGTTTTGCCGGTTACCGATATTTCGCTAACCGACCTTCACGCGGCCGCTTCTGGCGATGGAGTCTGTGTTGGTGCGCCAAGAGCAGGGGTCACGGTTCGCATCAGCGAGGTCGACGGCGAAGGATATGCTGTCGGACCGCTCGTCTCGATGCCATATGTAGTGGGTGAGGTGGTGGTCGACGCGCCGCACATGAAGCAAAGCTATGACCGGTTGTGGTTTACCGAACACAAATCGACAAAGCCTCTCGGCTGGCACCGCACCGGCGATGTCGGCATGCTCGATGATCAGGGCCGGCTCTGGATCGGGGGCAGACTCAGCCATGTAATCACTACCGCGGCCGGACCGCTGCTGCCGGTCGCGATCGAGCAGGCCGTCGAATCGTTAGCCGTCGTCGGGCGTGCGGCTGCGGTTGGGGTGGGTCCGGCTGGCAATCAGTTAGTGGTGATCGTGGTCGAGGTCACGTCGCACCGCGGTCGTATTCCAGTTGCCAGTATCGGCCTACGCCAGCAGGTTCGCGATGCGGTTAGCACCGTTTCTGACGTAGATGTCGCCGCTGTGCTCGTCACCAAAGCCCTGCCGACCGACAAGCGACACAACGCCAAGATCGGCCGCACCGCGGTAGCCGAATGGGCTAGCCAGAAACTGGCGGGAAAAGCGATTCCACGCCTATGAAGGTTCTGGTCACGGGCGGTACCAGCCTGCTCGGCGCAGCCGTCATAGATCGCCTCCGGGCCCGCGGCGACCGGGTTACCACGCTGCAACGTAATCCCGGCTCAAGCGCCGATTCCGAGGTCTTGGGCGATGTTGCCGACGCGAGCGCGGTCGCAGAAGCCGTGGCCGACCAACAGGCCATTATTCACCTCGCAGCCAAGGTTGCTGCCACCGGCCCTTGGGCCGAGTACGAACGCACGAACGTTATCGGTACCCAGGTCGTGCTCGACGCCGCCCAGCGCGCCGGTGCGCAACGATTCGTCTACGTGTCGTCGCCTTCGGTGGCTCATGGTGGTGAGGCCATTATTGGCGGCAGAGCTGAACCAGCGAATCCAGATAAAACAAGAGGCCACTACGCCACAAGCAAAGCGCACGCCGAGCGCTATGCGCTGAACGCCAGTTCTACCGAGTTGCCGGTGGTAGCGATTCGTCCGCATCTCGTCTGGGGGCCGGGCGACACGCAACTGGTCGGTCGTATCGTCGAGCGGGCATGCCAAGGCCGTCTAGCCATCGTCGGATCTGGCTGTGCCCTAATCGATAGCACCTATGTCGATAACGCTGCGGACGCGCTGGTGGCGGCCGTCGATCGAGTGCCCGATGTCGCGGGCGAGGCCTTTGTGGTCTCAAACGGACAACCGCGCACGGTCAACGAACTGATTGCCAGAATCGTTCACGCAGCAGGAATTGCTCCACCTCGTGCGCGGGTTCCAGCAAGGTTCGCGTTCGTTGGAGGCTTGGCTGTCGAACAGATCTGGGAACGCACCGACCGACAAGACGACCCACCGATGACCAGCTTCCTGGCCGAGCAGCTATCGACCGCACACTGGTTCGATCAGCGCCGCACACGCGAAGCGTTGCAATGGCAGCCGCTAGTAGGACTCGATGCAGGGTTCGAGCGATTGGAATCGTGGTTCCGAGATCGAACCGCGTAGGACAAACGCGAGCTCGACGAACCAGCGAGCGTACTAAGAGAGGTTGGTGGCAACCGGGAGTCCAGCTAGGTGAGCTGAATCGTTGTACCTGACAAGCTTCCAGCGCTTGGCACCCTCGCTCTTCGACAGTTCGGTTAGCGAAGTGTTTAGGGTGTGCAGTTCAAAGGTTGGGATTAATGCCAAACCCAAGAAGCTTCGAAGCGCCACGTCGATTACGCCTCCGTGACAGGTAATAAACACCGTCTGCCCGGCGTTCTCTCGAACAACTCGGTGCAGCGCCGTCCCAGCGCGGTGATGAAACCCAGCCAACGATTCAGCCCCAGGGGCGAGCGGTCTAAACGGCTCAGCGGCTAGATCGAAGGCCCCGTACTTCCCATCGTAATCAGCGAACGGCAGACCGTCGGCCTCACCTGGGCGATGTTCGACCAAATCGAAATCCTCGAATAGATCGAGGTGCGGCAATGCTGATTGAAGGATCTTTGCTGTCTCGAGGGCCCGTGGCATCGTCGACGATCCAAACGCATCGATCGCAATGGGATCCGAGATGAGCCGATCGCGAAGCGCTTCGGTCTGAAGCCGACCCAATTCAGAAAGCCCCGAACAGGTGAGATCGCCACCGATGATTCGGTCGACGGTCACCTGCGACTCGCCGTGGCGAACCAGAATTAGCCGAGTGGTTGCTGTCACGGCCTCATTCACAGGTACATGTCATGCGCGCACTCGCCCGAAGCGGTAATAGTCATCGTTTCGACGCCGTTATCGCTCATGATGAGCGTGTGCTCGAACTGGGCGGTTCGTCGCCCGTCGAGGGTCAACGCTGTCCAGTCGTCGTCCCACATGTACATATCGGGTGAACCCAAAGTGAGCAT
>CBERPN010000110.1:0-13159 GCA_965524675.1 uncultured bacterium
GAAGCTTGGCAAGGTCTTTGCCCGTCCATTGGCCGAAATCGCATTCGAGTAGGCCTTGTTCGGTACGAATCTTTCGTTTTAGAGCCTTAGCGATAGGCGCCGCGGTCTCTTGGGTGCGTTCCATTGGTGAAGCATAAACGGCGCGAGCTTTTCCGAGCCCAGCAATTCGCGCTGCGGCCGTCTCGGCTTGTTCTACGCCGAGCTCAGATAAGTGCAAGCCTGGCGCACGACCTGGAAGCTTGGCCCCGGTCGTAGGGGTTTTGCCGTGGCGTACGAGCAGAACCAGCGTGGGCGCTGTCGATTTCGTCTTTGAGTTCTTGGGGGGCATCAACGCCAACCGTAGCCCCTACTGTGAGGTAAATGGCTACCATCGAAGCTGTTCATCAAGCCGTAATCGAATGCCGTCTGTGCCCAAGGTTGGTCGCGTGGCGCGAACAGGTGGCGCGCGAGAAGCGAGCCGCCTATAGAGAGCAGAACTACTGGGGGAGAGCTGTTCCCGGTTTCGGAGATTCGACAGCGCAGCTGTTGGTGGTCGGCCTCGCACCCGCGGCCCATGGTGCCAACCGGACCGGTCGAATGTTTACCGGAGATCGCTCGGGCGACTGGCTCTATCGAGCTCTGTATCGGGCGGGCTATGCAAACCAGCCAGCTAGCACCGACATCGACGACGGGCTCGAAATGACCGGTGCCTTCATAACCTCGCCTGTGAAGTGCGCTCCACCTGCCAACAAGCCGACCGCTGAGGAGAAGCAGGCTTGCCAGCCATTTTTTCAGGCCGAGATAGCGGCACTGCACAACCTCAAGGTAATCATCGCTCTCGGTGGAATCGGCTATGCCGCCGTCTGCGCTGAACTGGGCATCAAGCCGCGGCCGAAGTTCGGCCATGGAATCGAAGTGCCGCTCGACGATTTTGGACACCCGGGAAAAGTGCTGCTGTGCAGCTACCACGTCAGTCAACAAAACACCTTCACAGGACGCCTTACTGAGCCCATGCTCGATTCGGTGCTCGCCCGGGCACGCGAACTGAGCGAATCCTAGTATCGTCTCATCTCGTGATTCGACGACTACCTTCCCTCGCAACCCTAGCTGTGGGTATTGCACTGCTGGCCTCCGCATGCGGTTCGGCTGGCACCCCGAACAGCTATGGCGATCAGCCCCGCGACTTCGACGGCGAGGAGCTAAGCGTTACCGAAGGCAATTACCGCGCTGGCTGCGAAGCCGCTAACGACGAGACTGGCATCGCCAACGCGTCTGAGTACTGCCGCTGCACCTTCGATGTGTTCGTCGAGAACGTACCCTTCGAGGTGTTCCAAGCTTATGACGAACGGGTCAAAGCTGGCGTCGACAATGGAACGATCACCTCAAATGACCATCTGTATGAAGAGTTTCAGGAGTCCTACGAAGACATCGAGGAGTTCGTTGGGCTGGACGTCTTCAGAGAGGCGATGGCCGAACTTGAAGACCGAAGCTCGGACACAAGGGCGCTCGAGGAGTTGCTAGCTACTTGTCGCTAGCTTTGGTCAACGACTGATGTTCGGCAACGACGCGGTCAATAATCGACCTCAAGACTTCGATGACAAGGTCGGCATCGAGGTCATTGTCCAGCGCTAGGCGTCGGGCCTTCTGTTCGATCTGAGCCTCACGATCGGCATCGATTGGCTCAAGGCCGAGATCGGCCTTGAGGCGGCCAACCTCTCGCGTCACCAAGAAGCGCTCGGCGAGTAGCCGGATAAGGCTTTCGTCGATCTCATCGATGCTCGCTCGAAGTTTGGTTAGGCGGTGTGTCATGGCTTGGCTGAAATTCCGACTCGGGCTTCATCATTCGCCCACTCGGGCCACCGTGAGCGACTTTTTTGTGCCAACCGGTGGAGCAGCGAAATCGCGCCAGGATCGTCGTCGCCCGGGCGAATGTCGATGGCGCCGTCGGCCGCCATGGCCTCGATGATCGCGCGCCCAAGCTCGGTCCGAACAATGGTGAGTGTCCAGTCGGTCTCGTTGCCGATACCGCCGGTGGAGATGTCGGCGTGCTCGGCCGCAAAGTCCGGGCAGTGCGTGCAGCCTTCGCGAGTCCAGGCGTGGCATTCCTTCAGATTGATTTCGTGGTAGCCGCCGTCCTTGGTCCAGATTTGAAAAACGCCTTTGATATTCATTTTGGCGATGTCTTGAGCCTTCAGCCCGTACTTCACCTCGAACAATTCGGTAAAGAGTGCATCATCGAAACTCTTTGAGCAGAGCAGGCCAATATTTAACTTGATGGGCTTGCTTACCTTGCCAATCTTGCGATGCCACATGACCCCACCAATCGAGGTCTGACAGCTCATACCAACTAATGCGAGTCGTTCGAGTCCGCGTTCTTTCGCTTCGGGAAACGCCATAGTGTTCGCCGAATATGTGTAGCGACTTCCGGCGCCGCGAAGAACTTCTTCGCGATTGGTGGCCAACATCGGGAACGCTTTCCAACCCGGTTCGCCATTTGGAAGCGATTCGACTCCGCTGGTGAGGGCGCCATCGACGATGTCGTTCTCTAGGCACCAGATCAAGATGGCCGAGACGAGCCCGCCGTCTTGGCCGGTTTCGTACACGAAATCGTCCGATGCTCGAGTCAGTAAGATGTCGCTGAATACCCCAGCCATCTCGTCGGGCTCGCGAACCCGACCGAATAGGTGCAAGTCAGCCTCGCTTTCCCAGCTGCGAAAGCGAGGGCATGCCCTGGTGCAAGAGGTGCAGCCCTTCTCGCCGTGGGTGCAGTTAGAGAGGCCGAGCTCTTCTTCGAGGTGAAATGGTTTGTAGGCGCCAGGTTCATGCAGGTAACCAATTACGTCGTGAGGGCACGAGATGACACAGCCAGCACATCCGGTGCAGAGCCCGCTCGTGATTACCTCGTCGTAGAGTTCTTTCCATTGGAAAGTCCAGCGTTCGCGTTTGGGTTTATCTGACGAGACGTCGGTCGAAGACATCACCGAACCCTACACCGACAACAACTCAGCGTCAGGTGCGCGATCTCACCTACCGGCGGCTCCTTAGAGGTCTTCGGTGCTGATTAGCGCTTGAAGTCGTTCGGCTGCCGAGCGGTAGTCATTGATCGCTCGTTCGATTTCGGTTCGATCGTTCTGATGGCGTTGCAGGTCGGCCAGCGATGTCTCGAGCGCGGTTCGCTCTTGTGAGAGGTGGGTCCGCCATTCGGCGAGTCGGTCGGCCTCTCCGTTTAGGGTTCCCCGCTCGACCTCAAGTTCGTCGCGGCGTTCCTGCAGCAATCGCGCCTGCTCATCGTAGAGCGAACCCGTCTCATCGAGTTCGCTCTGTTTGTTCGCGAGATCGATCTCCACCGTGTCGAGTCGCGCCTGTTCCGTAGCGATTTCGTCGCCGCGAATCTCAAGGCGATCTGACAGGTGTTCGATCGCCGCTTGGTCCTTGTCCGCGACTTCTCGTCGATACGACAGAGCCTCTTCGAAATCATCGATCTTGGCTAGTGAAGCGTCGAGTTCATCGAATCGCTCCTTTTGCTCGGCGAAACGGGTGTCGAGGGTATCGGTCGATTGCTCAAGCCCGACCTCTCGATCGGTCAGGCGTTGCTCATCGGTGTCGAGTTGAACGTTTCGTTCGGCAAGGTCGGCACCACGTCGATCCTGCTCGTCCGCTCGTTGCTCATGGTCAGAAATTCGGTTCTGAAGCGCCGCCGCATCATGATCGTGTGTTTCCTGAGCCGCTGCTAGTTGCTCGTCTTGCGCGACTTGGTCCGCCGTGCGGTCGGCGAGACCCGACTGGGTTCGGTCCGCTTCGGCTATCGCGTCGTCAAGGCTGTGTTGGCGTTCATCGATTTCATCGGCCGATGCTTCGAGCTGTCGGGTCATGCCGCTCAAGCGCGACCGCTGCTCGTCTAGTCGGCGCTCGGTTTCGTTCTGGGTATGAGCTTCGCGTTCGAGTCGGTCCTGGCGTTTGCGTTGAGCCGCCGTCAACTCGTCCAAGTCAGCCATGGTCCGGTCGAGGCTCGCCTGGGCCTCTTCGGCGATCTGCTGTCCAGCTTCGAGCTCTTGCTCGCGGGTGGCTAAGTCGAGCTCGGCGGTGGATACATAGCGAAGTCGTTCCCCCAGCTCGCGGTTGTGAAGAGCGATTGATTCCTCTTCCGCTGCCAGGGCGTCGCGACGTTCGGCAAGCTCCTTTGCCTTTTGCTCAAGTTCCTGCTCGTCGATCGCTGAAGCTGATCGGGTCGAGGACGAAAGGTTCTCCTCCAGTTGACGCTCGCGCGAGATCAACAACTCGGCTCTTCGTTGCAGCTCGGCCTCGCGTTGGCGCAATGCGACAACAGCCTGACTTACTTGAGCAGCGTGGGAATCCGCCGCCTCGGGGCGCGCTGCCGAGGATTGATCAATGTCGTCTAACACGGGTACCCATCGGCAGCATCGGGTTCGATTTCAGCCAATCGACGGGGTGGGAGGTGGAGCCTCCGGCGCTGAGTGTGGATCGATCCAGGTTTGGAACCAGCGTTCGAGCATGAACAAGAGCCATACGGGTGTTCCCAGTTTGTTTCCCTGAGAGAAATGGGTATCGACAATCTCCCTGACCTTCTCGGGCTTGAACAACCCACGAGTTCGGGCCTCAGGCGACAGCACCGTGTCGCGTACTAAGGCCTCGGTGTCGGATAAGAAGTCGGCCGGATCCATAGAGAATCCCATCTTTGGTCGGTAGAGAATTTCACGAGGGAGGCGCGGTTCCATCGCCTTCTTCAGTAGCGCCTTCGATTCGAAGCGATTGCTGATCTTCTGTGAGGCGGGAATAGTGGCAGCAAACTCCAACAACTCGTGATCAAGGAAGGGAGACCGGCCTTCAAGCCCAACCGCCATGGTGGCGATGTCGACCCGAACGAGGAGATCGTCGGGGAGAAAGGTCTCAAAGTCTGCCCGCGCCGCGGCATCTTCTGCACGGCTGTTCGCGTCGAAGTACTTGGCGAACATGTCTGCCGCGCTGTGGTCGAGTTCGCTCTGTTGCTCATCGCTGTACAGGTCGGCGAGGTACTGGTGGTCTAGGTAGGTGACCCACTGGGCGAACCTGTCGACCGGCGTTTGGTCGGCCCCGCTGAGAAAGTTGCCGACATTTCGTACAAACCGTCGCTCGCTATCGAACATCGAGCGCTTCCCAAGGCGCCCTCCGAGCTTGCGCAAGAGTAAGGGAGCGTGGTCGATCTGTTGACCAAATCGAGATGCGGCGTGACGCCGGTATCCGTAGAAGATCTCATCCGCGCCATCACCGTTGAGCGCGACGGTCACCGACCGGCGCGCTACAGCCGACACGCAGTAGGTTGGGATCATCACAGGGTCGGCGTACGGCTCATCGTGGTAGAAACCGCAAGCATCGAGGATTGCTTCGAAATCTGGCTTGACGATGTACTCGGTGTGGTCGGTTTGGTAGCGGTCGGCCACCATTTGGGCGAACCCTCGTTCGTCGATCTTTCCATCGTCGAATCCAACGGTGAAGGTCTTTACGGGTTGATCCATCTGCAGGGCCATCGACGCGACGACCGCCGACGAGTCCACCCCGCCCGACAGAAACGCTCCCAGAGGCACATCGGAAACAAGGCGAGCGCGAACGGCGTCGTCGAACCGGTCGCGAAGCTCGGCTTCGAGTTGCGCTTGCGGTCGCTTTTGGGCCTCATCGGCGGGTGGAAGCTGCCAGTAAGGCTCGATTCGATTCGAACCATCGGCCTCAACGGTGAGGAAATGCCCAGCGGGAAGCCGGAAGATGCCTTTAAAGCCGGTCTCGTGACCGGGCACGTAGCGAAACAGCATGTACCGATGAAGGCTGGCTAGGTTCGCATGCCGCTCGACTCTAGGGGCGGCAAGGATCGTCTTTATCTCCGACCCGAAGATGAGGCGGCCCTCGTGCCAGTGGTAGTGCAGCGGCTTTTGTCCCGCTCGGTCGCGCGCGAGGATCAGCCGCTGATCCACGCTGTCCCATACCGCAAGCCCAAACATGCCGCGAAGACGTTTGAGAACATTCACACCCCATTCGGCAAAACCCGCCAACACCACCTCGGTGTCACTGTGGCTGCGAAATGAATGACCTTTTGCCTCTAGTTCTCGTCGTAGTTGTACAAAGTTGTAACACTCTCCATTGAAGACAATTCGGTAGCGCCCCGAACGATCGACCATTGGTTGATGACCCTCTTTGGAAAGGTCGATTACCGCGAGCCGCGTATATCCGAGACCAACGCGGCCATCGCTCCACGCGTCGCAGTCATTTGGGCCGCGATGTTGAATTGTCTTGGCCATCCGCAGGACTTGATTCTGCATCTCGAAGGGCGCAGCCGTCCCGCCCGGCGTCCAGATTCCTGTGATCCCACACATATCAATAAAGTTCGTCTCGGAGAGGCCGAAGTTGAGTGTGTTGAGTAAACGCGGCAAGGGGCACTCAAATGCACGTCACAGGCAATGACTTCGAACGCGGACATCGAGTCCGAACCGATATATGCATTGTGGGCGGCGGCGCAGCAGGGCTAACTATCGCTCGAAACTTGATCGCCTCCGGGTTGGACGTGGTCCTGCTAGAGAGTGGGGATGTGGTTGCTAGCGAGGCGACTACCGATCTAGGTCGGGGCGACAACGTCGGTCTCCCGTACTTCGATTTCAGCGAGACGCACTTTCGCGAGTTGGGTGGCGCTACCGCTCATTGGGACGGATGGATACGACCACTCGATGCAATCGATTTCGAGAAACGGTCCTGGGTGCCGCTCAGCGGCTGGCCGTTCAAACGTGAACTGCTCGACGGCTACTACCGTCGGGCGCAAAGCGATATCGACGTCAAGGACTTCCGCTACCTACCCGATGACTGGACTGATCAGATCCCCGAGCTTTACCCTCAGACCGTGGCAAACGATCGGCGTCTAACGCTGGCTGTGTGGCGCAAGGCCAACCCTCCGACACGTTTCGCCGCGAAGTTTCTCCCCGAACTTGATGCCGCTGACAACATCACGTTGATTACAAGGGCCAACGTAACCAACATCGTTCTCAACGCTGCGAAATCGGACGTCGATCATCTCGAGGTCCGCACCCTCGAAGGAACCAATTTCACGGTGGCAGCACAAGTGATGGTGCTGGCGGCGGGAGGCCTGGAGACGCCCCGAATCATGCTGGAGGCCGGTGTTGGCGGCCCAAACGTCGGGCGTTACTGGATGGAGCATCCGCACGTTCCTTCAGGTCGGCTTATCCTCGACCGAGATAGCGGACGCCGAGTCGGTAGCTCCGCTATCGACCACGGCCTGCTCGGCGCCCTAAAGCGCCTCGAACTCGAGCGCCCCAAGGGTGGCAACAAATTCGCCTTCACCCTCACCCCTGAAGCTCAAGAGGAATTGGCTGTAGGCAACGTCAGCTTGCATCTGCGGGGGATTTCTGGCGAACCACCACGGGTAGCGACCCGCCTGGCCGCCGGGTTGCGCGAGCCCATCCACACGCTGCGCCGCATGCCAAAGGAGGGGGAGTACAGCATGAGGAATCAGTTCCGTGGTTTCCTCGGTGAGATTCCCGATGTGCTTCGCGTCGGCACGGAGCGCCTCCTGAAGCGCCCTGATGCGTTGGAGATATTCGCGCAGGCCGAGCAGGTTCCGAACCGCGACAGCTGCATCACCCTCTCGGACCAGACCGACGAACTCGGAATGCCGCGGATGGTTCTGAATTGGAGTCTGACCGATTTCGATAAGCACAGCATCCGAACCACACTCGACGTGCTCGATGATGCAGTCAAGGTCGCTGGCATTGGTGAGGTAGTTCCGTATCCTGAGTTTGAAGATCGCAACAATGTCAAGTGGTCCGATCGATTGACTGGCGGTCATCATCACCTTGGCGCGACGAGAATGGGCACTGATCCGTCGGTAAGCGTTGTCGATGGCGATTGCCGAGTCCACGGGCTTGCGAATATGTATGTCTGTGGCCCGTCAACGTTCCCGACGGGCGGGTTTGCGAACCCACTGCTGACCACGGTGGCGATGGCTACTCGGTTGGCCGACCACCTCAAATTGCGCCGCCCCTAGGTGTCACAACCTGCCCGGTCATCACTCCGAGAGGACAAACGCGCCCTCGGCAGGATTCGAACCTGCGCTCACGCCTCCGGAGGGCGATGCTCTATCCACTGAGCTACGAGGGCTTAGCCACGACAGGGTAGCCGGTAGCGATGACGATACGCTTGCTCGGATGATCTTGAGCTTGCTCTCCACCGCCATAGCCGACGCGTTTGCCTCGCTAGGTTTGGAGACCCCCGACACCATCAACCTTGAACGGCCGGCCAACCGCGAGCATGGCGATTGGTCCACCAACGTTGCGCTCGCCACCGCAAAGGCTGCCCAGAAGAACCCGCGTGAATTGGCGACTGAACTGGTTGCAACGCTGAATGAAAGCCCACCCGACTTGGTTTCCTCGATCGAGATCGCCGGACCTGGTTTCATCAACTTTAGGCTGCATGATGCTTGGCTTCACGAAGTGTTGAGTGAAGTAATCTCCGAGGGCGTGAAGGGGTTTGCCCGGAGTGCAACAGGTGACGGGCAGCGAGTGAATGTTGAGTTCGTCAGCTCGAACCCAAACAAGCCACTGCATGCCGGGCATGCCCGGGGCGCCTGCTACGGAGACTCGGTGGCACGCCTCCTAGAACGGTGTGGTTATGAGGTCGTCCGCGAGTTCTACACCAACGATCGCGGAGTTCAGATGGTGTTGTTCGCTGAATCACTCGCGGCCCGAAAACGTGGCGAAGACCCACCAGAAGACGGCTACCAAGGCGAATACTTAATCGAATGGGCTAACGAGATGCCCGACGATGCCGATCCTCTCGACTGGGGCCGCGAGCGTGCGATAACTAGCATTAGCGAGACTCTTGCCAGGGTGGGAATCGTCCACGACGTCTGGTTCAGCGAGCGGTCGATGGTTGACTCTGGCGCCATAGATCTGGCGCTAGCCGACCTTGCCGCGCGCAAAGCGACCTTCGTCAAGGACGGCGCTACCTGGCTTCGGTCTACCGATTTTGGCGACGACAAAGACCGTGTCCTGATCAAGAGCGACGGCGACTTCACCTACCTGGCTCCCGACATTGCGTATCACCGCGACAAATTCGCCCGATCGCCGAAGCTGATCAACGTGTTGGGTGCCGACCACCACGGCTATGTGCAGCGCATGAAGGCGGCGATGCAAGCGTTGGGTCACGACCCTGACGAACTGGAAATACTAATAACTCAGCTGGTCGATCTTCAGCAGGGTGGCAAACCGGTTCGAATGGCGGGCCGAACCGGAGAGATGGTGTTGTTCGACGATGTCATCGACGCGGTCGGTCCCGATGCGGCCCGCTTCACCTACCTGATGCAATCGGTCGACACTCGCCAAACAATCGACCTCGATCTCATCGCCAGCAAGGCTATGGACAACCCGGTGTTTTACGTCCAGTACGCCAATGCCCGGATTCACTCGGTGGTCGCCAAGGCGGCCGAAGCTGGTCACGTGAGGGGCGCTCTCGGCGAGACCGATCTGTCGCTGCTCACACATGAACTAGAACTAGACGTTCTGCGCTCGTTGTCGGCGTTTCCCGAGACTGTCGCATATGCATGCAGCGAACGGTCGCCACACACCGTCTCGAACCATCTGCGGGAGTTGGCCGCCTCGTTCCACAGCTTCTACCACGAATGTTATGTGCTGGGCGATGGCGTAAGCGCAGAGTTGACCCAAGCGCGGTTACAGCTACTCGAGGCAACTCGAATCGGCTTGGCCGTAGGCTTTGACCTTCTCGGTGTCAGCGCCCCGGAGTCGATGTAGTGGCACGGCCGATATCGCTGCATCTGCTTCCAGATTCCACGTCGATCAATGATGGTCGGGCGTCGGTCGGCGGCCTTGAGCTCGTCGACTTGGCCGAAGAGTTCGGTACACCATTGTTCGTCTATGACGAGGACCATCTTCGTAGCCGCTGCCGCGAAGCCGTCGCTGCGTTTCCCGGTGGGGTCTCCTACGCCACCAAGGCGTTTCTTTGCACGGCGATGGCTCGGCTTGTCCACGAGGAGGGGATGTCGCTCGATGTCGCCTCGGCTGGCGAGCTATTCGTGGCCCGTAGCGCTGGAGTTCCCGGCGATAGCTGCATCCTGCACGGCAACAACAAATCAATGTCCGAACTGCGCTACGGCATCGAGGAGGGAGTCCGCCATGTCATGGTCGACTCCTTCGACGAGCTAGACCGCCTCGACCAACTTCATCGCGAGACCGGCCAGGTCGTCGACATCATGCTCAGGATCACACCGGGCGTTGAAGCCCACACCCATGAGTTCGTCTCCACCGGGCAGGACGACTCAAAGTTCGGATTCACGGTGTCTAGCGGTCTTGCACATCGTGCTGTCGAGCGGGCCGAGGCCAGCGCAGCGGTGACGTTGATTGGCATTCATGCCCACATAGGTAGTCAGGTTTTTCGAATCGATTCGTTCGCAAAAACTGTGCAGGTCCTTGCCGATTTCACGAATCCGCTCGACCTTGAAGAGCTTTCAGTAGGCGGGGGTCTCGGGGTCGCTTACGTTCAGGACGAGGAGGCTCCGTCGCTGAGCGATTGGGGTCGAGCGGTCCACCAGGCCTGCTCGTCGGCGGGCGTTACCGCTCGTATCACCGCAGAGCCGGGACGTTCCATCGTCGGTGCGGCAGCGATCACCCTCTACACCGTCGGCACGATCAAGCCACTCGCTGGAATTCGTACCTATCTCGCTGTCGATGGCGGCATGAGCGACAATCCTCGGCCGGTTTTGTACGGCAGCGGCTACGAGACCTTCTTGCCGCGAGCGGTCGACGCAGATCGACCCCTCGAGGTTCGCGTCGTGGGCAAGCATTGCGAGTCGGGCGATGTCTTGGTTCGCGACGGCTGGATACCTGCCGACACCGTGGTCGGCGACGTGTTGGCCACTCCTGTCACGGGAGCCTACGGCTATGGCATGGCATCGAACTATCAGAAGCTCGCCAGGCCAGCGGTGGTCTTCGTAGGCGACGGTAACGCACGAGTCGTCGTCCGGCGCGAGACCCTCGAGGACATACTGAGGCTTGACGTACAGTGATTGCAACCGTCGATCGATCGGTGCTAATACAGTGCCCCTGATAGAAGAATTGCTAATCGGCGTTGCGTCTCACGGGCTCCCAGGCGCTCCGGCGGTGGTGTCTCACGATTATCTCGACGCAGCTGTTTGGACCGGATTGGTCCGCCAGGCTCGGCGCCAGCAGCTACTCGGCTGGATGGGTGTGGCCGTCATCGATGAGGTGCTCGTCGCCAGCGACGATCAATTGGACGAGTTACGTCGGATCGAACTTGAGTGGTTTGTCCGGTTGCAGCCTCATCGGCGGCTTCTGCTCGAGTGCGCAGCCGAGTTCGATCGCCAAGGCATCGACTATTTGGCATTGGATGGCCTGGCCCTGACCCACGTGGTCGGTTTGCAATTTGGTCAGTGTTCGGTGGGTGATGTTGAGCTAATAGTGGCTGCGGACTCCTTCCCAGCCGCCTACAGCGCGCTTGAGGTTAGGTTCGACGCGGTCGCCGATCTGAGCTCAAAGACCGACCCTCGACCGGACGCGACCCTGCGATTGGACACCGGAACCATTCGCCTCGGCCGCTCGATCGTGTCGGGCCCCTTCGGCTATCGAGTTGACCACGCAGGCCTGCGCTCTGGCGGAAAAGCGATAAACATCGATGACGCTACGATCCAGACGGTCGATGCCAACATCCACATGGTTGCCGCTTGTTACCGAGCTGCACTCGATCGCTCGACCCCAACACTCGGAGCGTTGCGAGACGTTGCGACACTGGCCGATGGTTCATATACCGACCCCCAAACCGTCGTTGAACTGGCGGTGTCATGGAGGGGGGCAGCGCCTCTGGCGGCGGGTCTAAGGGTAGCGTTCGATCGCCTTCATTGCGATGAACCCGACCTTGTCCGCTGGGCTGCTTCGACGCCGGTTTCGTCAATCGATCGGGCGTTTATGGCTAGCTACGGCGCATTCGATCGACCGACGTCGACGATTTCTGCGGGGCTGGTCCTTGTCGATGGCTGGCGAGAGCGCATCGACTTAACCTCGATACAAGAAAAGTATCGCTACCCGATAGCTAAGGGTCGAGTCGGTAGCGGGAGCATCGATCGCTTGCCATACGAGTGACATAACTGATGCTGTTGAGCTTGGGCCGGACCACTCTAGAACCGGCTGAGAGCTTCGCTCAGACGCTTTCGGAATTCGCCAATGCGTCGCATCTTTAGAGCTTCGAAACCGCGAATGTCTTGTGGTAATTCAGCGATCGCAATTGCAGCGTCAATATTGTCGGCGGTAAGAGCTGAGTACACCAAAATCATCGCCTCGTTGAACTCGCTGGCGAGGACCCTTTCGGTGGAACGCATCTCCGATCGGCCAAAGGGGTCGAAACGGGTACCGCGCAGTCGCTTGGCAGAGCGCAGCGCAGCAAATGCCGGTTTTGAGTTCGGCCCGAACCCAGTTTTGGAGTCCCTCCCCAATGCCTTGAGTATCGGTGGATGCAGCTGCCAGGTGATGGTTGCGCCCAATCCGCCAACCTCTTTCGCCGCCTTGTCCGCCTCGGGCAGAAGCATCAGTCGAGCCACCTCGTACTCGTCTTTGTAGGCCATGAGCTTGTGAAGGCTTCGTGCGACCGACTCGGTGAGCCGCTTCGAAGTTGGATCGGCGTTCTTTTCGGCGGAGGCGCCTTGGGCGACCGCAGCGATAAATGTTCGCGCGTAGTCCTCATCCTGAAAGTCGACCAAGTCTGCGGTGAGCATCAACAGCGTCGCCGTCAGTTCGGGAGCGGCATCGATATTCGAGACCAACTCGACCAGTTCGGGTCCAAGGTCGGGAACCGAAACCGTTGTGATGGCCTCGTTGTCATTGCTTGGTAAGGAGTGAACCAACGACTCCACGGCAACCGGATCATGGGCCCAACGGCGACCCCAATCGAGGGCCGCAAGGTTGGCTTGCACCGCCACTGCGTTGAGCTCGATGGCCGCTTCGATCGACTCGACCGAGACAGGAATATGACCATCTTGGACGGCGACGCCGAGAAGCAGAACATTTGCCTGTGAAGCGCTGCCGGTAAGACGGAGCGCCAGTTCTGCGGCGTCGACGAATCGATTGTTCTCAGTTTGGGCCGCAGCGTTAAGGCGGGCCTC
>CBERPN010000111.1:0-13120 GCA_965524675.1 uncultured bacterium
ACGCTTCAACTTGATCGCCACCTTGAACTCTCGCGGCACCAACCTTCTAGTCGGCTTCACCACGCCATCAGAGTCTTTCTTCCCATACCTATCGGACATACGAGGCAGCACCCTTGGCCCGGGCACTTCGGTCGTTCTCTCGTAGAAGTAGGTGATGCTACAAGTATCGCAGAATCGGTCGGCGATGAGAATCGTGACCTTGTCGCGGTCCGATGGAACCACATAGGGAATGGACACCGAGTTGTCGACGGAGTCGAGACAGCGGTCGCGGGGGAAACTGTCGGAGCAGCCAATGGTTCCGGTAAGCCGTTCTGTCGGTTTGTGACTATTCACCCAAATGAAGACCTCCATCTGATGAAAGCCCTGTTCGCGCCCTCCGGTGTAGTCGATGGTGTTATGGAGATCTACCGACATCGAGTCGCCGGGAACGAGAGTTTCGGGCATAGGCTGCCAACTCACATTGCCAACCGCCGTTGGCACCTCGAGGTATGAGACCTCCCACTTAGAGTCGCCCACGCTCACGACCTGGCCCACCTCATCAGGAGAGTTAAGGCGGTTGACCTGGACCCGGGTAAGTTTGAACACATCGTCGCTCCGGGCCGATACTCGCGGGGATTGCCCGACGATCAGACCAGTAGCAACCACTGCCAGCAGGGTCAACCACACCATTCGCCGCTTTACGACCATATCCCACCCTTAACGATCGATGACCACCATCACTTGAAATCGTACGACAGGTATTCCTATGACGGCAAAACCCCGAGCAAGAGCTCACGAGGCGCTATGCGTTTGGAGGCTCCTCGGTTGGGTAGATGACCCGGATTAACGCCACCGCTACCCCGGTTGCCACGATCTGGGCCGCGATGAAGGCGGGTACTCCCGATGGCCCGATGCCGGCAAAGGTGTTCGAGAACATCCGGGCGATTGTCACCGCTGGATTCGCGAAACTGGTTGAGGATGTGAAGTAGTACGCCGCAGCGATGTAGCCGCCAACGGCATACGCCGCAGTCGCTGCATTGCCCGATCGAACCACACCGTAGATAACCAGGAGCAGGCCCAGGGTGGCTATCCCTTCAGCGAACACGAGGTGCGCGTCGGTACGATCCTTGGTCGACCAATTGACAACGCTGAGGTCGAACATGACGTTGGCACTCATAACGCCGACGATGCCTCCGCTGATCTGTGCCGCCACATAACTCATGGCAGTCGGCGTGTCGATACCGCCCAACGCCCGGCTAGCCAAGGTGACGGCAGGATTAAAATGCGCCCCCGATACCGGCCCGAGGGCGAGAATGAGAGCCACCAAGATGCCCGCGGTTGCAAACGCGTTCTGGAACAACTGAAGCCCAACGTCCTCGCTTAGCCGCTCGGCCATGATGCCTGAGCCGATCACCCCCGCCAGCAGGAAGGCAGTGCCGACAAACTCCGCGGTCAGTTTCGACAGGTTGGGTCGCCACTGCTGCTGAGCCAGGGTTTCATCGATTGTTGGATTCTGAGCGGACGGCGCGTCAGCTGTCACCCGCAACAACCGGCGGCGGATTCGTCGTCGAGTCCGGCGATGATTCCGTGGGTCCAGCAATCGTCGGCGCCCGCAGCCTCACGCATCGTCAACGCGAACACATACCCGATTTCAGCCTCGCTGGCACCTGCCGCTAGCGCTCCCTTGAAGTGTTTTTGCACACATGGTTCAGAACGAGCTTTGATAGACAGCGCGAAACGAATCAGCTCATCGGTCTTGAGATCGACTGTACGCGCCGCGTCCAGTGCTCGATCTACCTCGCTCATCGCCGCGGTAAAGGCTCCGACGTGGGTTGCCAAGAACCCTCGCTCGCCACAACTAAGATCCTGACCATTCGGTGTCTGTTGAACATCGGCTTGCAGCGCCATCTTTTTGCTTTCATGTCGTCGGTTGAAGCGAAGGTATCACTTCGAGAAGAGTCGATATGATACCAATCGAATCGACAAACGTCAATACGTTGGCTAAGGTTCAGCTCCATGAAGACCAAGACTTTGTCCAGTTCAACAGAACTGTGCTGTACCCCGCTGTTGTCGTCGCAGATCAGCGACGACGATGCCTTCGAACTCGCTGGCTTGCTAAAGGCGCTCGCCGATCCGGTCCGACTCAAACTGGTGAATCTGATCGCGACCGCGGGCGAGGGCTGCGCGTGCGACTTTCCAAGCGCGGTTGGTAAGTCTCAGGCGACGACCAGCCATCACCTAGGCCAACTGGTCAAGGCCGGGATTCTGGTGAGAGAGCAGCGAGGCAAGTGGGCCTGGTTCAAGGTAAACGAAGAGCGCCTAGCAGCAGTCCGAGCAGTACTCGCGTAATACGATGAGTGAGCATCTAACCGCCGACGCGCAAGCCATCGATCCGCCGAGCCTCGCCCGACACTTCGGAGGTGGCGACGACCTATTGCCCCTGTGGATTGCCGAGCCATACGTCGATCTCGCACCCGAGATCAGAGCTGTTTTAGAACGACGGGCTAGCCACGGCTGGTACGGGTACGAAACCCGCCCAGCAGCGATCATCGATTCCTTTTGGAATTGGATGAACGGCCGTCACAGCTGGGCTCAGGCTGAGCTGCAAACACTCGTCAGTCCCAGCGTGGGAACCTCGATCGGTGTACTGATCGAACAACTCACCACGGCGGGCGACGGCGTTATTATTCAACCGCCAGTGTTCACCGACTTCAAGACTCTCATCAGCTCGGCCGGTCGAGCGGTGGCGAAGAACGCATTGCTGCTCAGCGACGACGGCTACCGCATGGATCTCGACGGTCTTAGCTCGCTGGCCTCGGACCCCAACACCACAGCCATGATCCTGTGCAACCCCCACAATCCGGTCGGTCGGGTCTGGACCAGCGATGAGTTAGCAGCCGTTGCCGCGATTTGTGACGAGCATGATGTCTTCGTCATCGCCGATGAGATCCATGCTGACCTCACCCTCGCCCCACACAGGTTTTGCCCCTTTGCATCGGTGGCTGAACCCTCAAACGTGTCGTGGGCAGCGACCCACGGCCCAATTAAGACCTTTGGCCTTGCGGGAGTTTGCGACACCTTGCTAATAGCCGGCGACGAGCGGGTCGCCGACCTATTTCAGACCCGAAGCTCCCAGCTTCACCTCACCCGTAACAACGTTTTTGCAACGGTCGCCTTCGAAGCCGGGTACTCCTCGGGCGGCCCGTGGCTCGACAGCCTGCTAGACCTCGTGGCGACAAACGCTGCCCTGCTGGCCGAACGACTGCCCGAGGGAATTGACTTAGTGCCATTGGAGGGCACCTACCTTGCCTGGCTAGATCTTCGACAACTGGGAATGGACGTTCCAGAACTGTCGAACTGGCTGGCCTCATCGGCGCGCCTCGCGCTGAGCCCCGGACACTGGTTCGGGCGTGAGGGTGCAGGGTTCGCACGCATGAGCATCGCTGTGCCGACCGAGCAAATCGAAGACGCCATCGACCGGCTAACCCGAGCTCTCCCCTAACACCCAACCTCGGTGCGGTTACCCACAGTGAGTGTCGGTAGCCCCACCGAGATTGGGCTGGGTGCGAGCGCGGCTAGAGTGTTTTGATGGACGCACATGAGGTAGATCAACAGCGGGGTCCGCAGGCGTCGAGCGGCGAGTTCGCCCGCTACGACCAAGTCGACAAGCCCGAATACCACCTCGCCGAGTCGGCCGACGGGCCAGACGCCTTCGACGAAGACTTCGAGCTCACGACTTGCGACCTCCAACGCTATTTGCACGGCGACGAGACCGACCGCAATCGCTTTGTCGAGGAACTAGGTGCGGCGATGCGCGAAATCGGCTTCGCCATCCTCGTAGGTCACGGGATAGATCAACAGCTATTCGACGATGCCAACCGCTGGGTCGAAGAGCTCTTCACTCAGACCTCCCTCGAAGACAAACTCAAGTTTCGCGCTGAACGCCACGGTGCGGTCAGCGAGGGATACTTTCCGGTCCACCAGACCAGCGACATCCACCCCGACATGGTGGAGGGTTGGGTTTTCGGCAGGCGAGCGTTCAACCTGGACGACAGGCCGGACTTCACCTCAGAGGATCTATGGCCGCTGCCAGACTTAGAACCTCGGTTTCGCCGCCTAGTGCTCGCGCAGTCAGCACTCATTCTGCCCGTTATGCGGGCAATACTGCAGTCGCTGGGATGTGACCCTCTCCTTTTCGACAGTCGCCTCGACCGACCAAACTTCGGACAACGCCTCAACTACTACCCAGCCCTGAGCGACGAAGACGAACGGAGTGGTGCAGGCCGGCTGCTCGGCCATGAGGACGTCGATCTGTTCACATTGTTGCCCGCACCCAACGTCGAAGGCCTTCAGGCGCTGCACTCGAGCGGCAAATGGGTACGGGTCAAGGCGCCCGCCGGATCGATCGTGTTAAATACCGGCGATTACATGCAGCGGCTCTCGAATGACTTCCTGCCCTCGACAACGCATCGCGTCAGCCCACCCCAAGGCGTTGATCAACGCAAGCAACCCCGTTTCAGTTTTCCACTCGCCGCCTACCTCAAGCCCGACGAGATGTTGGAGGTGTTACCGGGATTGGGCACGCCAAAATACGACCCGATTCAAGTCATCACCTTCCACACCCGCACCACCGCTAAGTTCTACGGCGACGACTACGTGGTTGAATCCGGTTAACCGTGAAAGTCGGGATCGAACCCGGCTGGCTCGGGTCGGGAGACAAACGTGTAGGTCTCGGCCATAGAGTTCATGATCTCGTCGAATGGGAGATCCTGATAGGTGCCTCGGTCATTTACGTACTCCATGTGTTGGTTGCCCGACTCATCGTGTGCGTGAAGCAAGGCATCGCTACGACCATCAAACTCGAGCACTTTGGTGCCGAACCGTTCGCAAAGCTCGCGATTGAACGCAGGTGAGGCCTTGCGCCATTCGCCATCGAGCCAGATCACTGCAAAGCCGTGCCAGGTGAAGAGGTCGGTACCCATTCGTGCGAGCAACTTGGCAGATTGCAGGTGGTTCTTGACATCGGCGAACCCCAATCGGGCTGGTATGCCAACGGCCCGGGCGAGCGTCGCCAGCAGGACCGCTTTCGACACACACCATCGCTGACTGCCACCGAGGACCGCATCGGCGTGGTAGTCAAGCGGATTGGTCGAGATGTCGTAGGGGTCGTACCTCAGGCCGTCGCGAACCGCCACAAAAAGAGCGACTGCACGATCGGCATCGGTGTTGCATTCCCTGATCGCCTCGGTCGCAAAGGCGACAATATTGGGGTGGTCGACAGTGAGAAAGCTGGTGGCGGCAAGATCGAGATCGTTGGGTTCGGCAGACAGTTCCATCGACATCAACCTAATGCGTTGCGGCACCCAGCAGTATCCGAGGCAGACTCATATCTCTGATGAAGTCGACAAGACAGCCTCCATCCTCGACGATGATCCTCGTCGCCTTCGGGGGCCTGGGAGCCAGTCTCGCAGCCGGCTACGGAGTGTTGTTCACGATCGTCGATGACTACCGCTCCGAGTATGGCATCTCCGAGAGTTCGATTGGCCTGGTGATCGGCCTGGGATTTATCGCCGGATTCATCTCCCAGATTCTGATCGCGCCCTACGCCGATCGCGGCCACTCCAAATCGGTGGTCGTGTTCGGCGTGCTGGTCAATGTGGTCGGACTATTGCTGATGGCCAAGGGCACCTCGCTGATACCAATCCTAATCGGGCGCTTCGTATCGGGGATTGGAATCGGCGCTGCCATCCCTGCTGTGCGACGAATCGTGATCCTGGCCGACCCCGACAATCTCGGACAGAATATCGGTCGCCTGGTCGCAGCCGACGTCTTCGGCTTCGCTATTGGCCCAGCAATATCGGCCGTATTGGTTGGTCCGTTTGGCATACCGGCTCCGTTCATCGCTGTCGCCGTAGCCACGTTGGTATTGCTCCCCTTCGTTGCCAGAGTACCGGTCGAGGAAGCCCCTGGACCGAACGGCAAACGCTTGGCGCTCGACCTCTTACGCATTCGACCATTCGCCGGCGCGGTCACCCTCGGTGCAGCCGTCTTTGTGATGATTGGAGCATTCGATGCCCTGTGGGCGGTTGTTCTCGATGACCTCGGCACACGCGATTGGGTTGCCAACATCGGGATTACGTTCTTCGCACTCCCACTGATTCTTCTCGGTCCCGCTGGCGGGCGCTTAGCTCAGACCTTCGGACCGTTTCGACTCTCGGCGATCGGCCTACTTGGCGGAGCGATGTTCATGTTCACTTACGGCCTACTCCCGACTGGCGGCCTTATCTTTGCGGTTGCCATGGTTCACGCGCTCAATGATGGCCTAACCGTCTCGTCCTCGAGTGTGGCGGCGGGATTGGTGGTACCCGATAGCCGCCAAGCTGGCGCGCAAGGCGTGCTCGGCGCGGCGAGTGCTCTCGCGGCGGGTGTCACCGCGATACTCGTCGGGTTTCTCTATGAAAACTACGGCAGGACCACGGCCTACACCGCCTGCACTCTACTAATGCTGGTGTTAGTGGCACTCGGTCTGTGGCTGGCCCGGTCTTCATGGCAGCTGAGGCGACCTTAGTCATCTACCGCTAATTTCCACGCAGTAAAAGCGCTATTCGGCACGCATCTCTATTAGCGCGCGTCCGGCCAAATCGTCCGACGGGGCAGCTTCGATCGCCCTCACTTTGTCATCGGCACCGACGTCGGCCCGGATCGAGAGAAGATTCGAGATGTGGTTGTCGCGCATCTCTGCGGTCGAGGCGGCCACTACCGCTCCAGCGAAGAATTGCCGGTTCAAATCATCTAACCACATGGCGAGCAAAGCTACCAGTCGCCGACCATATCGGCCGGCGCGGTTATGGTTGGAGAAGGCGAGTCAGCCAGGGAAAGCAGCGTCTTCGAGACGACCCCTAACCTCGACCGGCGAGCGTGATAGAACTGCCTCTTAGCGGTCTGATCACACGCCGCTCGATGGACACGAGGAGATATCTCGATGACACGCCCACCCAGTCCCTACGATTCTCTGCCACCGGTGCCGGCGTTCTCGGTGACCAGCAGCGACATCACCCATGGCGAGAAGCTGGCCATGCCACAGGTCAGCGGCATCTTTGGCGCAGGCGGGGAAGACGTTTCGCCGCAGCTGTCGTGGTCGGGGTTTCCCGCCGAGACGAAGAGTTTCGTGGTGACCTGCTTTGACCCCGACGCTCCTACCGGCAGCGGTTTCTGGCACTGGGTGGTCTATGACATCTCTGCAACAACCACCGAATTGGAAACCAACGCGGGGGCGCAGGACGGGTCGGGCTTGCCCGACGGCGCCCACCAACTCAACAACGACGCCGGGCTTCGGGGATACCTCGGCTCGGCACCGCCCGAAGGTCATGGGCCACACGATTACATCTTCGCGGTCCACGCGTTGAGCATCGAGTCTCTACCAATAGATGACTCGGCAACAGCAGCGATCTGTGGCTTCAACATGTTCGGCCAAACCATTGCCCGGGCGGTGATCACCCCCTACAACGAGCGCTAGGCCACCTAGGCGACTACGTCGTAGTCAGCCATCTTGGGGGCGGCCATCTCGTCGCGAAAGCGATCGAATCGCCAGGGCCACACAGCCGGTATTCCGCGATCGTCGAGATACCAACTATTGCAACCGGTAACCCAAACCGTCGACTTGGCGGCCTCGACGCGATCGGCATCGAACTGCTTCGTCGCTTCGTCGCTGGCGCTGATTTGGACGCCCGGATCGGCCTCTAGTTTCGCGATGAGCTGCATTATGTACTCGAGCTGCAGTTCGGCCACCTCGATTAGCGAAAAGTTGCCAACCGGCCCATTCGGTCCGTTCAACATGAACAGATTCGGAAAGTCGGGGATCGAGATCGAAAGATAAGCGACCGGCCGATCGGACCACGCCTGGTCGAGTGACACCCCGCCCCTGCCGACTACCGTCATGGGTCTTAGAAACGAATCGACCTTGAACCCGGTGGCCAGCACCAAGACATCGAGTTCGTGCAAAGTGCCATCGGCGGTACGCACGCCAGCGGGCTCGACAGCCACTATGTCCGCAGTCACCAGTTCTGCATTCTCTTGCTGGATCGCGGGGTAAAAATTGTGAGAAACGACGAGCCGCTTGCAGGCGGCACGGTAGTCGGGCCGCAATCGTTCCCTCAGTTCGGGGTCGGCGACCGATTCTTCCAGGTTCGCCAAACACGACTCCCCAATGGCGCGGATCTCCGGCGAATCGGCATCGACGACCGCGTTGGCGAATCCTTCAGCGAATAGGTTCGACAAATCACGATGGAGGGTGTCGAGAGTCTCAGGAGCGTCACGAAAACCTGCCTTGTCGATATCGCTGTAGGCCGGGTTGTCGCGCGGCATGATCCATTGAGCGGTGCGCTGAAACAGACTGAAGTGCTCGACCTTTTCAACCAGGGCGCCGGTAATCTGGATGGCTGTCGAACCGGTGCCTATCACGCCCACCTTGCTACCTTCCAGTGGTACCTCGTGGTCCCAGCGAGCGCTGTGAAAGATCGAGCCCGCAAAGGTTTCGAGCCCATCGATATCTGGATAGCTCGGATGGTGCAGCACGCCGGTTGCCGCAATCACCACGTCGGCCGTATCGACTAGACCTTCGCGCCCTCGGATCGACCAACGACCATCGACAAAATCACAATCGGTTATCTCAGCGTTGTAACGAATGAGCGCATCGAGATCATGACGGCTCGCTACCGCCTCGAAGTACTCCAGGATCTCCTGACCTGGTGAGAAAACATGGCTCCAGTCAGGATTCAGGTCGAACGAGTAGCTGTAGAGGTGCGATGGCACATCGCACGCGACCCCCGGATAGGTGTTCTCGCGCCAAGTACCACCGAGGCGGTCGGCCTTTTCGTAGACGACGATGTCGTCATAGCCAGCCTCGGTTAGCTTGATGGCGCTGAGGATCCCTGCCATCCCCGCGCCGATTATCGCAAACCTCATGGTGTTCTTCCCTTCGTTGCACAGCAAGCACAAAGCAGTGGTCTTGCTAGCCGACCCGAGCGAAATTCTCCAAAGAGGGATTGCGGGCTACGGTGACGACAGAACGAATCTAGCGGAGCGAGGAGTCCCAGATGACCGACCATCCACGACTAAAAGCCTTCAACTTTGAACGATGGGTTTCGGAGCATCAGGCCGAACTCACGCCACCGGTGAGCAACAAGCTGTTACACGAAGACGCCGACATGATCGTAATGGTGGTGGGCGGACCAAACACTCGGGTCGACTTCCACGATGACCCGGTCGAGGAATGGTTCTACCAAGTAAAGGGCGACATGATTCTCAAGATCGCCGACGATGGCGAGATTTATGACGTACCGATTCGCGAGGGAGAGGTATTCTTTCTTGCGCCCCACACGATTCATGCGCCCCAGAGGCCGCAGGAAGGCTCGGTCGGAATCGTCGTCGAAGCGCCGCGAATTGCCGGGATGCTCGAGGGCTTCGAGTGGTTCTGCTTCAACTGCGGAGACCGGGTGCACAGGGTCGAGGTCGCGTTGGGCGACTCCAGCGGAATCGTTGACGCATTGCCGGTGATCTACGACGAGTTCCATGCCGACGAACGGGCCCGCACCTGCGACAACTGCGGAGAGCTACACCCAGGCAAGGGAAAACCCCCCGACGGCTGGGTCGAACTGTAACCAGCAAGCAAACCCGTTCAGGCGGCGATTTTGCACACGCCTGATGCACCAGAGTCGTAGTTTCGGGGAAGGATACCGAATCACTGGAATCGTTTGAGTCCAAACGATTAGAGTGATCGCAACCCGACAACCCAGCTCGGGCATGGCACGCCGCACATGGAGGCCCCCACGTGAGTACTTCGGTTGATTCCTATTTGGAAGATCTCGGTCCTGATGACGCCGACATAAGCAGCCACGACACCTACGTCGACGGGGTACCTCATGCCACGTTCGAAAGGCTTCGCCGTGACGATCCGGTTTCTTGGCACGAAGAAGCCGATGGCTCTGGATTCTGGGCCGTGACGAGCTACCAGAACTGTCTGACCGTTAGCCACGAGGTCGAGACCTTCACGTCGTCGCTCGGCATTCGCCTCGAAGAAATGGATCCCGACCAGCTCGTGGCCCGCCGCACGTTGATGGAGACCGACCCTCCCGACCACACCCGGTTGCGGCGGTTGCTGAGTAGAGGCTTCACTCGACGAACAGTCGAAACCTTCGAAGACGGAATCCGACTACTTGCCGCGAGCGTCCTAGACGAAGCCGTGCCAAAGGGCGAGTTCGACTTTGTGCACGACGTGGCCGAACGGCTCCCGATGCGGATGTTGGGCCAGCTGATGGGAACCCCGGACAGCGACGGCGACATGTTGGTCGAATGGGGCGACGCCATGCTCGGCAACTCTGATCCGGAGTACACAGAACACGTCATCGACCAAGCTGATACCGAGGAGTACCGGATGCTCCCTTTCCGCAGCCCCACCGCTCTCAAGGTGTTTCAATATGCCGAGGAACTAGCGAACGATCGCCGAGCAAACCCGAGCGATGACATCGTTACAAAACTGCTCGCACCAACCACCGATGGCGAGCCGCTAACCGACATGGAGTTCAAGAACTTCGTCACTCTGCTGATCGCGGCAGGAAACGACACAACCCGCTACTCCATCGCCCACGGGCTTTGGGTCATGGCTCGTCACCCAGAGTTGTGGGCGCGCTGGAAAAATGATCCCGACCTAACCGATTCTGCTGTCGAGGAGATCTTTCGGACGGGCTCGGTAACCATGCATTTTCGGCGCACCGCAACCCGCGACACCGAACTCGGTGGTCGTCAGATCAAAGCTGGCGACAAGGTTCTGATGTGGTACATCTCGGCCGACCATGATGACGCCGACTTTGCCGACCCCTACCGTTTCGACCTAGCACGAACCCCCAACGACCACATGTCGTTCGGTCGCAACGGTCCGCACTTTTGTTTGGGGGCTTGGCTGGCCAGGATGGAACTGCGAGTGGTGTTTCAGGAGTTGATGAAGCGAGTCGATCACATCGAGCTCACCGACCCGGTCGTGCGGCTGCGATCCAACTTCATGTCGGGCATCAAACACATGCCGGTCAGGGTTTCGTAAAGCTCACCGCTCGGCGGCGCTGACAAATGAGGGTCAGCCAGTCTGTGTGCTGGCAAACAGTCTCGGCATTTCCGGTACTGTCGGCGTTATGAACTCACTCGTAAGAAATCGCCTTCTCACTCTTTTCGGAGCGGCAGGCATCGTGCTGACAGCATGTGGCGGGGCAGACCTACCAGCGGCGCCCGCCGATGCGGCCACGAACGCAACTTCTGCACCAATCGCGACCGACGCCCCGAGTGTGCAAGAGTCGCCAGCGACAACGGCGACGCCAGCCAGTTCGACAACCCAAGCGGTCGGAGATGATGAAGAGGACGTAGCAGCCGGATACGATTTCAATGCTCTGGCTCCGGTTATCGAATCATTCATCGACGAAAACGAATTGAACGGTGCAGGCCTGATAATTGTGCAGCGGGACGACGGCGTGATCTATCACGAGCATTGGGGAGAGTTTGATGAGGACCGCATTTCGCTGATTGCATCGTCATCGAAAATGATTACCGCAGGTGTGCTACTGCGCCTCGACGACGACGGCTTGCTCGACGTCGATGCGCCGGTGGCCGACGTTGCCGAATGGGGAATCGGTAACCCCGACATCACCCCGGCTCAGCTTCTCTCGAACAGCTCCGGGCTGGTCGGCTTACTCCCAAACCCAGCGTATGGGCCATATCTGTGTCAGTACATCGCCACCGGCACATTGCAATCGTGCGCCGAAACCATATTCACCACTGTCGATGACGACGCAGAGATCGTCGAGCCAGATGGCGAGTTTCGCTACGGTGGCGCCCAATGGCAAGTCGCTGGAGCGGTCGCCGAAGTTGCTTCAGGAAAGTCTTGGGACGAGTTGATCGATGAGATCTATGTTCAACCATGTGGACTCGACGTGCTGGCCTACAACAACCATTTTCTTCAGCTTCAAACCCAAGGCTTTGACTATCCGGCTCCGTTTAACAATGACCCCTCTACCCTTTCGGCAACCGAGAACCCAAATATGGAGGGTGGCGCCTACATCACGACGGGCGACTACGGCGAGCTGCTACTAATGCACTTGCGCGACGGCAAGTGCGGCGAGAATCAAGTGCTGTCGGGCGAGGCCCTCGACCGGATGCACGGCGATCGAATCGCCGAGGCGTACGACGGCGACACCCACAATGTCGAAACTGGCTACGGCATGGGCTGGTGGGTCGACCGGCCCACGGGACGGGTTAGCGACGGCGGTGCCTACGGCAGCGTTCCATGGCTCGACCTCGAAGACGGCTACGGAGCCTTCTTGGTCATCGAGTCCAACAACAGCACCGGCAACGAACTAGCCGGTCAGCTCTACGATCTGGTTGAAGCAGCGGTCACCGCCTCCTGAGATCACCTTCCTGGCACGATGCGCCAAGCTCCGCTATCGAACCAAGAGAGCCGTAACCTTCCGTCATGGGTAAGTCTTCTGTAGTTGGTAAACGTGGCGTCATGGGTAAGAGGGTTTCGCAAGCCGCAGCACGGGCGGTTCGGTCGGGCATTGGCTTCGGCGCTTCGAAGTTGGCATCGAACGATTGGCTCATGGGCCTGGTCTATGACCTGACAAACGAGACCAACTTTGCGGGACTATCCGAGCACGAGGAAATGCTGAGCGACCATGTCCGCGTCAACACATACCATGCGGCAATCCATAACGCCGTGAAGCCCGGCGACGTGGTGCTCGATCTTGGTACGGGTACGGGCCTGCTCGCATTTATGGCCGTCAAGGCCGGAGCCGCAAAGGTTTACGCTGTCGAACATTCGGACTTCATCGACGTCGCTCGCGAAATCGCGCAGCACAACAACATCACCAACATCGAGTTCGTTCAGGCGAATAGCCGCGAGTTCTCACCCCCGGAACTAGTCGATGTGGTGCTCCACGAGCAGATGGGCGACGAACTGTTCAACGAAAATATGATCGAAAATCTGCTCGATCTTCGAGATCGCGTACTGAGGCCTGGAGGAGGAATACTTCCCTCGCACTTCCGCCTCTTCGTCGAGCCCGTGTCGTTCTTCGAGTCGATGCGGGTTCGCCGGTTCTGG
>CBERPN010000112.1:0-13001 GCA_965524675.1 uncultured bacterium
TTGAACGCCGCTATCAAGATACGGGCCCGCGAAGTTGGGATCATGAAAGCGACCGGTTGGCGAGCGCGCGATGTTGTGCGCCTGTTCACGATCGAGGGGATCGTCCTGAGCGTTCTTGGCGTGGTGATCGGTGTTGTGCTTGGCTGGCTCACGCTTCTTGGGTTTGCTCAAGTGCCCATCGAGTTGCCGGCCTTGTCGGGCACGAACCCCGATCTGGCCGAGGTGGCACCGGCGGGGTCGTTCACGATCGCCGCAAGACTGTCGTGGGAATCGATCCTAGTGGCGTTGGCCACCGCGGTTTTCGTGGGAGGTGGGGTCAGCTTTTTCTCGGCCAGACGAGCGTCTCGTTTGAAGCCAGCCGACGCGCTACGGACCTGAGACTCCGAGTGAGGCGTGCGCCTGACGCACGATTAGCTGGACTTGCCTGCCTTCTTTTCCCGCTTGGCCTGACGTTTCTCTTTGGCGCTCTTGGCTGGAGCGGTCTTTACGCTCCGGCCAGCCTTGTCCTTGCTTGCCATGACTTCTCCCTACCGGCCACCTCAAAGTGGCCGTGCAACCACCTTTGCACACCAGAACACTCGCCGCTCTGAATTTTCGGCGGAGGACCCGACGAAGCCGAATTAACCAACAGCGATTGGAATCTGCTGAGGTGGTCGACACTTGCCGTTTGACAAAGATTGTGCTACATTGAAGCACATGTCTCAAGTTGGTATCAGGGCGCTAAAGCAGAACGCCTCCGCTGTCGTCGCCGATGCAGCATCAGGAGAGACCGTGACCATTACCGATCGTGGAAGGCCGGTGGCCCAGATGACAGCCATTCCGTCTTCGCGCCTCGAATTCTTGCTGAGCTCGGGACTAGCCCGTCGCCCACTTCGCGATATCACCGAGCTGTCGCCACCGACCAAGGGGGCCGATGTGTCTGGTGAGCTGGCAAGGATGCGCGAAGCCGAACGGTATTGAGCGTTGGCTCACTACTTCGACACCTCAGCGTTGGCGAAGCTCGTGATCCACGAAGCCGAGTCGGGTCCACTTCAATACTGGATGTCGCAAGCAGATCGAGCCCCGGTCAGTTGTGACTTGGCCCGCTCTGAGCTTCTCCGCGCTGTGCGTCGAGCTGATCCCAAGAAAGCTGTGAGGGCACGAGAAGTCTTGGACTCGATCATTCTCACCAGGGTGACGACAGGAATCTTTGAGGAGGCGGGCCGACTGGACCCGGCGATGTTGCGAACACCCGATGCGGTTCATCTAGCGGCAGCGCTTGATCTGGGCGATGATCTCGCGGGCCTCGTCACCTATGACGTGCGACTCACAGACGCCGCAATCGCACTTGGGATATCTGTTGTCGTCCCGGCCTGAACATCGGATCTAGACCTCGATGTGTCGGCGCACACCGACCGCCTCGCTGCGTGTCACGATCAAATCGAGATCAGCAATCGAGAGTTCGCTGCCGGCACCGGCTGCCACGGCTCGCCCAGCATGCTCGGTGGGAGATGTGGTGCAAGGCGACCACGATGCCAATTTCGCGAGGTTTCGGCGCGGGCCGAATCGATGCCGAGTCAAGATGTAGTCATGAAACAGGAGCTCACGCTGACGTCGACGGAAGATGTCCTCGCCGCGCTCAATAATCAATCGCTGCTACCCCACCGTGCGCCGCCTTCGCTCGGTACGGCGGAAACAGCGAAACTCCGCGGCGCGATGGCCCGGTTCAGTTCCACCACCAACCACGGCACGCGTCGCCAGGATGTGCTGGCAGCCCTCGAAGCGCTCGAAGCGAAAGATTTCCACGAAATCGCTCGAGCCCGAACTGCTACTCGGCTTACCGGGGGCGCTGTCGATGGGGTGGCCGCGCTTGCCTCTGAGGTCCCGACCGAGGCCATGGCCGTCGCGCTGGGAAGCGAGCAATCGGATCTAGCGGCCATCGTCGCCGATACTAGGACTATTGCCGCGGTGATCGGCCGAGGCGCACCCGCCTCCAGCGAGTCCGATCGCGCTGTCGCCAACTTGCTCGGCGCTTTCGGCTTGCACCCTGGCGGACCGGTCGCTGCGGTGTCGCTGTTGTATCAGAACCACGATGCGACCGCCGCGCTGGCCGCTGCCACCATGGTCGCCAATCAGCTGGGTTCGCCGAGGCGTTGCGCCATCTCGGCCACCTACCGGGTCGCAACGGCCGACATGACCATCGCAGGTAGGACTGTTGACAATGGCCAGATTCTCTCGCTCGATCTTGAGAGGTCAGGTCTGGAATTTGGGGCGGGTCCCCATGAATGCCCCGGAGCTTGGTTGGCGGCCCAGATTGTTTCTGGCATCTGTTGCGCGATTGTCGACAACTCGTACGAGTTCGACCCTGAGGAGATTGGATGGGGGTCAGACGGTCGAGCAGAGACTCTCATCATGCGACCAGGGCCGTAAGTGGTCCAGTCGAGTTGGCCCGATGGACACCAACCCAGCGGGCCGAGTCGAGAGTGGAACTGGTTCGGTGTCAGCATTAACGTGTTTGGATGAGTGGTTCTGACGACGCGTACGACGCAATCATCATTGGCGCAGGGGTAATCGGAGGGGCGATCGCCCTCGAGTTGGCGGGTAGGGGATATCGCACGCTCAACATCGACAAGCTGGCCGCGGCTGGGTACGGATCGACCGGCAACTCGTGCGCCATCATACGATTTAGCTACTCCACACCAGCTGGGGTGGCCATGGCATGGGAGGGCCTGCAGTACTGGCTCGATTGGCCGAACTACATAGCCGCCGAGGATGAGCTTGGTCTGATCGAGTATCACCGCACTGGAATGATGATCATCGAGACCACCGCTGGTGGCCATGTGGCCAAGGTGCGCGCCAACTGGGATCTGCTCGACATTCCCTATGAGTCATGGTCGCTCGATGACATCGGCGAGCGTCTACCGATCTTTGATCTCGGTCGATACGGTCCACCTACCCGTCCCGACGATGATGCCTTCTGGACTGACGCGACCGAACAGATCACCGGCGCTTTGTTCGCGCCGGATGCCGGATATGTGTCGGACCCCCAATTGTCTTGTCACAACCTCCAACGAGGAGCCGAAGCCAAGGGCGGCGAGTTCTGGTTCGGAGCCGAGGTTGTGAGCATCGATCGGACCGATGATCGTGTGGGCGGCGTGACACTCGCTGACGGTCGGTCGCCTCGTGCTCCGGTGGTGGTCAACGTGGCCGGACCCCACTCGTTCATCATCAACGAGATGGCTGGTGTCCGAGACTCGATGAATATCAAGACGAGAGCTCTTCGCCATGAGGTGGCCCATGTGCCTTCTCCCGAAGGCTTCGACTTCATGACCCGCGGGATGGTTGCCGCCGATGACGACACTGGCATTTACTTCCGCCCCGAAACAGGCAACAACATCCTCATCGGCAGCACCGACCCGGTGTGCGACGAGCGTGAGTTCGTTGACCCAGACGACTACGACACCGCTCTGTCGGATGGACAATGGAATGCACAGGTTCTTCGAGCCAACCGTCGTATGCCCGACCTTGGTGTCCCCCACGACAAACGCGGAGTGGTCGACCTCTACGACGTCAGCGATGACTGGTTGCCGATCTATGACCGCACCGATCTCGACGGTTTCTACGTCGCGATCGGCACCAGCGGCAATCAGTACAAGAACGCAGGCGTTGCGGCTCAAATGATGGCTGACCTAATCGTCGCGGTCGAAGCCGGACACGACCACGACGCTGACCCGTTCATCTCGACCGGCCGCTACACAGGCGCTGAGCTCAACACCGGCTTCTTCAGTCGTAACCGCACAATAAACCCCGACTCCTCGATGTCGGTACACGGCTAGCGCGCGTCGCCTTCGACCAACACCTGCGCTGTCAGGATGCAGGTTGTCTTCCCGGGTGAGATTCGTTAGGTCCAGCGGACGGAGTTCGAGGCGGAGCATCAGATGAGCAGAGATTTGGAGTTGGGTTTGGCAGCTACCAAGCTGCAGCCGCCCACCCTGCCCGCCAGCCTCGTTCGCCGTTCAAGCCTTGACGATCGGTTGGATGCGAGCGTCAACGACCAGGTCCGATTGGTGTTGGTCAGCGCTCCGGCTGGCTCGGGCAAGTCGACACTGCTCGCGTCGTGGCTCGCTAGACGACTCGAGGCCTCGGCCTGGCTGCAGGTTGAGGAAAGCGACGCTGACCCGGTGCGGTTCTGGACCTACCTCGTCGAGGCGATCGGGCAGGCCCATTCCGGCGTATCGAGTGCGGTTCGGCCGGTCATCGCCGCATCTAATGGCGACGGCGACGTAGTGGTATCGGCGCTCGTGACGGCACTTGCCGAGGTGTCCGAGCCGCTAATCGTCGTGCTCGATGATTACCACCTAATCCAGAGCGAAACGGTGCATCGAAGTGTGGAACGGCTAATCGAGCTGGGTCCTCCGAGAGCAACGTTCGTGATCTCGACGCGGTTCGATCCTCCGTTTCGCCTTAGCCGACTGCGCGTCCGAAAACAGTTGATCGAGATCCGCGGCGACGACCTCCGTTTCGAAACAGGCGAAGCGAGCATGCTGTTGGGAATGGGAGGCCAAGAACTCTCCAGGAGCAATATCGAGATCCTCTCTACCCGAACCGAGGGGTGGGCGGCCGGTCTAGTGCTGGCTGGCTTCTCTCTCGATCGGTCGGCCGATGTCGGTCAGTTCATCGAAGAATTCGGTGGCGAGGACCAGTTGATCGTTCACTACCTGAGCGACGAGTTCTTGGCCGCCATCAGCGATGAGGACCATAGGCGTTTCTTGGCATTGTCGATCGCAGAGCAGTTCAACGGCGCGTTGGTCGATGCCCTCACCGGTTCTACCGAGGGACGGCGATGGCTAGGAGATGTGGCCGCGACCAACCAGTTGCTGATCGGCTTGGGGCGCACAGGAGAATGGTTCCGCTTCCACCACCTGTTGAGAGATCTGCTCCGTTCGGAGGCCAGCGAGACGATGTCTGATCAACTGCCGGAGCTGCATCGCCGCGCCGCCTCGTGGTTCGAATCCAAGGGTGACGAGCGGCGTGCAATTCATCATTGGTTGGCGGCTGGCGACCAACACGAAGCCGGGCGGCTCATGGAGTCGTACGGGGGGCAGCTCCTCGTCGACGGCCAGATTCAAACACTTCGACGTATCCTCGAGGATCTCGGAGACGTCGCCCAGTCAATGGGCTGGTGCACACTGCTTTGGGGGTGGTGTGAGTTCATCGCTGGTCGATACTCGGCTGCTGAGGAGTGGGTCGATGTCACCCACGACGTCGCCGGTGACGGGTTTGACCAAACCATCACGGCACCGCTCAGGATGAACATCTCTCTAGGCCGAGGCGACGTCAACTCGGCGCTTGCCTTAGCCCGTGAGCTCACCAACCCAGACCAGCTCGACGCGCTGGCACCCGATCAGGCCACCGTTGCCGGTGGGGTATTCATGTGGGCTGGTCAAAGCGAAGAGGCCCGAGCCGTTCTGAAGGTCGCGGTCGAGACATCATCGCACTTTCAGATCAAGACCCCCCACGTGTTGGGCCTGATCTATCAGGCGATCGCGGAGTTCGACGCAGGTGACACTGTCGCTGCCAGATTGGCCGCAGAGCTAGCGCTCGACACGGCGAGTGAACTCGGGATCGCGGCCTACTACCGCCTCGGGCCTGCATATGCGATCCGAGCACGAACCGGCAGCGATGATGCTGGAGCGCTGGACGATGCGTCGCTGGCGATCGATCTGGTTCGCGCGACCACCGGTGATTTGGCGCTGGCCTACGTTCTTACGATGTGCGGAGACACGCTGGTCGATCTCGGCGACCCGCGAGCAGAGGGCTTGTTGGGCGAGGCACGGTCGGTCGTCGACCGTTGCCCTGACCCAGGCATCGCTGGGCGTTACTTGGACCGCGTCGAGTCCCGCCACGCCCTCGTGGCAACCCGACCTGCTGCGGCTGAGCTGGTCGAACAACTCACCGAACGGGAGACGGCAGTGTTGCGCTACCTGCCAACGGAAATGTCGCAACGAGAGATCGCAGCAGAGCTATTCGTTTCGCAGAACACGGTAAAGACGCACTGCGCTGCGATCTATCGCAAGCTGGCCGTCGGTAACCGCAAAGCCGCGGTTCAGGCTGCACGCGATCTCAATCTTCTTTAGCTGACGCCTGATCTCACCCGGGTGAGATCTAGTGCTTTACGAGGCGGTCTCATGCCGTCTTCCTCGATGATTTAGGGGTCCCAGTGCGAGCGCATTCGGGGCGGATTCCTCGAAGGAGACAGACGATGTCACACGCTTTATACAAGCTCGGTCGCTTTGCGGCTCGCCGCCCTTGGGTGGTTATTGGATCCTGGTTGATGGTTGCCGTGATCGTGGTTGGCGCCTCGAGCGCGTTCGGCCGCGAACTCACCGACTCGTTCGATGTACCGGGCCTTGATTCCCAGGAGGCCATCGACTTGCTCGCCGCGGCCAACTCCGAACAGGCAGGGTTGACGGCACAGGTTGTGGTGACACCCCTCAAAAGCACCGACAGCTTCTTCGATTCTGCCGCAGCGCAAGAGGATCTATTGGAACTCCAGACCGAGTTGGCCGCGCTTCCCAACGTGGTTAGCACCAGCGACCCAGCAGGTTCACTCGCAGCGGGTCTAGCTGCGGCGGGGGAGTCGGGGTCGATCTCACCAGCCGGTCGAGTTGTTCTAGTGCGGCTGCAGTATGCAGCCGGCGATGAGGTGGGGGCCAGCGATTTGGACGAACTCAAGGAGTTGGTCGTCGAGGCCCGAATCGGATCGTCATTGCAGATCGAGATGGCAGGCCAGTTGTTCTTCGAGTTCGAAGAAGCAGAGTCGGGCATCGGTGAAATGGCAGGCGTCATTCTCGCCGCGGTAATCCTCTTGGTTGCGTTTGGATCGTTGATCGCTATGGGTTTGCCGATGGGCATGGCACTATTCGGCTTGGCGATTGGGGTCAGCTCGATGTCGCTCATCACCTATCTCATCGACATTCCGAGCTGGGCTCCCCAGATGGCGAGCATGATTGGGCTCGGAGTCGGCATCGACTACGCCTTGTTCCTAGTTACTCGACATCGCGAGAACCTCGCGATGGGTATGGACGTCGAGGAGTCGATCGGTCGGTCGGTCGCCACCGCAGGTCAGGCCGTGATCTTCGCTGGCGGCACGGTAGTCATTGCCATTCTCGGCCTAGCACTAGCTGGCGTTCCGTTCATGACTGCGGCTGGCGTCGCTACCTCGGTAGTTGTCCTGATCATGGTGCTCGCCTCGGTGACACTGCTCCCCGCATTTCTAGGAGTTTCGGGGTCGTGGATCAACCGGCTCGGTATCCACCGCAAGAGCACGAAGCCAGCTACGGCGGAACCAAGCCTTGGGGCTGGGTGGCTTCGGTGGGGTCAACATGTCTCGAGGAACGCTTGGGCCTATGCCGTCGGAGTCACCGTATTGCTGTTGGCGCTGGCTTCACCGGTGCTCGCGATGCGGCTCGGAACTGCCGACGACGGAACCAAGCCCGAGAGTCGCACCGAGCGTCGAGCGTACGATCTCGTGGCCGAAGGCTTTGGCCCGGGCATTAACGGGCCGCTCGTGATCGCAGTCGACATCTCCGAAGACGCGGCGATCGTCGGACCTCTCTTCGATGCGATCTTGGCTGATGACGGTATCGCCTCCACCGCACCGGCAGCTATCAACGTTGAGGCTGGCGTCGCAACGATGCTGGCGTTTCCGACTACCTCGCCCCAAGATAGAGAAACTCTCGACACGATCCAACGGCTACGCGCCGACGTCTTCCCGTCGGTGCTCGACGACAGTCCAGCTCGGGCTCACATCGGCGGTCAGACGGCCACCGCGGCCGATATCGGAAACCGGGTCAACAGTCGTTTGCCGCTGTTCATCACCGCGGTGCTCGGTTTGTCGTTCCTGTTGCTGATGATGGTGTTCCGCTCGGTGCTCGTGCCGCTCAAGGCCGCATTGCTCAACCTACTCAGCATCGGTGCCGCCTATGGCGTGTTGGTGATGGTGTTTCAATGGGGCTGGGGTGCCGGTCTTATCGGCCTCGAGTCGACCGTCCCAATCGATCCGTTCATCCCGATGTTCATGTTCGCAATATTGTTCGGACTCTCGATGGACTACGAGGTGTTCTTGCTATCGAGGGTGCGTGAGGAGTACATGGCGACCGGCGACAACGATGCATCGGTCATCCGGGGCATAGCTAGCACTGCTCGAGTCATCACCTCAGCTGCCTTGATCATGATCTCGGTGTTCGGTGGCTTCATCTTCGGCAGCGACCCGACCATCAAGATGTTCGGCCTCGGTCTGGCGACCGCCATCCTTGTCGACGCCAGCATCGTCCGTATGGTGCTGGTACCCGCGACCATGAAGCTGATGGGCGACGCCAACTGGTGGCTTCCAAACTGGCTCGACCGACTACTGCCCACCATCGACATCGACGGCGAAACCGAGCTTGCAGATTTCAGCCCCGAATCTGTCCCAGATGCGCCCCTGCCAACTCCAGCAGCCGACGCCGTGCTCGTCTGAGTTTCGCCGGTGAGATCAACCAGGAGAGCAGGCGACCGCGTTCAATGGGCGACGGCCGAACTCGTGAGGGACACGGGTTCGGTGGGGACCCAGTTCATCCATTGGATCGGCCTAGACGCCCTCGAGACGAACGGATCGAGCCCCCGCATGCAGCGGATCTCGAATAAGGCCGAGAGTTGAGACGCCGATGCCATAGCTGTGCACGACACCGGTGGCTTCGATCTTGAGGAAACAGCCGTCGGGTTCTTCGAGAGCTCCATGACCGGCGATAGTTCCGAGTTGGTTGCCTTTCACCAGCGCCCCGATCTCGGGATCGTCCATGTCGAGAATGGCCGCCCGACCTTGGAAGTGGATGGTGAAAGGCGGGCCGACAGGCAATTTGCGGACGGGTATAACTATCGCAACCTTGTCGTTGGTTGCGATATTTCGGGTCTTACGGGCCGACCTCATCGTGTGCACAAACATGGTTGAGCCGACCGAGTCGTAGGCGATCCCGGCAGCGTGGGGGAAGCCCGCGTCGGAAACGGTGGACAGGACGGCGAAGGCCTGACCCCCGATTGCTTTGGTGATTCGCTTCACCTGGTCTTGATCTGTGATCCGTGTGTCTATTTGCATAACGTCCACTCTTGGTTGTCAATCATGGATTGTCTATGACTCTTGATCCTGGTCTCTTGACCATTCGTCCAGGATGATGGACGAATGGTCACCTTTGGCCCACAATGGAATCATGACCTTGGTTAACCTGGACCACACTGTTCCACCCTTGGCTGAGGCAATGCGGTTTGTTCAGATGACCGGCATCTTTTACAGCCCATCGGAATTCACCGAACCCTGGGGGATTCACATTCCGCCTATGAATAACTGTGTCTGGTTCCATGTCATCACCTCGGGCCTTGCCACCTTGGAGATCGACGGCGAGGAGATGCAGGCCGCGGCTGGGGATCTGGTGCTGGTACCTCACGGCACGGGGCACCGCGGCTGGGGACTTGAGAAGGCGCCGACTCCAGATGTGTTCGACCTTCCCCAGGAGTACGCCAACGAGCAGTACTCGGTGCTGCGCCACGGAGGCGGTGGGGCCCGAACCACCATGGTGTGCGGGGGAATCAGCTTTGACCACCCGGCTTCTCGACACCTGATCGAGGCTCTACCGACGGTGATCCATCTCAAGGGGTCACGAGCCAATCGAGCTGACTGGACCCAGGCGATCCTCGAACTAATGGATGAAGAGGTTAGGAGCCGCCGCCCGGGGAGCGAGGCGGTGGTCAGTCGCCTGTGCGACATCGTGGTGATCAAAGCCATTCGTAGCTGGATTGAAGACGATCCGGCCGCGCAATCTGGCTGGTTGGGTGCCTTGCGAGACGAGCAGATTGGAGTAGCCATTGCGGCAATCCATAGCGACCCGGCCAGACCCTGGACGGTGGCCTCATTGGCCGATGAGGTGGCGATGTCCCGCTCAGCGTTCGCCGCAAAGTTCACTGCGCTGGTGGGCGAGCCTGCCATGCAGTATGTGACGAGGTGGCGAATGAATCTGGCCGCTGATCTCCTCCGAACCAGAGACTCCACTGTTGCCGCCGTCGCGACGCGGGTTGGTTACGAATCTGAGGCCGCCTTCAGTCGGGCATTCAAGCGGGTCATGGGAGCGAGTCCCCGTTCAGCCCGCGTCGTCCCGACGCCATGCCCCAAGTCGTAGCTTCTGTCTCTCTCGGTGACCATCATCGATATCGACGGCGAAGCCACCGTGAGGGACTTCCTGACGCTGAGGATCACAGCGAGCTCGCTGGCGTACTTCAGGGCCCTGCGCCCTGGTCACGGACCGTCGGTAGGCTGACAGAGCATATTGATTACGAGGCAGCGCCTACCAAGAATGCGGTTGTGGCAACCACGAGTATGAGGGCGATTGCCTCGGCCGTAACCACAGCTCTGAATCGCTCGGTCGCGGAGCTGTCGTCGGGGTCGGTTGTCATACGAGGGATAAGGACCTTGTGGTTGTAACCCCCGGCGCTCGCGGCCGCTGCGACGATCGCGACCTTTGCCAGAAGTAACCGTCCCCAAGCCGTGCTCCAGATCTCCGAGACGCTGTCGAGCACAATGACTGCCAGAACCGTGCCAGCTATCCCTGCGATGACGAGAGCGGATGCCGCAACCACAGAGAACCGCACCGCCAGTTGCAACGCACGTGTATCGGCACCGCGACGGTGGCGGCGCCAGACTACGTCGGCGAGCATCAGTAGGCCGCCTGCCCAGACGGTGCCCGCGGCAACGTGGGCCATATTGACAAAAGCATGAACCGTTCTATTGCCCTCGGTCACGGTGTGGCCGTCGAATACGAATGAGATGAGGATCAATGCGGCGCCGAGGAATGCCCCCAGTCCAGTCTCGGCTCGCCATGCCTTGTCCTCGGGCTGGTCAGTGCCGATGATCGGTGCGTGGCCGAGCAAAGTTGAGCCGGCTGAAGCGGTTGTCGCCAGCTCGCGAGTGGCGGCCGTCGGATCGACCATGGTGGATGCGTTGGATACCCCGAGCTGGGCTCCGGTGGTTAGCAATGCGCCGCCCAGGAATCGAAGCCCCACAGCGATGGCGAACGACGAAGTAACTATGTCGCCAATAGACGAAGCTGACCACAGGGCGGACCACCGGCCACCGGTAACCGCCACCTGGGCGACCAACTCGACGATGGCGCCGACAGTCAACAAGATGCCCGCACGACGAACCCAAAACAGTACCGAGCGAATATCGCCTTCGTGTCCGCGCATGACCAAGGCTGCGAAAATGAGCCCACCGATGCCAACCGTTGCCCCAATCAAACCGAGAAGGCGACCAACCGTGTTTGTCGCATCGGCGCCGGCTGCGTTGCGGTCTTCGGTGTTGAGGAAGTCGGCCAGCGCTGTGCTCTCCGGTTGTGACGAAGCCTCCGCTGCCAATTCCGCGGCCAGCGTGGTTTGGGTCGGCTGTGTAGCCGGAGCGACGGTCGTTCTCGTTGGTTCTGGTGTCGCCGCTGACGTGCTCGGCGCTTCGCTAGCTTCAGGAACAGCGTCGGCTTCGACCGAAGCGGCTGCCGGGGCACTGAAACTGAAGCTTCCGTCGATGGGGTGGGCGTCGGGTGCTTGTACCGTCCAGCGAACGCCGGTGGTGCCTCCCGGCAGCGGGTCATCAAAGCCGAGGACCCAAGTTAGACTGTCGGTCGATGTCGTCGTGTCGGGTGATCGTTCGACCCCTTCGGCGTCGAGAACCACAAAGCCGTCAGCGGCCGGTTCTGCTTCGCCACTGAACACCAACGTGATCTCGCTTATTGGGGAATCGAGTTCGGCCTGGTCGGCGGGGTTTGATGACTCAAAGGCCGTGTGCGCAGATGCGACTCCTGTCCCAGCGATTAACGCCATGAGAGCTATGGCCAATGTTGCGATCGCCCTCGCTGGAATCCTGGCACTACTACGTCTCAGGGCACGGCGAGGCTCAAACACAGGCTCCTACGCTAAGACAGATTCCCGTGAATGGTCGGTCAGGTCCGACGATAGTTCCGCTTGAAGACTTACCCCCAGAGTGGGGAAATCTTCAAGCGGTGCTGCGGTGGGCTTGACGAGGTCGAAACTGGATGGTACTTTCCGCATTGGTTAATTAACGAACAAAGAAAGTACGAGAGACTGACACGGTGACCACAGCGACTGCAACGCTCAACGAAGCTCGATTAGACGAGACCTTCGCGGCCCTCGCTAACTCGACCCGGCGGGCGATCCTTGCCCGGTTAGCCGAGGGCGAGGCAACGGTGAACGATCTCGCCGAACCCTTTGACCTCACACTCCCGGCGATCTCCAAGCACATCAAGGTTCTCGATCAAGCTGGACTAATAACCCGCGGCCGCCGAGCACAGTTTCGGCCGTGCACTATTAAGGCCGCACCACTCGCCGAAGTCGCCGGTTGGGCCGAGCAGTACCGGCACATCTGGGACGACCGATTCGACCGCATGGACGACTACGTCCGAAACCTACAAGACACCCAAGACAAGAAAGAGACATGACCAATGACTGATACCAAGGACGTCCAGATCGAACGCACCTTTGAGGCGCCCATCGACCTGATCTGGGCGATGTGGACCGAGGCCGAACACTTCGCTAATTGGTATGGCCCGATGGGTGCCAAGATCCCCAAGGCCGACATGGACGTGCGGGTTGGCGGGCGTCGCCACATCGCCATGGAAATGGAGACCCCCAACGGTCAGATGCAGATGTTCTTCGTTGGCGAGTACCGCGAGGTCGACCCGAAGACCCGTCTGGTCTACACCGAAAGCATGGCCGACGCCGACGGCAACGCTATGACCGCAGAGCAGATGGGCATGCCAGCCGGTGCGCCGATGGAGACCTCAGTAATGGTCGAACTCGAAGACCTAGGCGCCCTCACCAAGATGGTCATGACCCACATCGGCGTTCCCGCCGACTCTCCCGGTGGGCAGGGCTGGGCGATGGCCATCGAGAAGCTGGAAGCAAGGGTCGCCGAGCTTTCAGCC
>CBERPN010000113.1:0-12936 GCA_965524675.1 uncultured bacterium
GGACTCGCAGTGGAGGGTTCGAGCGAAAGCAACGGCCCTCAACTCAGGGCCGCTCGCTCGATGTGGGATCGCTTAGCTGGGCTCCGAAGGCCTTTAGACGCTCTACCGCGTCGTCGTCGAGCGCGGGCGCGGTGCGAGCTAGGGAATCTTTGATGCGGTCGTACACCTCGGCCTCAAGGCCGCACTCGCGGCATGCTTCGAGATGTGCGGCGAGTTGTTCGCGAGTTGCCGACGTCTCCTCCTTGTCGAGAAAGAGTTGAAGGTCCTTTGCTACTTGGCGACACGAGATCTCGCCGTGGGTCTCAGATCCGCTGACCCAAGGAAGCTTGCGAGACATGGTCATGAGCGGCTCCGGCCGATATCGGTGAATTCGAGGCTCTTGCGAACCTTCGCACGAGCGCGGTGCAGGCGGCTCATCACCGTTCCAACTGGAACATCAAGCGCTGTGGCAGCCTCCTGATAGGACAGACCATTCAGATCGACCATCTCGATCACATCAATAAACTTGTCCGAAAGGCCCGCCAGCGCCCGTTCGACGTCGGCGTCGAAGACTCGGTCGACCACAGCGTCTTCAACCGAAAGAGTGTCGGCGTCGCTATCTGCCAAACGCTCCATTGCAGTGTCGGGGTCGCGCAGCAACTCAGGCCGTTTCCGTCTAACCCTGTTGATCTGGGCGTTGCGCATGATTGTTAGTAGCCAGGCTCGCGGGTGGCGTCCGTCGAACCTGTCGACAGCCCGGTAGGCCCGAAGCATGGTGTCTTGGACAAGGTCCTCAGCGTCGACCCGGTTTCGAGTGATCGACATCGCTACTCGAAACAACACTTCGGTTTCGGGCATGACATAGGTATCGAATCTTTTCTGGCGGTCTTGTTCGACGGTGTCGGACCCAGAGCTCATGATCATCAAAGCTAGTCGGCCGATGGGGAATAGCGACAGGACCCCAGTGGTTTCGTTGTCGTGTATTGGTTTAAGCATCGTCGAATCAAGCGAAGACTTAGCGCCTTCGTCGATGACGAACTCGACAGGTCTTGTCGCGCTGAAGTGGCCGACCATCTCGACGACTGTCCTGGCTGTTCTGATGTGGTACGTCAGGTCAAACGGATAAAGTCAGCGTTGCAACGCAGCGCTACACGCCAATCGAATCCTGCAGCGGTCGAGCGCCTCGCACACTACGGACGACAGATCGACTCTGGAAGCTAGCTAATGATCTACACACCGGAGCCGCGCGACGCGACTCCTCTCCTAGTTCGATGACCGACTCGGTAACTTTGCTGGCGTCCTTTGGGGCGGGGACGATCTCGTTCCTGTCGCCCTGCGTGCTGCCGGTGGTGCCCGGATACCTGTCGGTGGTCACCGGCCTCGACCTGGCAGAGCTCGAAGAGGGCCGCCGCTCACATCTGCTAAGAATCGCCCGCGACACAAGCCTCTTCATTCTTGGATTTGGCTCCGTTTTTGTGCTGCTCGGCATCGGGGCGAGCGGAATCGGCAGTGTTCTTATCGATAACCAAGCGCTACTAACCCGACTGTCGGGCGCCGTCGTGCTCTTTATGGCGCTGTTCATTATCGGCTCGTTCACGCTTCAGGCCCCGTGGCTATACGGCGAAAAGCGATTTCACCCCGACCTATCGCGCTTTGGGCGGGTCGCCTCGCCGGTGGCGGGTGTCGCTTTTGGCTTCGGTTGGACACCATGCGTTGGGCCGACGCTCACGTCGGTGTTGGCTCTCGCCGCCGCCGGTGGCACCAACCGGGCGATCGTCTTGCTTACCGCCTATTCGCTCGGCCTAGGTATTCCATTCTTGATCGTCGGCCTGGCTTTTGGTCGACTGAGTGGTGCAATGGCGTTTTTACAGCGCAGACTAAAGGAGTTCACGATGGGTTCAGCGGGACTCATGGCGGTCTCCGGATTTGTCCTGATGTTCGGCTGGCTGCCTCGCGTTACCGGCTGGGTCATCGACTTTCAAAACGCCGTCGGGCTCGGCGGACTACTCGAACTCGGTTAACCCCACCGAGCGAAACCTTATAGAAAAAGGCACTTTTGCATGGCTCAGAAGAAGAAATCTAAGAAAAAATCTAGCAACTACAAAGCTCCCGGAGCGAAGAAAAAGTCGGTCGCTACCAAGCCCGTTGCTCGCGAACCCGAGCAGGCCGAGGAGTTGGTTGAAGAGACCGTAAAACCGGCGAAACAGGCGACTCAGACAAGCCCTGTTCAGCAGCGATCGCGTGGACTCTCAGCAACCGCCCAAATACGCGTCCTTGTGGGCGTGGCGGCTGTTTTTGTCGTCGGTATGTTCTTTTGGGCGGCGTGGGGATCTCGCTCTGAAGATGGCGTAACAACGGCAACCGCCTGGGACCTTCCAGCTGAGGCAAACGACGCTAACGACGATGGCCGCATTCAGCTCATCGACTACGGCGGCACTCCACTAGTCGTGAATTTCTTCGCCAATTGGTGTACGGCCTGCGATGCCGAGATGCCTGGGTTTTCAACGGTTTCAGCCGAAATGCAAGGCACTGTGCAGTTTGTTGGAGTGCACACCCGCGAAGACGGGGGAGCGCTCGACCTGCCGCGCAAACACGGCCTTGATTGGTGGCCGATCGCCCGCGACATCAACGGACAATTCGGCGGCGGCAGCGGTTTGTACGACTCGCTCAGAAACAGCGACTCCATGCCCCTCACAGCCTTCTACGACTCGAACGGCAACTTCCTGCGGGCTACCTCGACACTCAGTGAATCGCAGCTACGCGGGATAATCGACGAGCTCTACGGAGTCACCTAGCTCGACGTTGGCACAGGACGCTTGCGGCGCCGCGATTCGACCAGATTTGGCTCGCTGTTCAGCGTCGCCGATGAGCGCTTTGTAATTTGACGAACACGTCGTCGACCCGCGCCAAATCTGGTATCTCGGAGCGAAATGCTTGACTTTGGTGCAGATTTGCAGTGGCGTTGTAGTTCCCAACCCGAACACAGGTGGTGTTTCGGGTCAGTACAAGGAGTGTTTCCCACATGACCAAGAGCGAACTCGTCGCAGAGATTGCACAGCAGGCCGAAGTAACTCAAGCTCAGGCAGGTGCCTGTGTCGATGCGTTCTTCAATATTGTCGCCAGCCAGGTTGGTAGCGGAGGCGATGTGTCGGTTCCCGGCTACATCAAGTTCAGCCAGACCCACCGCAAGGCCCGCAAAGGCCGCAACCCTCGCACCGGCGAAGAGATTCAGGTGCCAGCCACGATGGCTGTGAAGATCCAGGCTGGCTCGAAGCTCAAGGCTGCTGCCAAAGGCAACTAAGAGCACGGCGAACTTGTGAGGCTAGCCTCCTTGGCTAGCTGCTCAAGTCGTCAAGAGTGTTCGATCGAAGGTGGGGTTTGGCCGGTGCCCAGGGCAAACCCCGCCGATCGATCTCGGCTGGCTCATCTATCGTCGGTAACGGCCGCTCGGGTAGCGTCACTAAATGACCGATCTACCCATTCCAGTCGACGTGATACCGCATCGAGACCCGTTTCTGTTTCTCGACGAGATCACTGCCTTTGAACCGGGAGTGTCGGCGAGCGGACTCTGGCGCCTCACAGGCGACGAGTGGTTCTTCAGCGGCCACTTTCCGGGCAGACCCACTCTGCCAGGCGTGCTGATGTGTGAAGCGATCGCCCAACTTGGTGGTGTCGCCGTACTCGGTGCTCCAACCTATGCTGGCAAGCTTGCCCTGTTCGGCGGGCTCGACAATGCCCGCTTCCGCCGACAAGTCGTGCCCGGCGACACTCTAGAACTCACCGTTGAGATGGGCCGGTTGTCGGCTCGAGCGGGCAAAGGCACCGGCACTGCCTCGGTGGCGGGCGAACTGGCATGCAAGTGCGATCTGCTGTTTGTGATGGTCGACGCCTAGGAAGCTGGACCGAGCACCAGTGTGCCGTTGTGGCCACCGAAACCAAAGCTGTTCGATAGCGAAGGGCCTGGCTCCCAGGCGACAGGATCTCCAACGGCGAGGTTGATCTCGGCCAGTTCGGGGTCGGGTTGTTCGAAACCGGCGGTAGGCGGTATCAACTTGTGCTGCATAGACATGATGATCGCCACAGCTTCAAGCGCGCCGGCACCGCCCAGCGCATGGCCGGTAACACCTTTGGTGGATGTCACGATAGGTCCGGGCTGGCCGAACAGTTTGGCAATCGCCTCGGCCTCGGCAGCATCGTTGAGTTTGGTAGAGGTGCCATGCGCATTGATATGCACAACGTCGCGAGCGTCGACCCCGGCATCGTCGAGAGCCAAGGTCATGCAGTTGATCGCCCCAGCGCCGCCGGGCATGGGTGCAGTTATGTGATGCGCGTCGGCGCTGCTCGCCGAGCCGAGAACTTCGGCCAGAATCGTGGCGCCGCGTGCAACCGCTTGGTCCCACTCTTCGAGCACTAACACTCCTGCGCCTTCGGCCATCATGAAGCCGTCGCGACGAATGTCGAACGGCCGACTCATACCAACCGTGCTCAGCGCGGTCATGTTTTTGAAGCCAGCCATCGAGGTAGGAGTAAACGGTGCTTCTGACCCGCCTGCTAGGACCGCATCACAGCGCCCGTAGCGGATCAGGTTGGCCGCGTTACCGATTGCATGGGTACCGGCAGCGCAAGCGGTGACAGTGTTCTCACACGGACCTTGCCAGCCATGTCGCATAGACACACTGGCTGCCGCGGCATTGGGCATCATCATGGGAACTAAGAACGGCGAAACCCGTCGCTCGCCCTTTTCGACCCGATTCACGATCTGGTTCTCGAGGGTGGTTATGCCACCAATTCCGGTGCCGATGAAGACACCTTTGCGGGCAGGGTCGGCATCGATTTCGCCAGCGTGTTCTAGTGCCATCGCGGCGGCGGCGAGCGCAAACTGGGAGTACCGGTCGCTGTGGCGGGCATTCTTTGGTTTGTCGAACCAGTCGAGCGGTTCGAAGTCGCGAACCCGGCGCTCGCCGGTGGGCGCCGGGCCACAGAGCCCTTCGAAGAACGCCTCATGGCCAGTTCCACAGGGCGACACTACGCCTAGGCCGGTGACCGCGACCCGCCGAAGCTCCATCAGAGCTTGGCTGTAATAAGGGCGTAGGCAGCACCGACAGTATCGATATTTTCGAGCTCGTCCTCGTCGACAGCTACGTCGAATTCTTCTTCGAGGGCCATGACCAGTTCGACCAGGTCAAGGCTGTCGGAATCGAGGTCGTCGGCGAAGGATGCCTCCTTGACGACCTGTGCTGGCTCAACAGAAAGCACCTCGACGGCGCATTTCTTGAAACGTTCGAAGTTCTCTTCGTCGCTCATATTGTCTCTTCTCTTTCTTGGACACCCCGTACTTAGAGGGCGGGTAGATCGTAACTGCGTGGCGGCAGTCTTGCTCGATCAGGCGCCCATCGCCATTCCGCCGTCAACCGGAATCACCGCTCCGGTGATGTAGGCCGCTTGCTCCGACGCAAGAAATTGGATAGCGGCCGCCACCTCGTGGGCATCGCCCATTCGACCGAGAGGCACGGCGTTGGTAATCGCAAGGCGTTGGTCGTCGTTGAGCGCTGCGGTCATGTCGGTTCGGATAGGACCAGGAGCTACCAGATTCACCGTGATCGAGCGAGACGCAAACTCGCGGGCTAACGATCGGGCGAGCCCAACGAGACCGGCCTTTGAAGCGGCATAGTTGGCTTGCCCGGCTTGGCCAGCGGTGCCGACTATCGACGACAGGAAAATAATGCGTCCCCAACGAGCCCGCATCATCGACTTAACAGCGCGCTTCGCCACTCGAAAACCACCTGCAAGGTTGGTGTCGATGACCTCGTTGAAACTCTCGTCGCTCATCCTCAGCACCAGTGAGTCGCGCGTGATTCCGGCGTTAGAAACGAGGATTTCTACAGGACCGAGGTTTTCTTCGATGTCGCTGAAGGCGGCGTCGACTTGGGCGGAGTCGCTCACGTCGCACTTCACGGCGTATAGGTGGCAATCGGTCTCTGGAGGCGCTGATCGGTAGGTGACCGCAACCCGGTGGCCAGCGGCAGCGAATGCTTCAGCTGTGACTAGGCCGATGCCGCGGTTTCCGCCGGTGATCAACACCACCCGCGAGGTTGGTTGCGAAATAGCCTCAACGTTCGTCATGGGTGGTATTTGTAGTGGGTTAAGGATCCCAACGCACCACCGCGCTACCCCAGGTCATCCCGGCCCCAAAACCAGTGAACAAGACGAGGTCGCCCTTCTGCACCTGGTTCTTTTCTATGGCCGAGACGAGAGCGAGTGGAATCGATCCGGCCGAAGTGTTGCCGGTCTTGTCGAGCACGACAGCTGTGCGATCGCGCGGGATCGCGAGCCGCTTGCACGCACTGTCGAGGATCCGAATGTTGGCTTGGTGTGGTACTAGCAAGGCAATGTCGTCGCCGGTCACGCCAGCTTGATCCATTGCCGCAACCGACGAGTCGACCATGGCGCGCACCGCTTGACGAAAGACCTCTCGACCTTCCATTACCAGCTTTCCGCCGTGATCGATGTAAAGCAGGTGCCGGGTCGATCCGTCGGAGCCAAGGTCGCTACCTAGCAGGGTTGTTTGGTGCGAGGGCTCCATCACTAAAGCGCCAGCACCATCGCCGAAAAGGATGGCGGTTCCGCGGTCGTCGTAGTCGAGCCATGATGTCAGCACGTCGGAGCCGACGAGAAGGATTCGTTGGTAACCAATCGCGGCCATCGCGTAGGCGTTAATAAGCCCATAGACAAAGCCCGAGCACGCCGCATTGAGGTCGAATGCGCCGCAGGTGAGTCCCAATTCGTGTTGAACCGTCGGTGCGGTCGCTGGCATGATTTGGTCGGCCGAACTTGTTGCCAGCAATAATAGATCGATGTCGGTAGCAGCAATACCAGAAACTGCGAGCGCCTTTTGCCCTGCTTCGATAGCGAGGGCGCTGGTGAGCCCGCCGATACGGCGCTCGGAGATTCCGGTTCGTTCGCGAATCCAGTCGTCTGAGGTGTCCATCATCGACTCGAGATCGACGTTGGTAAGCACCTTTTCGGGCAGCGCCGTACCCCAGCCAGATATCCTCGAGCCCGCCATTTTGGTCACGTCTGGTGCACCTGCAGCCATGCCAGGGGCTGGCTGGACGAGACCCGTTCGCCCTCCAAAGCCAGAAACCCTTTCATTCTCCCTGCGAACGGCGACCGTACTTCGGTGGTTCCGACGCGGCCCACCAGATCGCCCGCTGCGATCGGCTCGTCTTCGACGAGGTCGTCGGACCTACTGAAAACGCCAGCCACCGGACTGACCACAAGCCGTTCGATGGCAAAGAGGTGTTCGCCCTCGAGTAAGCCCACCTCGCTCGCGGGCGGGCCGGCCAAGGTCTCGAGCAGCGAATCTAGATCGTCGGGGCAACCCACCGACAGGGTGTGGCTACCGTCGATAGTTCGCTTCGTCATGCTGCTGAGCGCTGACCCCGGGCCCAACTCTACGAACGTGGTGAAACCAAGATCGGCCAAGGTGTGAAGTGACTGCCGCCAACGCACCGGGCTACATAGTTGAGCGTTCAAGAGATCGGCCCAATCGTCGCCGTTGGGATGCGAGGCGGCGTCGACGTTGGCTACCACGGTTGTTTCGGTGTTACGGATCTCGATTTGATCGATCGCCTTGGCTAACCGGTCGCGGGCCGAGCCCATGAGCGGGGTATGAAAAGCACCCCCGACAGCTAATGAGATAGAGCGGGTCGCTCCCAGTTCTTTGGCGACCAGGATTGCCGCCTCGACCGCTTCACTGGTTCCGGCGATTACAACCTGACCAGGACCGTTGTAGTTGGCGACCCAGACATCGCCGACCGCTCGCGCACAGGCGATTTCTACGCGATCATCATCGAGGCCGAGAATCGCCGACATCGAGCCAGGCTTTTCATCGGCGGCGGCCTGCATAGCGTTGCCGCGTTCGGTTACCAGGCGGGTGGCATCGCCGAAATCGAGGGCCCCGGATGCGGTCAGTGCGCTGTATTCACCTAGTGAATGCCCAGCGTGCCCCGCTGACTCTACGCCCACTCGACTTACCGCATCGAGGGTCACCATGCTCAGCACGAAGGTAGCCAGTTGAGCGTTTCGAGTCTCGGTGAGTTCTTCAGCGTCGGCATAAAGTAAGAGACGCGCCACGTCGCGGTCGGACGCTTCGGAGGCCTCGGTAACCAACTCCCATGAGGGGTGATCGGCCCATTCCGTACCCATGCCAGGCCACTGCGAGCCCTGACCGGGGTAAGTGAAGACGATCATCGTGGTTATAACTTCCTGTTGGGGCAACGTGTGACCCTTTGACCACCGAGTGCGTCGAAGGGTTTCATTAAGTCTGTCACCTTTCGAGCCCTACCCTGTACGCCAAGCGGTCTCGTTGCGGATGCAAGGGTCGACGGCCACTCAGCAGTAGACGTTGCGACGCAAACAGCGACTTACTTCGTTGGCTAGGCGGGTTTGATTCCAGGCGTTGAAGAAATCGCCATGTGCAGTCGTTGCCGGGCCCGAGGCCAAGAGGATTTTCTGCGACGGGTCCGGTGCCCGATACGACACTGAGAACTCGAGTTCGGGCATTACGACCGGGTGGGTGGAAGGACAGCCTTGCTCATTGGATCGGGCGACATGGCTGTTATCGAGCGACCTGAGGTTTTCGCCGTTCCAACAATCGGGGAACACGAGCCGTAACCGGAGTTCGCTCCCAGGCACACAACCTGTGGGCTCGGAGAGGATGTTTGGGCTATTTCCACAGGACCAACCAACAATGCTGGTGTTCTGGGCACTGCTCGAGGTCTGGTCGCCCGACACCATCATCAGACCTGCTGGGTAGGGCTGCACATCTGTGAGCGAGACACCGTCGGCCACTCTGTAGTAGGCGAGCGAGCCCGTCGGTTCGACTGGAACGTCGTCGATGAACATCGCTGGCGTCCAGTACGAGGCGGTGTCTTGGGCGATAGCGCAGGTCGATTCGTCGGCCAATGCACTGTCGAGCGTGCTGTGCGCATCGATTCCGCGGTTACCGAAGAAGTCGTGCAGATGTGAAACGCCAGGAACCCCAGGCGACACGATCGGGTCGTCCTGCAGTGAGTGTGAATACCCGCAGAATGTCTGGAAGCTCCCTTGATAGGGCCCAGCCTTGGCAAGCTCAGCTTCGCTCTCGTCGATCGAAATCGGGCGACCGAGGACCGCTTGCTCGTCAGCTGTTGATCCACAAGCGCCCAGAAAGACCAACAGGATCATCAGTACTCGCGAAGCCATTAGCTTCATTCTGGGGCGTCGGGAACTCCAATAGTCGTCACATCGGGAAATTTTGGCGTGCGTGCTGGAGAAGGTTTAGCGGTTAACGCATCGGCCATATTCGGTTGAGGCCCAGGGTCGCCAATCTCGGCGATGGTGTAGTCGACCGACGGTGGTCGCACTTCTTCAATAAGCCCGAGGAATGTAACAAAGGCCTCTCCACCAGTTTCGAGCAACTCGCCCTCACAAGGTGCGAGCGTCTCGATGTCGGCGGGAAGGCTAGAGCTGATCTCGTTGTCGCAGAAGCGATTCCCGTGAGCTTTGGTCTGAACCAGGACGATGTCGGCGATGCGGCTATCGACAATTACGTTTTCTCGAACGACGTTGTCCATCGACTCCCAGAAAAGAGTCGCCGGTAGCTCGGCGGCGTCCTCCGGGTTAGCGGGCACGGTATTTTCTAGACAGTCGGTCGGATATACCGCAGGTATCCCGTGAACTGGATTGTCTTCGGGGAAGGGGGTAATGGCGATTCCAGAGACGTCGTGATCCCAGATTCGGTTGCGTTCTACTGTGTTCGCAACACCACCGCTGATAACGATGCCGTTGCCCATCGCCAGGAGTGCTGCATCGATTGCCGAGGTGTCGGGGTTGCTGTTGGAGTAGACGAGGTTGCCCACAACGGTGGTCTCGCGTTCGGGTGCGCAACCTTCGTACGATCCTGAGTTTGGCACGATGCCCGCTCGGTTGTGACGCCAAACGGAGTTGATGATGTAGAGGTCGCCGCCAGAATCAGTGCCTGAATAGCCAAGCCCGTTGTATTCGCTGATGACATCATCGATGACGGCTGTGCAGGGAAAGCACTGCCCGATGTAGAAGCCAGCGTCGGGGCTTCCAGATGCGTAGGAGTGCTCGAGAAGGCCGTCGCGGGCGCCAAACGCGTATACGCCGTAGTCGCCGTTGCGGATTGCGGTGAGGTACGAACCTCGATAGCCGGTGACGTCGGAGGTCCAAAAGAAACCGTTCTTCGTATAGTTCTGTGCTGTCAGATTCTCGACCGCCACGCCGTCGGCTCCGAGGACGCGGATTCCGTTTTCGAGTTCGAAGCCGCCATCGAGGATCACCGCGTTTCGGTCGACCCCGCGGATTACCAAGTCGTCGGTAACGACGTCGACCGCCTCTAGGTAGCTGCCTTCGGCGATGAGAATCAGATCACCCGGAGCGGCTGCATCTACCGCTGCTTGGATGCTTGGGTAGTCGTCAGGAACGTTGAGCGTGGTGTAGCTCGCGACGTCGACTTCGAAATCAGGTTCGGTTGTTACAGCCGAGTCCTGTGGGGCCTCGGTGTCGTCAGGCGCATCATCACTAGTTGAACTACTGCCACCGCCGCACGATGAGGCGATCATGGCAAAGCCCACGACGAGTAGGATCTTGCGAAGCAATTGGGTCATTTCGATTGAGCATTTTCTGTTTAGATAGACGAGCTTGAAAGGAGTTGGCTAGGGGGCGGTGACCACGATTACTCCAGGCATTCCAGCGGTGAGGTTGCCGTGGATGCTGCAGTAATAGAGGTAGCTGCCGGGCGTGTCGAAAACGAACGAGGCCTCATCGCCGGGTTCAAAGTCGACATCTTCGACGAGCCATTGCGGATCGCGATCTTCGGGAATGATGTTGTGATCGTTGCGGCCACGATTGACCCAAACGATCTCGGTGCCAGCCACAATGGTCTGATCGACCGGGGCGAAAGCGTTGTCGACCGCTTGCACAAGAACCGATTCCCCGTTGGGCGCGACCGCTATGAAATCAGTTTCAGCGACCGCAAGAACGATAAGCGTTGCTACCAGTGCTAGCGGTGCCAGAAGCATTAGCCCAGACGACAGTCGATACATGCCGGCAAGCTATCCCCACCTAATCCTAAAACTGAAATCTGGGTGCGGTCTTTGAGTGCCCGGGGCGGGATTTGAACCCGCACGCCCTTTCGGACAGAGGATTTTGAATCCTCCGCGTCTGCCATTCCGCCACCCGGGCAGGTGGTTTGCACATGATAGCGAGCAGTTCGCGTTGACCCGCACCCTGCATTGCGCGATTTCCCAGCCAAATCGAGCGATCGACAGTCTTGTCCGGCGCGGCTGCGCGGCCACGGCGCCTAGACTCGGGGAGTGTCGAATTCGTTGATCGAGCGCCGTCTCATTGAGCTTGGGCAAGAGCTGAAGCGCCTGCGTGCCGACTTGCATATTGCGAACGAGCAACTCGCTCACTTTTCAGACGAGGCCGAAGATGCTCGCTTGCGTGCGCTCGTGTCCGAAACACCTGGAGCCGATCGCGAGCATCGCGACGCGAAGCGTCACGCCGATGCCATGACCCGCCATCGCAACGAACTGCAGGCCAGAATCGAAAAACTCGACAAGAGCCAAGATGACTTACTCGACCAGTTGTCCTCCGATGTCTGACCAGTCGGGAAACCCTGTCGATGGCGAGCGGGTTCGGATCGTCATCGCTGAGGACGAGGCAATAATTCGTCTCGATCTAAAGGAAACCCTTGAAGCGGAAGGCTATGAGGTTGTTGCCGATACTGGCAGGGGTGATGAAGCCGTGCGTTTGGTGCGCGAACTCAAGCCCGATGTGGCGATCCTCGACATTAAAATGCCCGGACTCGATGGGATAGAAACCGCTCGCGAAATTTCCCAAGAGCGTGGCGCTGCAGTAGTTATTCTCACAGCGTTTAGCCAGCGTGAGCTCATCGAACAAGCGCGCGACGCTGGCGTCTTGGCGTACCTCATCAAACCGTTTCAGAGCAGTGAACTAATCCCGGCCGTAGAAATCGCGATCGCCCGTCATCGCGAGTACCAGGCGATCTCAGATCAGGTCGAGGCGTTGTCCGACCGGCTCGAGGTCCGCAAATTGGTAGACCGAGCCAAGGGCAAGCTCATCGACACGCAAGGCGTCACCGAAGCCGAGGCCTTCGACTTTATTCAGAGAACGGCAATGGGTGAACGAAAGCAGATGAGAGTGGTGGCCGTGGAGGTGCTCGACGGGCGTCGGATCTAATGGCGTACCCAGTCGAGCGAGTACGAGTTGGTGACGGCGCTGGCATCGAACTTTCGGTGACTGTCGCGGGAAATAGAGCCGACCCCGCCGTGATGTTGTTGCATGGCTTTCCCGAAATCGGTTTCTCTTGGCGACACCAAATCACTGTTCTCGCCAATGCGGGCTACCGGGTGATTGTGCCTGACCAGCGGGGCTTTGGCGAAAGCGATCGGCCGGAAGCGGTGGAGGACTACGACGTCTTTCAGCTAACCGGTGACCTGGTCGGATTGCTCGACGCTCTCAAGATCGACGACGTAACGCTGGTTGGGCACGACTGGGGTTCGATCGTAGCGTGGCATCTTGGGCTGTTTCGACCTGACCTGCTTCGTGGCCTAGTTCTGATGAGTGTGCCATATGTGCCGCGGTTTGAGCGCAGCATGCCAGCTCACATTGCCGAGACCGATCCCGAAGGGCCGTTCTCGTACATGGTGGCCTTCCAGGATCAGGACAACCCGATCGAGGATCTCTTCGACGCCGACGTCAGCTCGATGCTGCGGGCAATGCTCTGGGCCGCTGGCGGCGAAGAGGCCGATCCGGCACAGCCCGATGCTTTGCCGAGCTTTATCGATGCGGCTGACTTCGAGGTCTACTGCGATGCATTTGCTAGCTCGGGGTTTGTGTGCGGGATCAATTGGTACCGCAACATGG